>CAZQZR010000004.1:0-63552 GCA_964597845.1 uncultured bacterium | reverse complement strand
TCAGGGGAGCTCAACTGAGAAATACCATCGCTAATTTATGCAATTAGGCACTAGGATTACATACAACAAGCATCACGTCGCAATTGGAACTAGCCGACAGAACTTCTGTTGGGTATGGCCGCGTCGGCAGGAAGGGTACTGCCCATTTGAGATCAAGGTCGGGGATGAAAACATGGCTGCCGCCAAGGAACTACTCGGGAATACAGGCGTCCCCTTTAGACAGAAAGGAGACGACGTGCTTGCGATATCAGTGCAGTTGAAGGTGTTCAGAGACAACAAGGACAAGGTTGAGGAGCTGATCCGAAGAGGATGGCAGGCTTTCTCCTAGGGCTGAGCACTTCGGGGCGTAATTCCGGGGACGCAATAGACAATTCCTGACGCGCGGGCGGTGTTTCCGCTGACCCTCCAATAGTCGCGGGGCGCAACAGCAGGCCCGGCTGGGTCGGACGGAGTTTCGTTGGCTGTCTGCGCCAGCCCCGCGAGTCAAAGCAAAGCCGGGAGCGCGCCGGCGGTCATCACGAAGGTGTGTTTCGGCCGCAAGCTGGCAACGCTCCCAGCAGCAGGATTTTACCAGACCCGCCCCGGCGCATCAAGCCCGTCTCCCCTGCCGTCAGCGCAAGCCGTGAGCCATTGGCCGTAGCCCGCCTGCCGCGCTCTGCGGACGCGAGTTGCGATTCCCTTTGGAACCGTGACTGAGAGATTCCTCCACTCCGCTTCGCTTCGGTCGGAATGACATCCCCCTTGGCGTTCTTGGCGGCCTTGGCGGTTCAGTTCGGGCCGGCCGGCTACTTGAACAGGCTGAACTTGACCTTTACGTATTTGTCCGGATGAGCCTTGATGTCAGTAATCAGGCCTTTGAGTTCGATATTGGTCTGCCTGACTTCGTCGTAGAGCGAGTCCGAGCTAACCAGCTTGCCTGCGGTCGAGTTGGCGTCCATGAGCTGAACAAAGGTGTCGAGTCGGGCCGCGAGCCGGCCCAGGTTGCCGGCCATGCCCGAGAAGTCAGCGCGGACGTCGGCGAGTTCGGTGCGAATGGCGACGACGAGGTCGTCGGCCGACTTGGACAACTGGCCGCTGAGCTCGGTCGGGTTGAGTTCGGTCAGCAACCGGTCGAGCTTGAGGAAGGTCGTTTCGAGTTCGAGCGATTCGTTGATGCCCCGGAAGACATAATCCGGCGCGGCCGGTGCTGAATCGCCCGGCGTGACCATCAGGTAGCGGTCGCCGCCGAGGTAGCTGATTGAGCGGACCGCGAAGCGCGTGTCCGTGGTCGGCCGGAACTCCTTGGCAACCGCAACTTTGACCTCGACGTGGTCACGGACCAGGTCAATCTGAACAACTCTCCCCTTCTCGATGCCGAGCACCTGCACCGGGTCGCCGGCCTTGAGCCCGGCGACGTCACGGAACATGACGCGGTAGACGTGGCCGTGGTGGCTGGGCATCCGTCCTGAAAACCAGACGTAGGCAAAGATGGCAAGCCCGACACCGCCCAGCACGAATGCCGCCACGACGACGTCACGGATACGCTTGTTCATAGTCTTCCTTTCTCACGTTGTCTGCGCGAACCAGCTTCCCGGCCCGAAGCATGTACATATGGTCCGCAAGCAGGCTCGCGGCCTCAAGGTCGTGAGTGACCACGACCTGTGTCCGCTCGCCGTGTTCCCGGAGTTCCTCAATCATGGCGCAGATGCGCTCTCGGATCGCCGGGTCCAGCCCGGTCGTCGGCTCGTCAAAGAATATGCAGCGCGGGTCAGCAACCAGCGCCCGCGCGATGGCGACCAGCCGCGTCATGCCGCCGGACAGGGCCCGCGGGAACAGGCCGGCACTCTCGGCCATGCCGACGCGCTGCAGCACTTCCTCGGTGCGGCGACGGATTTCCGCGCCGCTCAGCCGGGTCGTCTCCTGGAGCGGAAGCGCCACGTTCTCGGCCACGGTCAGGGAGTCGAAGAGCGCCCCGCTCTGGAACACGTAGCCAAGACCACCAGTCAGGCCCCGGTTGTCGGCGAACCGGCCGAAGCGAACCCGCCGGCCGTCGTAGAATACCTGCCCTTCATCGGGTGCCATCAGGCCGGCCATGATCCGCAACAGCACGGTCTTGCCGACACCCGACGGTCCGAGAATCACGGTCGTAGTGCCGTCCGGGACCTCCAGGCTCACGCGGTCGAGCACGACGGTGTCCCGGAAACGCTTGCTGACCGCCTCAACTCGAATCATGTCTTGAAGAAGATGAGCGCAATCACGAAGTCAACGAGCAGTATCAACACCGCGGAGAGCACGACCGCGCGGGTCGTGGCCCGTCCCACGCCCTGGGCCCCGCCGCTGACCCCGAATCCGAAATAGCACCCGCTCGTGCCGATGAGCAGCCCGAACAACAGCGCCTTCACGATTCCGCCCACGAAGTCGCGGAGCATGAAGAAGTGCGTCACGCCGTAGGTGAAGGCCGCGGCCGGCACGTCAAGCATCCTCGCTGATATGAAGAGCGCCGTGAACACGGCGACGACTTCGGTCACGACGACGAGCACCGGCAGGCCGACGCAGGTCGCGAGAATCCGCGGCAGGCAGAGATAGCGGTACGGGTCAATCCCCATTACCTCGAGCGCGTCAACCTGCTCGGACACGCGCATCGCGCCCAACTCCGCGGCCATGGCCGAGGCCGAGCGACCGGCCACGATAAACCCGGTCAGCACCGGGGCGAGCTCAATCAGCACGAGCCGTCCCACGCCCATCCCGACGAAGTACTTGGGCACGACGCCCATCAACTGATAGGTAGTCTGGACTGCGGTGGTCAGGCCGATGAAGACAGAAGTGATGATGACGACCGGCAGCGCGCCCACGCCGTGGTTCCACAACTGGGCCATGAACCGGGGCCAGGTCCGGCGCAGGTCGGGCGACCCGGCCAGACTCCGGGCCAGGAAACCCAGGTAGTCAATCGGCGCAAGCAGAGCTTTCACCCACGGAATGTTAGCCTGAGTCGCCTCTGTGTCAACCGAGCCGGAAGTGCGACCCCGGTGGCAGACTCGGCCGCTGAGCCTGACCTATCGCTGAACCGCGACCTTGTCGGTGACCTTGACCCCATTCAGTTCGAGACAGATGAAGTAAACGCCGGCAGGCATGGACCGCAGGTCCAGCCTGAATGACGAAGTGGAAATGACGAATGACGAATGGACGAGGCGGCCGGCGGCGTCGAATAGCGATAGCGCGGCCTTCTCGCCGGTCGGAATCTGGAAGCGGAGTCTGAGCCAACCCCGGGCGGGATTACCCAGCACGGCGAGCATCGGCCCGGAGTTGCCGGCCGGCCTCTCCTCGATCCCGGTCATGTCGTCGCGGTAAACGTAAAGCGTATGCGTTGAAATCTGATAGACTCGGTTGTCAACCATGTTCCATGCCATGCAACGCGGATTTGACAGGCCGGGCACAAGCAGCGTAACGACCGAGTCGTACCGGCAGTCAACTACCGCACCGTATCTAAGATACAGCTTGTCGTTCCGGTCATTCATCAGGGCCGAACGGTGAAAGTCGGCAATGATTGTGTCGACTATCGCGCCGCGGTTGCAGTCGAATACTAGTACCTTGGCTACGTCGCGACTGCACAGGTAGAGCTTGCCCAGTCGCCGGTTCAGGAACAGGGTGTCGATATCCCAGGGCAGACTCTCAGAACCAACGACCGAGTCGGCCAGCACATCAATCGTGAACATGCGATTCGGTGACTGGTCGGTGTAGTACAGCCGGCCGAGGTCGGAATTGAGCGCCATCCTCCCATGATTGGAGCCGCCCACGAGGTCGAAGGTCTTGACCACGGAGTCCGTCGCCGGATCAAGAGCTCGCACGGTTGGCGGGTCTTCGCACGCGAAGTAGACGCGGTTGGAGCGCGGGTCGAAGACCGCGCACGGCGCCGCGTCAGGCAGAGTCAGGACGGGGACGACCGTGTCTCTCAGGCCGTCGTACGCGTACACGGAGTAGGGACTTCCGGCCCTTGGAAACACGTACAGCCTGTTCATGTCAGGAACCAGCACGGGCACGGGACGGTTGATTCCGCTCATGGCAACGGTCCGGACAAGCGAGTCGGAGTTGCAGTCTATCACCCGCAGGGCGGCACGGTCGGCCACATAGAGACGGTTGAGCGTCCGGTTCAGCACCGGCAGGGCGTAGGAGTTTGTGACTCCTCCGTATATGCACGCGGTCGTCACGCATGCGCTGTCCATGACCAGCACCGCGTCCTGCGACGGGCAGAGCAGGTACAGCTTGTCCCCGGCCGGGTTGTGAATCATCTGGCGCGGAGTGAAAGTGGTGTAGTCGACTACCCTCGCAACCGTGTCGGCCGACGCGTCGATGACATAGGCGAGGCTGGCCGTCAGGGCGCAGTAGAGCTCGTTCCGGTCAGGCCGGAAGGTCAGCGCGCCCACGGTGCTGCTGGTCGCTTCCGAAACTCGAATCAGGCCGACGACGGTGTCGGCGGTATCCATCACCGCGACCGTACCGGAATCACGCGGTCCGAAGTAAACACTGCCATTCAACGTATTGACCGCAAGCCCCTCGACGTATGCCTCAATCTGCCCGCGTACCGTATCCCCACGGCAGTCCACGACAAGCAGGCTGTCCCCGCCTGCCCGAACAGGGCAATACAGCCGGTCCGTGAACGGGCTGTACTCCATGGCGTCGGGCAGCATCAGGCCGGGCACTTCACCGATCGCTCTGAGCGAGTCCGTGCTTACCACGACGACCGCCTCGGCGGTGCTCGTGTCGAGAACTCCCGCGCAATAGAGCTTGTGCGAGACCGTGCTCAGGGCCAGCTTGTCCAGCTCGCGTAGCCCGGACGGGACCGCCGCAGCTATCGTATCCGCACCACAGTCAACGACCAGTAAGAGCGCGGCGTGTGACCGGGTCCCGACATAAAGCCGGTCCCCGGAGGAATCCCACAGCAGCGCGGTGACCGGGCACCCGATTTCAACCGTCTTCAGCACCGAATCACCGTTCGGGTCGAAAACAAGAAGTTGGTCGCGCTCGTCCGGCGACCCAAAGTAGAGCCGGTTCGACGTACGGCTGTAGGCATGCGATGCCGGCAGGAAAGGCAGCGTGGTCGTGCCGAGCACCGTATCGGCGGCGGCATCGAGGATGATAACCGAATCGCCGATGATATACCCCTTACCGCTCGGCGGACAGAAGACCACTGAGCCGGGGGCACCAATCGCACGGACCTTTTCGGCGGTCACCGGATTGAAGACCTGTATCGGCGCGCCTTCGATGTACACGTTGCCCGACACCGGGTTGACGACAATCCCACCGCGGAGCGTCAACCCGCCCGTCGTGTCGCCAACGACCAGAGCTCGCTCCAGCCACTGCGCCCCGGAGAAGGCGTACAGTATGCAGAGCACGGCAAACAGCGTGAGCTTGTTTCTCATGACATCCCCCTACCTCTCGACCACGATCTTTATCGTTGCATTGCTCGCGACCTGCCTGACAAAATAGACCCCGGCAGAGAGCCGGCGCACGTCGTTGTCGCCGGGCCGGAGGTCCAGCACCTTGCGACCGCTGATGTCCAGCAACTCGCTTCTCGCCTCTCGCTTCTCGCCTCTCGCCTCCGGCAGGAACAGCACCCCACGCACCAGGGTAGCTTGCTTTCGTGTTTGCAGCCCGCGTGGCCGGTCCGCGACCCCGACAACTGCGGTGTCCTTGAGCACTGAGATGCAGGAGTTGTCGCCGTTCGCCACGTAGAAGCGACGGTGAGCTGGATTCCAGACCATTGCTGAAGGGCCCAGGCCGACCCCGATGGTTGCGATGACGGAATCCAGACGGGCGTCAATCACGCTTACCAACCGCACATCGGTGAGGCAGTAGACCTTGTCGGCAACCGAGTCAAAGCCGATGGCGACCGGCCAGAGCGCGGTTCTAACGGTTCCGACCGTGTCCCAGGTGTTGCCGTCAAGCACCGTTACGCTCGCGTCGATGTTGTTCGCGGTGTAAAGCCGGTTCTGGATACTATTGTAGGCCATGGCGACCGGCCCGTTGCCGACCTGGGTAGTGGCTCGAGTCGTGTTGTAGCGCCCGTCGATTACCACTACGGCCTCGGGGTTGCCGCTGGTCGCGCAACACATCATATCGCTCGTCGGAACGAAACAGAACGCCGTCGGGTCGTTGCCCACGTAGAGGCGCGCTATCACGGTATCGGCCGCTCCGTCCAGAACATATATGTTTCCGTCCCCGTCGTCGCCGCAATAGACCTTGTCGTCCAGGTAGTTGTAACCAAGCGCGGTCGGATACGAGAAGCCGGTTATGGTTCTGATTACCGAGTCCCCAACCGCGTCTATGACGACCAGAACACCGGCATCGCCGTCACCATAGTACACCTTGTGGTCGCGTGAGTTGTAGCAGAACGACAGCAGGTCGTAGCCGACCGGTATCGTAGCGACCACGCTGTCGCGAGCACAGTCAATCACACTGACGACTCCCGTGCCACCGCCGGTGCAGGCGCAATAGAGCTTATTCTCCGCCGCGGCATACAGCAGGCCCGATGGACTGCCCGCCACCGGAATGCAACTAAGCAGGGCGTGACTTCCGCCGTCGAACGCGAGCACGGCATTCTGGTCGCTACCCGCGCAGTAGAGCTTGTTGCTGGCGGCGACATAGCAGAGCGCGCTCGGGTTGAACCAGAACAGAGCCCGCGCCACGACCTGGTTCTGGGGCACGCTGACGGCAACAACGTCATCACTACCGGAGTTGGCAACGAACACCCGGCTTGCGGTCGGGCTGTAGCACAGCGACACCGGGTTGCGGCCGACCGTGACCGTGCCGACAATGCTGTCGCCGGCGCAGTCAACCGCTGCGAGGAGGCTGGCGCCGTTTGCTACACAGCAGACCCGGTTGTCCAGCGAGTCATACACCAGCGCACCTGGAGAGAAACCGACGGCCAGGTAGCCCAGCGATACGTCACCGGCCCCGGAAAGCACATCTATCTCGCCCGACGAATAGTCGGCGACATAGACTTTGTCGTCGCGAGTGTCGAGACACATTGCCGATGGCCCGGTGCCGACCGGCATCCACTTCAGCAGCGAGTCGCCGGCGGCGTCTATAACCGCGACTTCGGCGAACTCGTAGTCGGGGCAGAACACCCGGTTACTCGACGGGTTGTAGAGCAATGTCGTGAGCGCCTCAGCGTGCAGACGAATCGTCTTGATAATCGTGTCGCCTGCGCAGTCTATCACGGCCAGGTCGCCGGTGGAGTTGACCGCGCAGTATACCTTGTTGCCGGTTGGATTGCAGCACAAGGCAACCACATTCGGACCGACCGCGATCGTGTCGACCAGGCTGTCCGCCGCGCAGTCCACCACCGCAAGCAGCGAGTCGCCCGACGAACCGGCGACGTACAGCCTGCCCGTAGCCTGGTTCAGACAAAGGGCCCGCGGCCGCACCGGAATCGGAATTGTTGTGCGCACCTCATGTGATACGGCGTCAAAGACCCACAACCGCTGCTGGACGCGCGACGCCGCATAGACTTTGTTTCCCGCCGGCCAGAAGATCATCGCTCCGACTCCGCCGTCGGCCGCCAGCCGGACGATCTTGTTGCCGGTGGCGCAGTCCAGCGCGACGACATTGTCGCCTGCGCCGGACACGTACACGGCATTGCTGGATGGGATGTACAGAACGTTGTCGGGCCCGTTGAGACCGCCGAACGAATCGGGCAAAGGGAGTATGGTCTCCAGCCACTGGCCGGAGCATAAGGATGTAACCACAAGGACGACGAAGCCTGTCAGGGCGATTCTCTTCATCGCACCTCCTCGGGCAATAATAGAACAGTCTCCCGACTTGTCAAGGACCAAAAGCGAACAGCGTTCGGCCGGACTCATGGCACGCCCATCGGCCCGTCTCCGCCCCTGTTCTTGACTTGGCCGCCTCCTTCCCTAGAATCCGGTTGTGGAAACCGCTATCGAGAAAATCGGCGCCTCAGCCGGCCAGGAAGCAACCCTCACCGGCTGGGTTTATAACAAGCGTTCGTCCGGCAAGGTCCGGTTCGTGATTCTGCGCGACGGCACCGGCGTCATCCAGTGCGTGTTCCTCAAAGGCCAGGTCCCGGACGCGGCGTTCGAGCTGGCCGATTCGGTCACGCAGGAGTCGTCGGTCGCAGTCACCGGCCTCGTCCGCGAGGAAAAGCGCGCGCCGGGTGGGTTCGAACTGACGGCCACCGACCTGAAGCTCATCAGCCTTGCCGAGCCCTACCCGATTACTCTGAAGGAACACGGCGTCGAGTTCCTAATGGAGCACCGCCACCTCTGGCTGCGCTCCGCACGCCAGCACGCGGTGCTGCGCATCCGCTCGGAAATCGTCAAGGCGATGCGCGACTACCTTGACGACAACGGCTTTGTCCTGGGCGACACCCCTATCCTGACGCCGGCCGCGGGCGAGGGCACGACCACGCTCTTCCCGGTGGACTACTACGGCGAGCAGGTCTATCTTGCCCAGACCGGCCAGCTCTACAACGAGGCGATAGCCGCTTCGGTACGCAAGACCTACTGCTTCGGCCCGACCTTCCGCGCCGAGAAGTCGAAGACCCGGCGTCACCTGATGGAGTTCTGGATGCTGGAACCGGAGGTGGCCTTCCTTGACCTTGCCGGCGACATGACGCTGGCCGAGGAACTGGTTGCCTACGCCGTCCAGCGAGTGCTGGAAAAGCGCAAGCCCGAACTGGCAACGCTTGAGCGCGACACAGTGAAGCTTGAGGCAGTAAAAGCGCCGTTCCCGCGCATCTCATATCTCGACGCCGTCAAGCTGTTGCAGGACAAGGGCAAGGAAATCAAGCCGGGTGACGACTTCGGCAGCGATGAAGAGACGGTGCTGGGCGAGGCATTCGACCGGCCGGTGATGATTCACCACTACCCGGCGGCAATCAAAGCGTTCTACATGAAGCGCGACCCGCAGGATACGTCTCTCGCTCTGTGCTTCGACATGATTGCGTCCGAAGGCTACGGCGAGATCGTCGGCGGCTCCCAGCGCGAGGACGAACTGGCCGAACTCGAGAAGCGCATCGTTGAGAACAAGCTGCCGCCCGAGGCCTACCGCTGGTACGTTGACGTGCGCCGCTACGGTTCGTTCCCGCACTCCGGGTTCGGGCTTGGGCTCGAACGCACCGTGGCCTGGATTTGCGGGCTGAAGCATATCCGCGAGACGATTCCATTCCCGCGCATGCTCGAAAAGGTCTATCCCTAGAAAATGACAAAGTACCAAGGACGAATGACAAAGTCCGGACCGCACGAAGACGAAATCAAGATTACGAACAAGTTGTCCCATGAATCGGTGAAGGACTCACAAGGAGACATATGCCAAGAAGCAAGATAAAGGTCCGCCGCATGCGCCATCGCCGGGTAATCAAGGCCAGGCGCCGCAAGGACGCACGCAAGCTCGCGGCCAAGACCAAGCCCAAGTCCTGACGCGGAGAGGGCCGGCGCCGACCCGGCCCTGCCCACATTGAGAAAGCTATTCCTCGCGCCGTTCGGCGCGCATGACGCTACCGAGCGGCTGCTCAAGGCGGCCCTCGAAACCGGGGTCGAGCCGGCTGAAATCCTCTACCTCTGCCCCAGCCCCCGCAAGCAACGCCTGGTCCAGGTGCAGTTCTTCAGGCTGGCCAACCGGCCGGCCATCGTGTCCCCGCAGTTCAAGACTTTGAACCAGGTCGCCCGCGACTTGCACGAGCAGTTCGGCACCGCACGCCGCTTCACGCCCGAACTCAAGCCCCTGCTGGTTCAGCGCCTGCTGGCCTTGGAATGCGTGCAGCGCGGAGCTGCCGCTTTTCCGGAAAAGCGGGAGCTGCGCTCCCGCACTCCAAAGCCTTCCATCGGCTACGCGCGCGCGGTCGGTGATTTCATCACGGAAATCAAGCGCTACGTTCCCCGTTCCGAACAGGCGGGTCTCAGGGACCGTTTCCGGGAGCTGCTGGCTGCCTATGAGAAGCCGCTGGCCCGCGCGCTTGAGGCGCTCGACGCGCTCGAGCTGTACAACCGCGAACTCACTTCCCTGAACTGGGCGGACGATGAAGACATCATGGCCGAAGCTGCCCTGCAGGTCGCCCGGAACCGGGCATGCCCGCGCGTCCTCGTGCTCGACAGCTTTGTCGCCCCGAACCGGCTTGAAGCCGACCTGCTGACCGCGCTCATCGCGCAGGCTGAGACGTGCGTCGCTCTCGGTTATGCCGGCGACCCCGAGAACCAGGACTATCGTCTGGCCTCGAAGTTCGTGGAACTGGTCCGGCAACAGAGCGGGTTTGCGGTCGAAACGCTCCCGGCCTCGCCTGCCCCGCCCGAGCCGCAACTCTTCGCCTTTCCGACAATCGAAGACGAGGTCGCAGGTATCTGCCGCGACATCCTCGGCCGCGGTGCAAGCATCAACCTCACCGACACCGTGGTGGCGTTTCCCAGTCTCGCCGACTATGCCGCAATGGTCAAGCGGGTCTTCGACCAGTACGAACTGCCGGTCACGGTTTACCCGGCGACCGACCTTGCCGCGTCTCCCCCGGTCCTGGCTGTGCTCGAACTCCTCCGCGCACTCGACTCCGGCTATGAGCGCATCGCGACCGCGGCCGCGCTCGGCTCGCCTTTTCTGCCCGGCCTGCTCAAGCTCAAGGCCGAGAACGAATCCGAGAGCCGCGACCGGGCTGCGATCGCGCTCAACCACTACTCGCGCCGCGCCCGCATCATCAAGGGCCGGGTCAACTGGAACAACATCGCGGCACGGCTTGAGGCCGCCGAGGACCGGCTCGAAGATACCGAGTTGGAGTTCGTCAGAGACCTGCAGAAGCGCGTCCGGCAGGCAACCGGCCTCGTCGAGAAGATGCTCGAACCGGCCGATACCATCGGCAACCAGGCGCGACGGCTCAAGCAGTTCCTTGAGGCGGTCGACTATTGTCAGAACCTGAAAGCCGAAGAACCCGGCACTGATGAACTACTGGCGGACCGCAGCGCTCTGTACGACATCCTCGATGCCCTGTCCGGTTTTGAGGCCGACTTCGGCGCGCGCAAGGAGTCGCGTGCCCAGTTCATCAAAACTCTTGTGTACCTGATTCGCCTGGCCGCGCGCACGCCCGAGCCTGCGCCGGCCGGCGTCATTGTCATGGACATGACCGAGACGCTGGGCCTTGCGCCGAAGCACCTCTATTTCGGCGGCCTGACCGAGACCAACCTGCCCGGCGCATATTCCGGCGACCCGATACTGCCGGACCGGGTGCGACGGGAACTCGGCATGCCGGACATTGACTGGCACCGGGACTGGCAGCGGTTCAACTTCTGCCGCACCATGTCCGCGTCACCCAACACGCCTTTCCTGAGCTTCTACGATTCGGACGAAGGCCGGCCGGTCCTTCCCAGCCCCTTCCTCACGGTCACGCCGCTCAAGCCCGAACCCTCCGCCATCATCTACTCAAAAGCCGAAGAACAGACGGCCCTTGGCAAGGCCGCCGGCGTCCGCTTCGCCGACACCTGCCGCCCGGTCGACTTCGGCCGGGATAAGGACGTGCTCAAAGCCCTGGCCGCGAGGTTCGGCCCGGAACGCCCTATCTCGGTCACCCGGCTCGAAGCATACCGGACGTGCCCGTACCTCTTCTATCTTGAGAACATCCTCGGCCTGGAAACGCCCGAAGAACCACGGTACGACATTGACGCGCGGCAATGGGGACTCGTGGTGCACCGCGTGATGGAGAAGCTCTACGCCGGCGGCTCTCTGCCGGTCGAGCAGGTACACGATGCCGCAATGAAAGCGCTCGACGCCACGCTTTCCGAAGTCGAGTTGCCGGTCTTCTGGCAGGAGGTCACGCGCCGGGTCTTTGCCAACCTGCTGCCCGACCTGGTCCGCTGCGAGGCGGAACTGCGCGAGGACGGGTTCCAACCGCAGAAGACCGAACTCTCGCTCAACGGTAGCCTCGCCAAGGACATCGCCGTGCGCGGCCGGTTCGACCGGGTGGACGCAAACGCCACTGCCTTCCGCGTACTCGACTACAAGACCGGCCGGCCGAGCAACTTCACGCCCAAGGCCGTGATTGACGGCACGCACGTCCAGCTTCCCCTGTACGCGTGGCTTTACCGGCAGGGCAAACCCGGCCTCGCGATTGACAACTTCGGAGTCTACAGCCTGCGCGAACCCGATGTCATCTGGTTTGCCCGACGCAAGTACACAGTTAATGAACTGGTGAAAGCCGCGCTTGATAACGCGGTGGCGATTGTGAAGTCCATCCGCAAGGGCGAGTTCCCGGCCCTGCCCGCGGACGACCGTATCTGCGAGTACTGCAACCTCGGCCACACCTGCGGCTTCAGCGAGACCGGGAAGGACTGATAGATGACCGGCAGGTCCTCATTAGGAATTAGTAATTCGGAATTAGTAACTCCGCTTCGCCATATGGTCGTCTTTGCGCCCGCCGGTTCCGGCAAGACCGAACGCCTGAGCCGCCGCTACATCGAGTTGCTCGAAGCCGGGGTCAAGCCCGAACGAATCCTCACGCTCACCTTCACGGAAAAGGCCGCGGCCGAAATGAAAGAGCGCATCTTCGACCGCCTGCGCGCGCAGAACCCGGAACTGTACCACCGCCTGCTCGACGACGTGCTGAAGCTCCGCATCTCGACGATACACTCGTTCTGCCTCTCGCTGGTCAAACGCTTTGCCCCGCTGCTGGGACTGGACCCGCGCGTCGACGTGCTGGCCGACTCCGGCTCACTCTGGGACAACGCCAAATACGACACGCTCATGCAGGTCGCCGAAACCGAGCGCAACTCCAAAGACTACGCGCGGCTCATGGACCTCGTCACCCACGACCGCACCCAGGGCTGGTCCCGGTTGTCCGGTCTGTTCGACGCATTCTTCAGCAAGCGGGTCGCGGTCCTGCGCGCGCACATGCTCGCGCCTGACCTGTCCGCGCTTGATGCCCTGGCCGATTCACTCCGGGCCAGCGCCATCGGCAGAGAGAAGCTGCCTGACTACCGCCGGTTGTTCCCGAAGCAATACACGCCCGACGCGATTGCCGAAGCCGCCCGCCTGCTCGAAGACAACGCCACGGTCTTCATGACGACCGGCGGTACGCCGCGAATCAGGGGCAGTTCGGAAGAAACGCAGGCGTGGAACGAGCAGATGGTTGAGTTCTGCAACCTCGTCCGCGTGGCCAACTGGAACGTCGAGTTCGGCCGTTCGTTCGAACTCTTCCGCAACCGTTTCCTGGAGAGGTACACGCAGGCCAAGCGCGAGGCAGGCCAAGTTGATTACGACGACATGGAGTATCTCGCGCTCAAGCTGTTCAACGATGAGGCCGATTGGCAGAACATTCTCTATGCCTTTGACGAGCACACTGACCACATCCTCGTGGACGAATTCCAGGACACGAGCTTCCTGCAATGGGGCATCATCGACAAGCTGACCGAGGAATGGCGCGCGGGCGAGGGCGCCAAGACCGACCGCGACGTCAACCCGACCATCTTCATCGTCGGCGACGAGAAGCAGTCAATCTACATGTTCCGCGACGCCAAGGTCGAGGTCTTCGCCGCGGCCGCGGACAAGCTCGAACTCTGGCTCGGCAGGGACAAGCTCGAACGCATCACCCTCGAAGACAACTACCGCTCCCTTCAGTCGCTGATAGACTTCAACAACGCGCTATTCTCCAAGCTGATGAGTCCGACGAGTCCGACTTGTCCGACTTGTCCGACACCCTGGCAGACCCGCTACGCTCCGTTCACCCGCGCCCGCAAGAACACCGCGCCGGGCAAGGTCGAAATCCTCCTCGACAAGCTCGACGACAACGTCGGCCCTCGGCGCCGGCGCGAAGCCGCCATCATCGCCAAGCGGATTCAATCGCTGGTGGGGACGTCCGCACTGCAAACTGCAACCTGCAACCTGCAAACTCCACCGTCGCCGCTTCTGGTGTACGACAAGGAAGGCGATGTTGAGAACGCGCGCCCCTGCCAGTACAAAGACATCGCCATCCTCATCCGTTCCCGCACCCATCTGCCGGACATCGAAGACGCGCTGCTTGAAGCCGGCATCCCATTCATCGTACTCGGCGGCACCGGATTCTACTCCGAGCCGGAAGTGCGGCACCTCTGCTCCCTGCTCTCATTCCTCATTGACCCGACCGACGACGTATCGCTCTACGTTTGCCTGCGCGGCCCATTCTTCGGCATCGAGGAGCGCGACCTCTTCTTCGCCAATCTGGGGGGACTGTCCCCGCACGGGGACTGTCCCCAAAGCCGGACCTTCCTCTGGGACCGTGTGAAGGCACAGACTCAGCCCGGCACCCCACTCGACACCGCGAAGGCCGCGCTCTCCGACTGGCTCGCACAGATCCACCGCGTCCCGCTTTCCCGCATCCTCGAACAGGCGCTCACCGAGCGCGGCGCATGGGCGAAGTTCTGGGAGCCGCAGCGCGAGGCCAATGTCCGCAAGTTCATCTCGATTATCGAAGGCTGGGAGACCTCGGGCGAACACCCGCTCCGAATCCTCAGGCAACTCGAACAGGCCGGCGCGAACGAGCCCAAGGCGGACGTGCGTACCGAAGGTCGTAACGCGGTCCAGATAATCACGGTCCACTCGGCCAAAGGCCTCCAGTTCCCGGTCGTGTTCCTGCCCGGACTCGACGACAAGATACGCTCGGCCAACTCCGCAGGCGACCGGCTCGTCATCGAGGAAGTCGCCGCGGACGACGTGCTGGTCTCGTACATCCCCGATGCCGGAATCAGAAGGACGAACGAGTTCCACCAGCGCTACGTGCTGAAGGAATATGAAGAAGAGAAGCGCATCTTCTACGTCGCCTGCACCCGCGCCCGCGATGCCCTGTTCCTCACCGGCATCTGGGGCGTGAAGTCGCTCGTGGACACGCGTCTTACATGGCTTGTAGAACTCCTCGGCCTCCACGAGGAAGGCGACGGCTTCGCCCTCGAACCCGAGATCCCCGGCACGACCTGCATCACGCCCTCCGACATTCCCGAAGTCGGCATTCCCGTTCCGGCCGCGCGCGACGCCGAATCGTCCCGACCCGTCCGTCAATCGCCTCTCGCCTCTCGCCTCTCGCCTCCCGCCTCAATTCGGTCTGTCACCCGCCACACACCCAGCGACCACGCGACCTACGACCACGAATCCATCGGCCTCGGCGAAGTCATCCACAAGCTGCTCGAAGAAATCTCGAACGGGACGCTGACCGCCGACCGCCAACCGCTCACCGCTGAAATCTCGCGCCTGCTTCGGCTGACGGGCCTGCCCGACTCGCTATCCGCCAATCTGCAATCTGCAATCTGCAACCTGCAATCTGCAATCGCGGTTTGGGATATTGTCAAACCTCAGCCCAACTCCTTCGCGGAACTGCCCATAACCTATTCCGACGGCGAGACCATCTACACCGGCCGCATCGACCGCGTGATTGTCACCGATGAGGAGGTCCGAGTCTACGACTACAAGACCTTCAAGGTCGCCAAGAAGGACATCCCCGCGCTGGCAAAGGAATACTACGACAGTCAGCTCAAGTACTACGAAGCCGCCTGCGCACGCCTGTATCCCGGCAAGAAGATCTCCACCTTCCTCATCTTCACCGCCCTGCCCGAGATTGTCCAAACGTCCTGAAGCTGGCCCGGCCTTGGCCAGGCCCACCTCGGCGTGACTTTCCGGGTCCCGAGTCCCTGAGCGCAGGGCCGCGCAGCCACCAGCACCGGCCCGTCCCGGCAACTGGCTTGACACCCGTTCTTCCCATTATCAGGGGAAAACGCCCACCAGACTTAACCCAAGCGCTACCCGAGGGTTAAGCCCTACCGCCCGATGAGAGACGCCTTCTGGGGGGCCATCTAGCCCGCGATGTCCGAGGGCGTGCCCGACACCATTTTCGAGGCCCCGTTGACGGCTATGTCCGAGACCTCATCCCCGACTGCGACCGACACGATGTCGACGACTGTGATGGATGCCATGATGACTACCTTGACCTGAACCGTGGTCTATACCATGACTCGTACAATGATGCCGGCCATGCACACAGCCGTGAGCGAGACCATTGTGACCGCCGTGGGCCGGACCATGAGCTGAACCATGATGCCAGCCATGACCAGCACCATGATGGAAACCATGAATGAAGCAGTGATTCGGACTATGCTGTCCGCCGGCGCTCTTGCCGTCGCTCACGATTCTCGACAACGGCCGGCCGTCGGCTGGGTGCCGTGAGCTGTCAGCCGCCCGCCGTTAGCTGTCAGCTATCAGCGCGGCTTGAGGGTGGCGATCGGCACGACCATCTCCTCGAGCGATATGCCACCGTGCTGGAAGGTGTGCTTGTAGGTCTTTTCGTACTCCCGCGGTTTGGTCGGGTAGATGAAGTAGTAGTCGTTCTTGGCGATGGCGAACTTCGCGCCGAGGTGGTCGACCGGCAGCATGAGAGTCTCGGGGTTGTTCAGCAGGATCGCATCGCGGCCCTCGACCCGGATTGCAGCGCCGTGTTTGTACCGCAGGTTGGCCGAAATCTCGCGGCTGCCATATATCAGGGTCGGCCGCTTAACGCGAATGAACCCGTGGTCGCTCGTGACGATAACCGTGCACTCACGTCGCGCCAGCGTCTTCATGAACTCGAATAACGGCGAGGATGAGAACCAAACCCGGGTCATGCCGACGAGCGCGGCGTCGTCAGGGACTATCTCATCCAGCAGCCGCGTCGTCTTGATGTTGTGGATAAGCAGGTCGAGAAAGTTTATGACAATGGCCACGAACCGGACGTTCTTGTCGAGCAGGGCGGCCCGGGAGCTCCCAAGTTCGTCGGCATGGGAAACCTTCAGGTATCCATGACGGCCGTCGAACCTCATCCGCCGCAGTTGTTGCTCCAACAGCTCCGGCTCGAACCGATTCTGCCCGGTGTCGTCCGAAACCCAGTACTTCGGGTAGCGGCGCTGGATTTCGAGCGGCAGCAGACCGGAGAATATGGCGTTCCGCGAATAGGGCGTCGCGGTCGGCAGTATCGAGCAGTAGTATCCGCTGTCAATCTCGAAGTAGTCCGCAAGCAGCGGCGAGATTGCGTTCCACTGGTCCGCGCGCATTGAATCAAGAATGATGAGATAGGTGTTCGGGCCGGCCCAGTGCGGACGGACGTATCGGTCCATGACCTGGTGCGACATGGTCGGCCCTTTGCCGGCCAGCCAGCCCGGGTATTCGTCCTCGACGAACCGGTTGAACTCACCGTCGGCGTCGCGCCGGCGGTCCATCTCGACGTCCTGCAGCCCGGCGTCGGCGTAGCGGCCGAGCAACCGCTGCCAGGTGCCCAGCAGCCGGTAGTAGTCAACCCAGCCGTTCCATGAATCGAGGTCGCGCTGCTGATTCATCGCGGCCATATACTCCTGCGCGATACGGCCTGATACCAGTTGCTGTTTCTCCAACAGGCGCTTGAGCACCGCCAGCAGTTGCACCGGTGTGAATGGCTTGATAATGAAGTCGTCGACGAGCTTACCGAACGCCTCGTTTATCAACTCCTCCTGGTCGGACTTGGTGACCATCGCCACCAGCAGGTTCGGGTCAATCTGCTTCAGCCGGCGCAGCACCTCCAGCCCGTCCATGCCGGTCATGATTTCGTCGAGCAGGACCAGGTCGAAATCCCGGGCCTTGACCAGTTCGATTCCATCCGGGCCGTTGGTCGCGGTCTCGACCTGGTAGCCCTTGTCCTTCAACGCATAGACGAACGGACGGAACATGTCGATCTCGTCGTCAATCCAGAGTATCTTCATGAATATGTCCTATGGGCCCTATTGGCCCTATTCCTTTTCCGAAACCGGCAGCAGAATCGAGAAGACCGTGCGTCCCGGCTGGGATTCCTTCAGCAACAGCTTGCCCTGATGGTAGCTCTCGACGATACGCCTGGCCAAAGTCAGGCCTACCCCCCAGCCGTACTTCTTGGTGGTCACTCCCGGCTCGAACAGCTTGTCAATCTTCACGCCTTCGCCGGTGTCGGTCACTTCGATTTCAAGGAACCGCCGGTCCGGAGCCAGCGCGCAACGGACGCCGATCTCACCCGGCTTCGTCCCGATTGCGTCAACGCTGTTCTTCAACAGGTTCTCCAGCATCCATGAGAACAGCACGTCATCGACCCGCACCGGCGCGTCGTCAACGACCTCGGCCGTGAATGTAACCGTCTTCGGCGCACGCCGGCGCACGAACGCGACCGACCGTTCGATCGCGGGGCCGACCCGGTGCGGTGTCAGTACCGGCGGCAGACCGATGCGGCTGAACCGGTCCAGCACTTCCTTCATCCGTACCAAATCCTGCTCCATCTCCTTTACCGTGTCCGGCGACCGATCGCGCAACACATCCAGCCACGCGCTGAAGGAAGAGAGCGGCGACGCCATCTGGTGCGCGGTCTCCTTTGCCAGCGCGGTCCAGATGTGCTCCTGCTCCCGGCGCTTGTAGGCAAGAATACCCCAGATACCGATGGTCACAAACCCAATGAGGAGCAGAACCTGCAGCACCGAGAACACGGACAATGATCGCACCGAGCGCACGAGGTTGGCGTTCACGTTTCGGAGGGTCACGGCTGATTGGGACAGGCCGTAGTGAATCTCCCCGAGCTTCCGCGTCGAATCACCTTCGGGCACTGCCAGCGGCACCGGCTCGTGCTCGCTGTCCAGTACGTATATCAGGCCGGCAAGCTGGGCCGAATCCGGGTCCTCGACCGGCAGGTTTCGGTGCGAAGTCGGCCGCCCCTTGGCATCGGTGATGATGACCGGGAAATCGAGCTTCTTGATGACTTCGTCAAAGATGATGTCGAGTTCCGGCGAGCCGCCTTCGGACGGCTCGGTCGCCCGCGACATGAACTTCGCGTACATCCGGGACCGGAGCTGGGTGTCGTTCTCAAGCTGGGCGGACAACGTATGGACGTAGCCCTGCCAGGACCGCGACAGCCTGATTAGAAGATACTGGGAATAGAAAAACCAAACCCCGGCCAACGCCAGCAGCCCTAATATGAAATAGAGCTGTAGCAGCCGGGCGCCGAATCTGAATCCAGACCTGTTCAAGAACGTTGTGTGTCAACCAATGTTAGTGACCGCCGCGCCGAAGTCAAGCGCCGGGCACGCGGTTTGACAGACCCGGCGCGATGCTCTAGCATCTATGCGAAACTACAAACCCGGAGGAAACGTGAAGAACCTGACTATCCTTGTCTCGCTGCTGGTCGGTATCGCCGCGGCCAACCCGCCATGGAGCGCGAATGTGCTCGCGGCCGACGTCGGCGACACCATCAATGAAGGCGAGTCGTGCATCGCCTCGGACGGCGACTACATCTACTGCCTCAGTAACTGGGCCGAGCGCGGCACCTACACCGGCATCACCTACGGCCGCTCGACCGACGGCGGCGCAACCTGGACTAGTGGCGTATGGAAGGACTTGTCGGTCGGTATCGACTGGCACAGCGACCCGTTCATCCTCGTCGACGACTCTCACTACGTACACCTCTTCTGCCAGTTCTCCAGCCAGGTGCTCCGCCACTATCTCTCGACCGACCACGGCGTCACCTGGTCCGACAGCGTCGATGTCTCCGAGAATCTCCCCAGCGGCACTGTCGACAAGCCTTGGGGCGTCATGCGTGGCAACAGCCTCTACGTCGCGTGGCAGGGGTGGGGTTCGACCGAACAAGGTATCATCTTCGCGAAGTCCACGGACCGGGGCCGTTCATGGAACCGCAGCGTGGCCGACCCTGAGCGTACCGGCATCACCGCCATCTGCCTCAGCCCTTCCGGCATCATCTACCTGATGAACCGCTACTGGGGCTACGACGGCGTCTTCTGCACCAAGTCTACCGACCAGGGCACGACATGGGCGCCGTGGGTCACCGTGGACCCGACCTGCTCTTACAGCGAGGGCTACGGCGACCGCGCACCCCTGCCGTCAATCGCCGCGCCCACCGACTCGAACGTCGTCATCACCTGGGTTGACGACGGGCTCGGCGACTGGGACATCGTCTACTCCCGCTCGACCGACGGCGGCCTGACCTGGAGCCCGACCGCGCGCCTGCCCGACTCATCGGCCGGCGGCCAGTGCAAGGGCTGGGTAACGGCCGACCCATTTGGCCACCTCCACTTCATCTGGTACCATACTCCATCGTGGCCGACCTCATCCTCCAGTTGGTGGTCGGTACGTTACGCCCACTCCGAGGACTACGGCGCGACCATCAGCCCGAGCATCCGCCTCAACGATACCGTGTTTCGCTCCCCGGTCACGTTCATGGGTGAATACCACGTCATCGTCACCGACTCCAATTATGCCCGCGCGGTCTGGACCGACGGCCGGGCCGGCGACAACAGCCTTTACTTTGCGCAGGCCGAACTCACCGCGCTCGGCGTTGAAGAGAATCCCTGGCAGGTCAGGAAGATTGCCGAACTCGCGCTCGAAGTGCCGGCCATTGCCCGCGGCTCGGGCCTGCCGGTCAACTTCTCCTTGGTCAAGCCCGGGGCACCTAACCTCGCCGTGTTCGACGCGACCGGCCGAGAGCTCGCCAGCATGAACCTTGGCCGCCGCGCAGCCGGGAACTACAGCGAACTCCTGTCCGGGCTTCCATTCGGCCAGACCCTCTTTGTCAAGTTGACGTCGGGCAACACCACGGTCACGCGCAAGGCCTTGCTCGTGCACTAGGATTGCACATTCACGTGGACAGACAGGGGCGGCATCCCCGCCCCTGTCGCTTTGCACCTTCCCTGCCAGCGACGACGATCCCTTTGCTCAAAGTCGGCCGGGAACAGGAGCAAACCGAATACGGCCCTAGAACCGAGATAGGAATTCACCACAAAGGCACAAAGATGAGTCCGGACGGGAATGCCCCGCCTGCACTTGGCGTTCTTGGCGTCCTTGGCGGTTCAATATCGGGTTTGGGGTACGGTAGATTCCTTGACAGCTCGCCTCGGCCGTGTTAGCTTAGCCTGTCCGACTTACAGGAGGAAACTATGACCAAGACAGTCCTGGTGTTTGCATTGGTGCTCTCCGCGGGCGGCTGCTCGGCCCCCGCGCCGGCCGCACCGACAGCCACGCCCGCGGTCGCAGCCGCGGTCGTTTCCGACGCGGTCGTCAGGTCGAGCCGGGCATTCGGATTCGACCTGTTCGGCGAACTCGCCGCCGCCGGCTCGAAAGACAACATCTTCATCTCGCCCACCAGCGTTGCCATGTGCCTCACAATGGCATGGAACGGCGCGTCCGGCACGACCCGAACCGCAATGGCCACCGTCCTGCGCCTCACCGGCCAGGACATCCAGCAGGTGAACGGCTCGAACGCCGCGCTGCTAGCGGAGCTTGCCAATGCCGACCCCAAGGTGAAGCTACTCGTCGCCAACTCGCTCTGGGCCAGAAAAGGCATCACATTTGAGAAGCCGTTCCTGACTGCGAACCAGCAGTACTTCAACGCCAAGGTGACCGCTCTCGACTTCTCCGACCCGGACGCGACCGGCATCATCAACGCATGGGTGGACGCGAGCACCAGCGGCCGCATCAAGGAGATTGTCAGCCGGATTGACCAGTCGGACATCCTGTTTCTCATCAACGCCGTCTACTTCAAAGGCAACTGGACCGAGCAGTTTGACAAAGGCCTGACCCACGAGCGGGATTTCTTCCTGCCCGGCGGGACCGCGGCCCGACGCCAGATGATGGCACGGGACGGCAAGTACTCGTATTACGCGGCCAGCGGCTTCCAGGCCGTCAACCTGCCCTATGGCAGCGGCCGACTGAGCATGTACCTCTTCGTTCCTGACGAGAAGGGCGGCCTCCCCGGTTTCCTCAAACAGCTCGCCGCCGAGAACTGGGACAAATGGCTGGCCGGGTTCGCCAGCAAGCCCGGCAACGTGGTCCTGCCCCGGTTCAAGATTGAATACGAAGCCACGCTCAACCAGGCGCTGTCGTCGCTGGGCATGGGCGAAGCCATGCAGCCGGGCAAGGCCGACTTCACGAAGATGGTCAAGAGCCAGTTCCCGGTCTACATCAGCGAGGTCAAGCACAAGACGTTCGTTGAAGTCAACGAAGAAGGAACCGAAGCTGCGGCGGTTACCTCAACCCGCGTCGCCATGACCGCGATGCCGCGGCCGGGGGAGCGGTTCTCGATTGTCGCCGACCACCCCTTCTTCATCGCCATCGCCGACAGCAAAACCGGCGCAATCCTATTCATGGGCGCAATCTCCGACCCGAAGCAGTAGCCGTCCCCCCGCCGCGCCCGCGCCGCCGCCGGCCCCGCTTCGGTATCCGAAGCCCCGGCTGACGGACGCACTTCAGCCTGTCCGACCTGCTGCCGTGACGCCGACTACCTTGGCGGGAGGTTTAGCCCCAGTATACAGCTCCGTGGAGCAAGTGCGCATCCTAACTTCTTAATTCTCAATTCACTATTCACTCTTCCGGTAACTCCCCTCCGCCGTCCCCTCCATTGTGGTCCCCATTGTCCTCCCCATCGCCCTCCCCGCTATTCCCTGCATCGTCCTCCCCATCATTCTCCCCGTCATCCCCTCCATCATCCTCCGGACAATCCTCTCCATCATCCTCCCCTTTACCCTCTCCACTGCCCTCCCCATGATTCTCCCCATTATCCTCTCCGTTGTCCTCCCCGTCATCCTGTCCATCATTCTCCCCATCATCCTCCCCGTAATCCTCTCCATTATCCCCTCCATCATCCTCCGCGCTATCCTCCCCACCATCCTCCCCGTAATCCTCCCCATCATCTACCGCGTCATTCTCCCCGTCATGATCCCCGTCGCAGTCCCTGGAATATCATCCACTGTGTTCGGCCCCTTACGCCGGGTGACAACGCCGTATTCGGTCCTGGACCTCCGGAAGCGGGACGGCTGTTACGGGGAGTGAGACCGGGGCTAGCCGGTCACGGACTGGAGGTAGCGGGCAATGGCGGTGTCGTAACGGCTGGTGATGGCAAAGGCTTCGGCTGCAAGCTTCTTGCGGAGCCCGGCACTGATGCTGCTGGTCCGGCCCAGTTCGACGATGATTGCCGGGTAGTGTTTCGGGTCCGGGACGACGGCCACGAAGGCGTGGTTCTTGGCCGCGGCGCGCAGGAGAGTCACGCCGCCGATGTCTATCAACTCCACCAGTTCTTCGTGTGTCGCGCCCCGCGCGAGGCCATCTTCAAAGGCGTAGAGGTTGCAGACCACGATGTCTATCGGGTCGACCGTGTCGTCTTTGCGTGTGGTCAGGATGCCGCCGGCAATCTTCGGGTGAAGGGTCTTGACCCGGCCGCCGAGAATCTCAGGCGAACCGGTGTAGGTCGCGATCTCGGTTACGGGGACTCCGGCTTCGCGGATCGCGGCAGCGGTCTTGGAGGTCGAGAGGATCTCATACCCGGCGGCGGCCAGTGCATGCGCCAGTTCGACGATGCCGGTCTTGTCCCAGACTGAGATGATTGCGCGGCGCACTGGGCTAGTCATGTTGAAGCAGACTTCGGCCGGTCATCTCGGAGGGCTTAGGCACGCCCATCAACTCTAGCACGGTCGGCGCGATGTCCGCGAGTATACCCGACCGGAGCTTGAATGACCGCCGCGTGACAAGAAGCAGCGGCCCTGGGTTCGTGGTGTGAGCCGTATGAGGTTCACCAGTGTCCGGGTCGATCATCTCCTCGGCGTTGCCGTGATCAGCTGTGATCAGGCAATCTCCGCCGACTTCCAGAACCTCACGGACGACCTGTTCTAGGTACGTGTCGACGGTCTCAACCGCGGCCACGGCTGCGTCGAACACCCCGGTGTGGCCAACCATGTCAGCGTTGGCATAGTTCATCACGACAAAGTCATACACTCCGCTCCCGATCGCCTCCTGAACGACCTGCGTCAGTTCACACGCACTCATCATCGGCCGAGTGTCGTAACTGTGGACCTTCGGCGAAGGCACAAGGCGTCTATCCTCACCCTGGAAAGGCTTCTCGCGGCGCCCGTTAAGGAAGAATGTGACATGCGCATACTTCTCAGTCTCGGCGGCATGCAACTGCCGCAGACCATTGTTGCTCAGTACCTCTGCCAGAACGTTGGGGACCACGTCCATGGGGAAGGCGACCGGCAAGTGCCCGTCTTTCAGGTATGGGGTCATACACACATAGAAGATGTCAGGTGGCGGTTCTCCTCGCATGGCGTCCAGCGCGGGGTCAGTAAGCATCCTCGTTATCTCTCTTACACGTTCCTCCCGGAAGTTGAAGCAAACGACGGAGTCACCGTTGGTCAGACGCACAGATCCGTCAACCACAGTTGGCTGCACAAACTCATCGGTCTCGCCACGCGCGTACGCCGCTATCACGGCCTGTCGAGCTGATGCGGCAGCAAATCCCTCTCCTTTGACGTACGCACGGAACGCTAGTGAGATCCGGTCCCAGTTACCGTCTCGGTCCATCCCATAGAACCTGCCACTCACAGTGGCAATCCTCCCGATCCCCAGTGCTGACATCCTCTCTTCAAGCTGATCGATGTAGACGGCTGCCGCCTTAGGCGGTGTGTCGCGGCCGTCGAGACTCGCATGGACGTACACCCTCTCAACGCCCTCATTCTTGGCCATATCGAGCAGAGCGAGCACGTGTTCCATCGCGCTGTGAACCCGCCCATCGGACAGCAACCCGATCAGATGCAGCGACCGCCGGCGTTCCCGAGCCCGCGTCATGGCTTCGCGCAGCACTTTGTTGTCGAAGAAGCATCCGCTCGCGATGGCCTTGGATATCAGAGTCAACGGCTGATCAACAACACGGCCTGCACCGATGTTCAGATGTCCGACCTCAGAATTGCCCATCAGCCCCTTCGGCAGGCCCACGGCCTCACCGGACGTCTCGACGAGCGCGTGCGGGAACGTATGGAGTAGCCGGTCAAAGCACGGTTTGCGGGCGTGGGCGATAGCGTTACCTTGCGCTTCCGACCGGACTCCCCAACCGTCAAGCACAATCAGGAGGACCATCGCGGAGGCTAGCCCCTTCGAAAAACCCCAAGACAGACGGCGAGCGCGATGACACCGATCAAGTACAGCACGGAAATCGTGTTCACTACCCAGTGAAACTTGACCTGGACTCGACATTGACCGATGCGCAAGGGTGCCATGGGACGCCGGTCGCGCAATGTGTAGTGATAGAAACCAAGAAGCCTCTCCAGCCCGATAAGGTACTTGCGTTGTCTATGCGTGATGCCGTGCATCCACCAGTAGAAGAAGGAGGCGAAGAAGTGGATAAACCAAGCGAAGCACAAGGCGGCAATTCTCACGCCGCGGTGAAGGCCGTTGAGATTCGATAGTGTGTACCCGGCGATGGCGAAACTGATCGAAGATAGCGTCACGTACACGCTCCAGCGTAATCTTGTGACCTCCTGCTCGTAGGTAGCCACATCGCGATACTCGCGCTCCACGGCAGGACAGACGCCATCCACTCCGAAGTTGTCACGCAGCTTGGCTATCCTCTCGACAAATGCAGCGTCTCCTGCCAGTTCGGGGTCGTTCCTGACGCGCTCGAGGACATCGGGACACCCGCTCGGACCGCTCATGGTGCTCGGTCTCACCATGTCAGGCTGCGTCGACACATTCGACTCCTATCCGCCCGGCCGACGCCGCGTTCCGGCTCGGGTAAGTACGTGGGTGCAGCTACCCTAAGCTCCATACCGTCTCAGCTTGCCCGCGTGGGCAAGCAGCAAACCCATCAGGTGGCAAGAATGCACATGGCCGATGTCGCCGCGCCCGCATGCCCTCTCTCCGAACTCTTCAATCACCAGTTGGGGCCGGACGTAGGGCGAATTCAGGAGCACCGGCACCGAGTGCCACGAGTGGCCGGCCATTGTTGCCGGCGTGGAATGGTCGCCGGTGATGCACAGCACGTCGAACTTGAGCGCGAGCAATTGCGGCAGTATATCCTCGTCGAACTGCTCAAGCAGTTCCTGCTTGGCCTCGAACCTGCCGTCTTCGCCGGCTTCGTCGGTCTCCTTGAAGTGCAGGAAGAAAAAGTCGTACTCAGACTGGTGCTCGCGCAACGTCTGAAGCTCACTCTGCCACGTCTGGCCCGTCTCAAGCACGTCCATACCCACGAGCTTTGCCAAGCCGCGCTGCATCGGGTACGCGGCGACACAGGCCGACTTCAGCTTGAATCGCTCGGACATGCTCAGAACACCCAGGATTTGGCCAAAGCCCCGCAGTAGCACGGAGTTGGCGCCGGGCTCGGCACGCAGGACGCTAGATGCCGCCCGGAGGAACTCATTGACCAGTTGCGCTGACCGCCAACCCGGTAGATCAAGTGCTTCCACTTTCGTAGGCATAACATGATTGCTCATCGGATCCGAACCTGAAACGAGGTCGGATAGTCCGGGCCCTCTGAAGACGACGACGAAATGGTGCCCGCGCACGATACGCACGGTGACTGCGACATCCCCAATCTGAGGTATCGCTGCCTGCAACTGGGCGCAGAGTTGCTCGGAACGCGCAGTTGAGATTCTCCCTGCACGCCGGTCCACGATTCTTCCATCTGGTCCGGTTGTGGCGAAGTTGGCGTGACAGCACAGATCACCCGCGCCGACATCTAATTGCACGCCCAACGCATCAAGCAAGCCCCTGCCTATCCGGTACGGAAGCGGATCGTAGCCCAGTAGAGAGAGGACAGCGACGCCGGAACCTGGCGTGATCCCAACTTCGATCGGCGTAAGAAGACCTAAGCTGGATTTGGCCGCCAGTGCGTCCAGGTTGGGAGTCGAGGCAGATTCGAGTTCGGTCTTGCCGTTCCTGGGCAGGCCGCCCAGTCCATCAAGCACGACGAGCAGTATCTTCTGCTCGCTCTTGACCGCAAGGCTCTCGATTAGGTCCACAGTGAGTAATCATAGGGACTGACGCTGGAGAGTCAAGGTGAATGAACCGCCGCCCCGGACGGAGAACTACTCGACGGGCACGGCCACTCGGATGTCGAAACTGTCACCCGTGAGCAGACCGCGGAACTCGAGCTGGTGCAGGCCGGTGGGCATTGGGCCGCCCATTCTCCAGCCGTCGGACCTGTACGTTGAATCGGCGAGCTTTGGCCCGGGAGCACTCGGGTCAGGCATCGCCGGCTGGCCGGGAAAGGTAATGGTCAACGAGGCCAGAGTTACGTCATAGTTCAAGACATAGGTGAAGCCGGTCGTCTCGCCGGACTGCGACCTCTGCCCGGCTGCAGTAACCTCAAGCACGGCGTACCTTGCCATCTCGATGTCGCCGGCATCGACCGTCCACCCCTCATGGACCATCAGTTGCTTACCCGGCAAGCGCAATTCCAGGGAATCGCCGTAGACGCCAGTCAGGTCACCGTCACTGACCTTGCCGTCGGCATCCCTGTCCTGCCACGCCAGCAGGTAGTACGGTCCCGGCGCGACCGCCGGGAACTCAAACGACGCCCGGAAGAACGACCCGCCCGATTCCGGAACAATGGCATATACCGGGGTCGAATCCCAGGCAACGCTGTCACGCAACTCGACCCGCGCAAGCCGCACGTCGCCGTCCTCCCCGGGCTTGAGCACCAGCCGGCCGTAGACCGTGGTGGGAAACCGGCAGCCCGCCAGCAGGCATATGTCAACCAAGACAACGACGAGCTCAAGTGCCCGGAGTCGCCAGCTACCCGCGCCCTTATTTGCCGGCATTGTCGATGTTGAGTAGTGCCTCGCGAACCTGTTGTGCCAGCCGCCGGATGTCGCTCTGACGATCCTCAGACCGGCGCAGATAACTCATCGCCACGTTCTGCTGGACATCAGACTCAGCAGAATCCCCAAGCAGCACCGTCTTGACCGAGACCTCCGACTTCGAGTAGAAGGAGTACCGGTCATCGGCGTCATCAGCCATGGACTTCAAGTAGCGATCGATGGCAGCGTAGAGAGCGCTGAGCCGGAAAGCGGTACCGGATTCCGCGTCGCGTGAGGCCCTGAACACGACTTCGGCCTGCTGCCGCGCCATGGCGATGTCGCCACGCGCGCTATCCGCAAGGACAACTGCCTTTCTGAACTTCGCGACCACGTCCTCACCATTCTCGCGCGTCACACTGCCCTGCGGCGTCAGCTCGGACGCCCGCAGCCACTTCCCAGCCGCGCTGCTCACGAGTGTATCTATTGCCGCTGCTGCGAGTTGAGCTTTCCCAACCACTCCGGTCACGTGAGAGGCTGGGGGTTGCTGGATGATGGCCGGCGCTGGAACTGAAGCCGCGCTCTCGGGCAGAGGCACGGTACGTGCCAGCGCAATCTGTTCGGGCAGGGCCGGGGGTCGGGGTCGGTACGTCAGAATGAGAATCAGCGCTCCCAGCGTGAGAACTGCGGCCGCCAGCACGGTGAACGTCCGCACGCGTGCGACCCGTGCGGCCTGTCGCTGGTCCGGCTCGAAAACCAGTTTCGGCGGTGATGCAGCCTGACCGGTCGTTCCGACCGCACGGTCGGGTCGCTTCTCGTCCTGCTGCGGTTCGGATTCGTTCAATTCAGCCTTTCAGCTTAAACCATATTGCCGCGTCCGGCCGGTGTCAACAACCGCAGCCGCTTGACATCGGACGACCGGCGGCTATCTTGGATTCAGTGAAAGAAACTCGCTACCTGACGCCATCGGCACGAATCGGCCCCGGTGACTGAACCGATGGTCCGGACTGCCCTCCTCTCCCTGCTGGCAGGCGCGACGTGCGGCTCAATTCCGTTCGGGTATTTCGCGGGCCGGTTGAACGGAATCGACATCCGCCGGCACGGCTCAGGCAATATCGGGTTCACCAACGTCCAGCGCACCATTGGCTGGCTCTGGGCAATACCGGTCCTGCTACTCGATGCCGCCAAAGGACTTCTGCCGACCGCTTTCGCTCAGCCGCTTGGCTTCACGCCGGCGCTGGTCGGTCTGGGAGCAATCCTCGGCCACGTGTTCTGCCCGTGGCTCAGGTTCAGGGGTGGCAAGGGTGTGGCAACAACCGTGGGCGTAGCGGCCTTCCTGTGCCCGAAGAGTCTGCTCGCCGGGCTCGGCATATACGTCACGGTGCTCGCGGTGACCGGTTTCATCTCACTCTCGTCGCTGTTCTTTGCCTGCGCCCTGCCGATCCTTACCTCACTCATCTACCGGCACAACGCCCCGCTGCTGGCATTCACGCTGGGCGTGGCGGTCATAATCGTCATTCGTCACTGGTCGAATATCGGACGCCTCACCAGCGGCACGGAACCACGGCTCGGACTGTGGCTCAAGCTGCTCAGGAAGACATGAAGGTCGCCTTTGCCGGAGCCGGCCGATGGGCACTTGCCCTCGGTATCAGGCTGGCCGCGAAGGGCCTGGACGTATCGCTCTGGGAATCTAACCGGGCAAGCCTGGACCGACTTCATTTAACCCGGCGTCATCCTGACCTGCCCGAGAGCGTCACCATACCGGAGACGATGGTGGCGACCGACGACCTTGGCAAGGTGGTCGACGGGGCCCAACTGGTCGTGTTCGCGGTGCCATCGGACGCCCTGGCTGACGTTATCCGGCAGGTGAAAGCCGCGGGCCCGAAGCCTCAGGCACTCGTGACCGTTACCAAGGGCATCGAGCCGAAGTCACTCAAGCGCCTGTCGGTCGCGATCAGCGAAGCATTGCCCGCGTTCCCGGTCGTCGTGCTGGCCGGACCCGGCATACCGCGTGACGTCGCGCTGGGCGATCCCACTTCGCTCGTGGCCGCGTCCTCAAGCGAGACAGGCGCCACGCTGGTCCGGGACACGTTCACCGGCGGGAACCTCCGCGTCTACTCGCACGGCGACGTCGTTGGCGTCGAACTCGGCGCCGCCCTGAAGAACGTCATCGCGATCGCGGCGGGCATCGGTGACGGCATCGGGCTTGGCATCAACGCCAAGGCGGCGCTGCTGACCCGAGGGCTAGCCGAAATCACCCGGCTCGGCCTCGCTTTCAACGCCAATCCGCTCACCTTCGCGGGCCTCTCCGGGATGGGAGACCTCATCGTCACGGCGTTCTCGGATCACTCGCGCAACCATGCCCTCGGCGTCGCCATTGGCCAGGGCGAGTCGACGGCAACGGCCGTGGCGAAGCTGTCCGGAGTCGCCGAAGGCGCAACAACCGCCCGCTCGGCTCGATCCCTGGCCGGCAGCCAACGAGTCGAGATGCCTATCACTGAAGAAGTCTGCAAGATTCTTTACGAAGGTCTGTCTCCGCGCGACAGCATGAACCGGCTGCTGAGACGTAACCCGAGGCAGGAAATCTGGAAATGAACACGAGGAAGTACTATTCGGTGACCGAGGTTTGCCGCAAGCTCGGCATCAAACCCCACGTGCTGCGCTACTGGGAACAGCAGTTCGAACTCAAGCCCACACGCAACTCAGCCCGCCGCCGCATCTACACCGGCGCCCAACTCGAACGCCTGCAGCTCATCAAGCACCTGGTGCGAACCGAGAAGCTGACCGTGGCCGGCGCCCGCCGCCAACTCACCAAGATGTCCGCGAACCCCACCCCCATCGCCCCGCCGGGAGACCATCGCCATATACTCCCCTGGCTCAAGAAAGAGCTTCTCTCCATCCGCGCCCTGATTGAAGACGCCGACCGGTAGTCCTATGACAGGAATGAACAGGATGGACGCCCGCCCGAACAATGAAGAGGAACTCGAGACTCTCAGCCGCTGCGGCGTATGCGGCGGCAGCATGATAACCTCCATCGATCCTGCGAACCGCATATGCAGATGCGAACAATGCGGGTACGTGTTCGACAATCCTCGGCCCACGCTGCGTGCGATCGTCGCATTCTACTCCCGGCTCGGAAAGTACGATTCGTGGCTCAAGGAGGAAGAAAGTCGTAGTCTACACCACAAACGGAGGCTGAAGATTCTGAAGCGGCACCGCAACTCTGGTTTGCTCCTCGACGTCGGCACTGGCACGGGCCAGTTTCTGTCCATTGCCCGGGAGTCCTTTACCGTGCTGGGGACCGAGGTCTCGGAGAGCGCGGTCCGTATTGCCAAGAACAAGTATGGGCTGGACGTGAAGCAGGGACAGGTCGAGGATATCCACTTTGACACGCGATTCGATGTGATCACCCTGTTCCACGTCTTGGAGCATGTCCCCAACCCCTTGTCCACGCTCCGAAGATGCAGGGAATTGCTGAACTCGGACGGAATACTGGTCGTGGCTGTGCCCAATGACCTCATCGGGTCAAAAGCCATCGTCAAGCGCCTGCTCGCCCTAGCCGGGATCGGGGGCTTCAAGGGCAGAAGGTACGGATTGGGAGGAATCCGACTGGACGGCTCGCCGACTGAGGTACACCTACTGAACTTCAAACCTCGCCGGGGCTTCTTTCTGCCGAACTCACCCACAACTGAAATACACCTATCGCACTTCACACCAACCGTGCTTCGCCGACTCGTCGAGCGCAGCGGCCTGACCACGGCCTGTGAGGATCTCGACCCAAACACCCATGCCACGGGAATCAGGAAGACAGCCGACGACATCCACTTCGCCATTTGCTCATTCATCCTTAGGTTCTCTGGACTGAACCTCTACGACACCATCTTGGTCGTTGCCAAAGCAGCAGAGCCTGCACCCGCGGGAGCGCATGCACATCGCCCAAAGACAAGAAGCACTGAGGCAGACGGCGAGACCACTCGATGAAGGCATACATGCGGCCGGTGTTGTTGTCCAATTCGAGCTCGACATGTATCTGGCCCTGATTGGCCGTCGCAGTAAACAGGACTGGGCCGGCCATGCCGGAATGGACTTGACGCAGCCTGAACTCGCAGTTGATGCTCTTGCCCACCCCCAGAAGAAACGGAACCAACGAGGGACTCGTGCTGAACCGACGCTAGATGGACGCCTGCAGTTGCAGATGGAAGCTGAAGAAACCCCAGTTATCCTGGTAGTTCCGGTGATAGGAACAATCGACTATGACTCTGAGATGATCGGGCAAAGGCCGTACGTTCAGTCCACCGACCATCATCCACTCTAAGCGCTCTCCTTGGGGTACGACCAAGTCGAACCGCCCAACGGGCTCTAGCGGTCCGATATCCCAGGCTGCCTGCAGATACGCCATGTTGTTACGTGCATTCTGACTGCGGTGATTCTGGAATTCGGCCTGGAGTTCCAGCGGCCCGCGTCTCAGGCGGGCTTCAAGCGCCGTAGACCGCCAAAGCGAATCCGGAGAATCGGGCCAGCCGTAGTAAGCACGCAGTGCGAGGACCGCGTCCAGGGCGGCCAGCGGTCTTACGGTGATTCGCCCGCACAGATCCTTGCGGTCGTTGTTGTCGCCGGTATTCGCTCCGGCTCCGTTGACGACCGCTGCCGACACCGTAATGCGACTCGTCTCCCAGCCTCCCATAACACCAATGTCCCGGATTCCGGCTGGTTTTGCGTAGCTGACCAGGAACGAACTGCTTGCTAGAACCTGGCTGTCCGGCTCGGTCATCGCATCCATGCCGAGCGGCAACAGGAATTGCCCCGCGCGAAGACCGAAACCGCCACGCCAGCGCAGATCAACGTACAAGTCCTGTGGTTGGAGGTAGCCGACATCGCCGCTAAACCGAAGCGACACAACTGGGCTCAGCTGTCCGGTCAGCCCGGCAAGTGCCTGAACACGCTCGAACGCGAATTCATTCCGTGCAAGGCCGGCCTGCTCCGCCCGCCACCAATGCGCACCCATCCAGACTGTAACGTCCAGAGCCAGCTTGTCACCAGCCAGGCTCAGATTGGCCCAAGCTGGAAGTGCGACGATCAACAGAGTCAGGATTCGGAGTATCGAAACGCGGAAACTAGCCATGGTTTTCCTCCTGGTACAGGATGGCAGTCGGAACGGACTCACCTACGGCGACCTCAATGCTTCCATGTGAACCCTGCAGTTCACCCGGCAAAGAGCCCGGGCGTGCCCAATGCGGTATGCCTGTGGACTGGACGTCCGAGTGCTCATCACAAGATCGTAGGGTTCCGCGGAGTCTTCGTCCAGTACTTCTCGTGACTTGCGAAGAACTCCCAATAGCCCACTAGTAGAGCGATGTTCACAAAGTAGTAGTACTGAGGGACGAGCAGCTTGCGCCACCTGCCTCTCGCGACGACGAGAAGCGGAACCGAGAAGAGAACAATCAGCTGGAGCCCAAGCATAGCAGCGAAGAACGGCCGCGATGACTCGACTGCGCTGGTGACGAGCATCGCCAGCAACAGGAATGGCACGAGCATCCGGAGCACCTTGTGCGAGAAGTAGACCCAAGCCTTGACGCCGTACTTGGGGAGCAGCAGGTCGGCAAAGCGCGACAGCACCTGCAGGTTGCCGCGGCTTATCCTCGCCTTGCGCCGGAACTCGAGCTTCTCGGTTTCGGTCTGCGTAACCACCAGCGCCCTCGGCTCAGTCACCACGTCATACCCACGGCGGAAGGGCCTGATGCCAAGGACAAAATCATCGAGATTGGTATCATCCGGAATCGGGTCGGCCACCTCCCGGCGTATCATGTTGGCGTAGGCGTTGCAGCCGACCATCGCACCGAGTCTGCCTTCGAGTTCCTTGACCTTGGCTTCCCATCGGTCATAGAGACTCTCGGCCGCGCTGCCGTTCTTGTTCACTCTCGCGTACCTTGGATTGACAACTGCGACCTTGGGGTCGCGCATGTTCTCGAGCATCAGCCGCAGTGACGCCGGCGTCAGAATCGAATCTGCGTCAGTGCACAGGATGATATCGCCTCTAGCCTCCGCCAGTAGCCTGTTCTGGACCACAGTCTTGCCGGCCTGCTGGTTGTAGTGAATCAGTCTTACGCGAGGGTCGTTGAACGACCTGATGATATCGTCCGTTCTGTCGGTTGAGCTGTCTGAGCCGATCAGTACTTCCATCTTGTCCGGGGGATAGTCGGCGCCAAGCAGGTTCTTCATCTTCTCGGCCATGATCTCCTCTTCGTTGTACACCGCCATCACCACACTGACCCTGAATGGCTCAGTCCGCGATTCCGGCCTGTATCGCCGGGGCGACACCTTCCCCCACAGCCAAAGCATCACCGGAAAAGCTACCCAGTGATACAGCATGATCCCGAACGCCGCCCAGAACAGCACGGTCGCCAGAGTATCGAACAAGTCAGTAGGCCCCTTCAAGAGACCCGGACGGCAGGCGCACTCCACGCACGTCAGACCTCGAAGCCGCCGAACCGACAGACAGCGGCTTCACCGCTCCATACACCTCTCAATGCTGGCCGCAAGTTCCCGGCGGAACCGGTCGATGCCGAAACGCTCGGCCCGCGCCCTGATGGCATCCCGGTCCCAGTTCGTCGAGGCACACTTCTCTATCGCTTCGTTCAACGACTCGGTGGTCTGCGCGTGAAAGAACACCCCCGTGAGCCCTTCATCGACGGTATCGAGTGCCCCACCTTGCGCAAAGGCGACTACCGGCTTGCCGCAAGCTTGCGCCTCAACCGGCGCAAGCCCAAAATCATCGACGCCCGGGAAAACCAGCATCCGGCATCCTCGGTACATTTCCCGGACGGCATCGTCGCCGAGCCACCCGAGAAGTTCGATATTTGGCTTCGCGATCCGACGCAGGTATTCCATCTGCGTGCCGACTCCGACGATCCTCAACCTCGTTCCCGTACGGTTGTAGACGGAAACCGCAAGGTCCACCTTCTTCAGCGGAGACAGGCCGGAAACGATGAGGTCATAACGACCTGGCTCATGTCCGTTTGGCGTCAGGCGGTCCGTGTCCACCGGGGGGTAGACAACGTCTGCATCGCGGTCGTAGAACCGACGGATCCTGTCTCGCACACACCCGCTTATCGCCACGAACCTGTCTACGTGCCGCGAATTGTCCTTGTCCCACCGGCGTAGAGCGGCAAGGATCGGAGACAAGACGGCCTTTCTAACCGGGTTGGTGCCGAAGTATTCTTCGTAGAACAGCCAAGCATATCGCATGGGCGTGAAGCAGTAGCAGAGATGCTTGGTGCGACCCCTTACTCTTATGCCCTTTGCCACGCAGTGACTCGAACTTATGACCAGATCCGCCTTGGGTAGGTGAAACTGCTCCACCGCGAACGGAAACAGAGGCAGAAAGTACCGATGGAACGGTTCGCCGCCACCCCGACGAGCGGTAATTCCCGGTACGCGCTGCAGTAGTGAAGTCTTGATCGGATGACGATTTATCAAAGGACTGGATACCGATGGGTCGTGGAGCAGCGTGTATACTGGTGCATCCTCGAAAGTGGTGCACAGCGCCTCGAGCACACGTTCCGCACCCCGGTTACCCATGATCCAATCATGTGACAGGATGACATCGAGTCCCTGGAGCGTCGGCGGAAGCACGCTATCCATTCTACCGATACGCGGCATACGAACTCTGTACCTCCACGAAGGACGCGGCAGCAACCCTGACACGTTGACCGGTCAACGCCGCCCCCGGGCAAGAACACGTCGGTAGACCTCAACGTGCCCTGCCGCAGTATCTTCCCATCGAAAGGAATCGGCCCGGTTCTGCCCTCGTTCAATCATCCGTCTGCGGAGTTCCGGGTCGGTCAGCAGCGATTCGATGGCCCGGGCAAGTGCATTCTCATCACCCGGGGGTACCGTGACCGCCGCATTCCCGGCTACCTCGGGCAATGACGACACGTTCGACGTTACAACCGGAGTTCCACAAGCCATCGCCTCGATAACCGGCATTCCGAACCCTTCGTATGCCGACGCAAGCGATACCACGTCTGCCAGCACGTAGAGTCCAGGCAATAATCGCTGTTCCACGTAGCCCGTATAGAGGACGCTCTTCTCCATTCCCAGCTTGATAACGGTGCGCTTCACATCCGCCGCGCCGTAGTCCTCTTCACCTGCAAGAACCACGGCATCGAGCAACTCTTTCTTCACGAGTTCAGCGCAGGCTCCAATAAGCGTCTCAAGTCTCTTGCGCCGCTCTATTGCGCCGACATGCAGGACGAATCGGCTGGGAAGGGCGAATCTAGCTTTCACTTCGTTCAGGTAGTCCTGGCCAAAAGCACCACGGAACTCGTCTCCTACGCCAAGATGCACGACCGATACATTGTCTGGTTCGACGTCAAGAACCTCGACGATGTCATTCTTCGTCGCCTGTGAATCCGCAATGAGATGGTCCGACCGGCGTGCGACCCTTGAGACCAGGGATCGCATGTAACGCTGATACACAGGTTCGAATGCCCCGGGCACACGCGCGGATATCATGTCGTGAATAGTGGACACGGTCCGGCATGCCGTTCTCTCGGGCAGGGCGTAGTTGGTGCCATGGAAAACGTCAACTGCCTCCTGCCTGAGTGCGTGCGGAAGAAAAACGTTCATCCAGAGGACCGAGTGAATTCGAGCCCCGACATCCCCGGATTTCTTGATCGGCTTGCCATAGGGACGGCCGACCAGGACTTCCCTGCAGCCGTCCGGGATGCTGCCGCTCTCGAGATGCCGGTCCACGAACAACAGGAACTCGATGTCGGGAGCCTGAGACGGCAGGCGTTTCGCCAGTTCGTGCACATACCGACCAATACCTCGCCTGTGGCCGCTCAGTCGGCGGGCATCAAGCGCTACCCGGCACCGGGTCAATCCGCGACACTCCAGAACGAAATACAAAGCAGCACATCCGATTGTAGCCGCGAGGCGAACCAAGTCAACTCGGTCGCAGCCTGTCGCAGCCTCTCGCAGCCTGTACCGATTCGCTGCTTCGGCTGCTTGACCCTGACCTCGGTGGGAATATAATGAAGCGTGAAGATTCTCTTCAACGCGGCCTTTGCCTTGGAGGCCAACGTCGGCATATCGCTCTACATTAGGCGACTCGCTCCTGAACTGTCGAAACTCTGTGAATTGACCATTCTCACGCCCGACCCTGACCTATTCTTGGGCGTCGCTCAGGCAGTCCGCATTCCGGATTGGACGCATTCCCACCTTGGCCGGGTCGTCTGGACAACGTCCTTCCTTCCGCACTACTGTACGCGGGACTTCGATGCGGTGTTCTGTCCAACGCCGGTGGTACCGATGAACCCACCACTGCCGACCGTTGCCGTCGTCCATGACCTAACCCCACTGATGCTCCCTCGGCTGCACTCGACCAGGTTGAAGGCGCTGTTCTGGGTGGCCCTGCAGAGTCTTCGATCGGCCGAGGCAGTCATCACTGACTCGGCCAGCACGCGAAGCGACCTCGTCGCCCACGCCAAGCTGCTACCACTGGAGAGAATCACCGTTGTCCACGCAGGACCAGGAATCGTACCCGACGGTCAAGACTCGTCGTTCACAGCACGACTGACTCCGTACATCCTGTACGTCGGCGGGCACGCGCGGCACAAGAACCTGCCGCGTCTGATTGCCGCGTTCGCACGGCTGCACTGCCCGCCGTCTTTGAAACTGGTCATAACTGGTTGGAGCAAGCCGGAGTTGATGGCCCGAACCCGAGGCGCCATCCAACGCCACGGTCTGCAGCAGAGGGTCATCATCATTTCTGACCACCTCAGCGAAGCTGAGCTATCCAGTCTCTATGCCGACTGCACCGCGTTTGTGTATCCCTCACTCTACGAGGGATTCGGCCTGCCCGTACTCGAAGCGCTCACCCACGGTGCACCGGTTGCGTGCAGCAACAGCTCCAGTCTACCGGAGGTTGCCGGCGATGCCGCGCTCTACTTCAATCCACTGTCAGTCGATGACATCGAAACGACGCTACAGATCATCATTGACCGCACGGAGACGGCCGCGGAGTTGCGGCGTCGCGGACCAGAACGCGCGAAGCAGTTCTCCTGGCATAGGACGGCCCAGGAAACCTACCGGGTGCTGCAGGGACTCGTCGGTGGTTCGCGTTCCATCGACAAGGAACGTATTCTTGTCAGCGGAACCGCGGGCCGCACGACCGGGATACGACCTGCCGGCCGCGGCGACGGCAACCTATGTCAGCGGAGATCGACAGCAGGATCGGCTGCATGAAACTCTTGATCGACGCTTCTGCTGCGCGAGGAACACCAGTTGGCATCGGCAGATACCTTCAACGTGTCACACCCGTGTTGTCGCGGTCGTGCGAGGTCACGGTCCTGACCTCGGACGCCGGGCTGTTTGCGGACTCGGGAAGCCGAGTGATTGCCATCCCCGACTGGACACGCACGAACAGCGGCAGAGTGTTCTGGGAACTAGTGTACCTCCGGGGGTTCTGCTCCGCCGAGTACGATGCCCTGCTGTGCTCGACGCCATTCGCGCCGCCAAGTGTCACACTTCCCACAATCGCGATCGTCCATGACCTCACGCCGCTCATGACTCCCAGCTTGCATCTCGCTAGACACAAGGTGCTGTTCTGGCTGTCCGTTCAGACACTGCGCTGGGCAGACGCCATAGTGGCAGTCTCCCATCACACGGAAGCCGACTTGACAACACGGCTGGGCTTCATTCCCTCGAAGCGTCTCACCGTTGTGCCCGAGGGGCCTGGCGTGATCCCGACCCGGACGGACTCGGCCTTTGCCTCGTCGTACAAGCCCTATGTGTTGTACGTTGGGGGACACGGCGCGCACAAGAACGTCCGGCGCTTGGTGGCAGCCTTCGCGCGCCTCACGGTCAGCAGAGATCTGCGTCTTGTTGTCGTCGGATGGGGCAGCAAAACTGACACTGCGACAACGTGGGATACCGTGTGCAGGTTTCGCATAGCGGATCGAGTGGTGATGCTGTCGAACATAGACGACTCACAGCTGTCCAGTCTGTACTCCGGATGCCAAGCCTTCGTGTTTCCGTCGCTCTATGAGGGATTCGGCCTCCCAGTGCTGGAGGCTCTGGCGCACGGAGCGCCGACAGCGTGTAGTGGCACATCCAGCATCCCTGAGGTCGCTGGCTCGGCGGCCATCTATTTCGACCCGCTGTCCGTCGCTGACATCGCACGGAAAGTCCAAATGCTTCTTGACGATCATAGCCTGGCCGAGGCGCTCAGGAAAGCAGGCCCTCGCCAGGCCGCCCGCTTCTCGTGGGAGACGACGGCCGACGGAATTCATCGCATCGCACAGGGATTGCTGCGCGGATCGGGCGGGACCAAATCGACGTGAAGAACGCCTTCGGCGACCGAACCGGACTGGCACTCCTGCAAACGACGAACGCACATCGCAAGACCGACCACGATGCCGAACAGAATGAAAGCCCCGTGCTGCCAAGTCAATGAGTCCATGAGTCCGTGCACTGAGAAGGCGATTATCCCGGCGTTCAATCCGAGACCGATCCCTCGGTTTGGGCGACCTTCTCTGCGTACGAGGCGGTCCAAACGGACAACCGATCCAATCTGCAACCAAAGCAGACCGAAGAGACCTCCAAAGCCGAGGTCGGCAAGGAATTCCAGGTACAGGTTATGGGTGTTGAACACTCGGTGAACATCGAGGAAGTCAGGGTACTCGTAGAGGTGCTTGACGAATCTGAAGTTCTCCATGCCGACTCCGAGTAGCCAGTTGTCCTGCGCGACCCGGAGCGCCCACCGCCACAGTAGAAGTCGTCCCATCAGTGAGGGGTCCTGAGCCGAGGTGGCCTCGACGCGACTCAGCAAACTGCTCCTGAGGACGTCAACCGACAGCAAGGCTGCGATCGCCACGGCTGCTACCAGTGTCAGTCGGAGCGTACGGGTCCGTGCCAAATAGTAGACAAATGCCGCGCCCAACCCAACCCAAGCTCCTCGCGACCTTGTGTACGCGAGCGCAGCCAGCAAGACGATAATTGCCACGCCAAGCAACAACCTGGCTCGCGTGGACTTCGCGTCCAGCATCACGCCAGCCAACAGCGCAGAGAACACGCCGACGTGGGCCGCAAAGGCATTCAGGTTGACAGCATCGAACGAACCCGACAGCGTTTTGCCGCCGAGCCCGCCTCCTTCCCCAGCAGCAAAGGCGGGTAGCACAAGACACACAAGCACGTACCCGGCGGCCATCACGAAAATCAGCGTCCGCACTTGTCGCATGGATTGCGGAAACACGGCGAAAACCCACACTACAAGTAGCACTTCCAGGGCCAGCACCGAGTAACGGAACATCACTTTCGGGACAGGTGCACGCCCTCTCACAACGGCGAGCACGCCAGCCACAAGTATGAGCACTGCCAGAAGCTGAAGGGGACGACGCTCACCGGACAGAAGGTGCGACTGAGATGCACCCTCCGACATGAACCGCGATGAGACAAACAGAAAAGCCAGCAGCCCCAAGTTGCCGGCATAGAAGACAAGCTGAAGATACAGATAGGGCATTAGCTCCAGGGCGGTCAGGGGAAACAGTACGCAGAAGAACAGCAGTAACCGGTGGTTGCTCCGGAAGCAGTACGCCCAAACCAGCACCTGAAACGGAACAACCAGAACGGCTAGCGCGAGCAGCGTGTCTCCCATCGCCGCCAGTACGAGGAAACCGGCAACACACACCAGCCCGGTTCCCAACAGCAGCCAGAACCCACGCAACGGCGAACTGGACGGCACCAAAGAGGCACTATTGGGCATGGTATCTCCCGAGAACCAGGCGTATCACGCCCAAGTCGTCTTTGCTGAACCCACGCACAAGCAACAGCACCAGTACATAGACACTCAGGGCGGTGGCAACCGACCCAACGAACGACCAGCGTGCGACCAGGACTGCGGCGACGGTTGCAGGCACCAGCGCCAGTCCGGCCTTTGCCATGGAAACGAGTAGCGGGGCCACATGGACCCGGCTCTTAGTCTGCAGCTGCCGGACGGCAAGGTAGACAAGGCTTCCTGTTTCGGACAGCACTATTGCCAATGCAGCGCCAAGTGCTCCCATTGAGGGAATCAACACCAGGTTCGCGAGAACGCTCACCGGCAGAGCCGCGCCGGTCTGAACGGTAACGACCCGCGCCCGGTTGACCGACACGAAGTAGTTACTCAGCAACGAGTTCAGACACGCAGCCACAGTCCACCAGACTAGCACACGCAGGACCGGGACGGAAGGAAGATAGGAACTGCCGAAGACAAGCAGAATGGCCGGTCGCGCCAGGGCCACACCAAGCACTCCTATTGGTAGAACGAGGATCAGCGTATACTTCAGGGCGAGTTCGATCAGGCGAGTGAGACGGGTCGGGTCAGTAGCAGACAGACGTGACATCACCGGGTAGAGAGCACCCGAGAACGCCATGCCGACAAGACCTAGCCCCATCACCAGTCGAAAAGGAGCGCTGTAGATACCGACCGCCGCATCACCTCGTAGCTTGGACAGGAGGGTCGAACCGTTCCAGTAGTAGAACATGACGAAAGTTGCGGCAATGCCAATCGGAAGAGCTTGACGCAGCATCCTCTTCCACTCACCGAGGTCGAAGCTGATACCGGGTTTCACGAACCCGATTGACACCGCGAGCCACGAGAATGCCGCCGAGACCAGCCCGGCGCCGGCATAGAGTAGGGCGTAGCGCTCGGCGCCGGCGGATCCGTGCGCGAGGACGACCGCACCGGCAACGAGGACGATCGTCTGCAGTACACGGGCGATGGCCGTGAACTCCATACGCTCAAGCCCTTGGAAGACAAACCCGAAGTAGAGTGTGAAGGCGTTCTCGACGGCAAAAAGACCGCAGATGCAGACCACCCGCACGGTTGAGGACGGGTAGCCGAGCAATGTCACGGCCGCGACAATCAGCCCGATTACCAACAGAGACGCAATCGTCTTGATGGAAATCGCATTGATAACCAAGCGTCGCGCCACTCCGCGGTCCCGCGCGACTTCTCGCGCAGCGACCACTCCAAGGCCCAGGTCAGTAAAGACAGCCAACATCGTCACAAAGGCGAGGGCGAACGAAAGCACTCCGAACTGCTGGACACCGAGGTGGCGCGCTGCGATAAGGAAGAATGCAAACATCAATAACTTGTTTGCCACGTCCGCGATTCCTAGGAAGACCGTGTTGCGCGCGACCCGCCGGACAATGCGGGCCGGATGGTCCCGGTCCTCTCGGACCGCTGGGTTCATTACGACTTGTGGTGGGGCCCGGGCTTGAGGATCCTACTCACGGATGTCGTGAGTTCACCCCGCAGGTGCTGCCAGCCATCATATTCCTCCGGTCTAGCAGTCCGGATGTATCCAAAGTACTCGGAGAGGAACGCGAGAGCAACGCCAAGGAACAGACTAAACAGGAAAGTGGCCGCGACTATCACCGTACGTCGTGGGGAACTCCGTCGTTCTGGCGGCACAGCATAGTCCAGGACTGTCAATGCCGGAGCGTCACGGGCCTCCAGAATCCTCGCGTATTCGTACTGCTGGTACAACGTGATGTAAGCTTCTTCCTGTATCTTGAGGTCCTGATAGCGGCGCGCGAACTGGGCAGCCACACTGGGCAGGCGGGCGAACGAGACGCCGAAACCTACTCCGAACCCATTCCCACCGCCGCCCTGCTCCAGCTTGCGCAGTTCTTCCCGCGTGGCGTCAGTCTCACGTCGAAGATTATCCACATACGGATTCCCGTCGCTCGCGGCGGACCGGACGGCCTCGTACTCGGCTTCCTTCACGCTCAACTCCGACTTCATCTTTGCATAGGCATCAATGGCCGCCTTGGTCTCGTCGTCCACCGAAACTACCTTGTTGATTTGCTGGAAAACCTTCAGTGACTCACTCGCAGCCGCCAGGCTGGTATCAAGCTGGCCAAGACGCTTCTCGATGAAAACCCTCATGTTATGGCCGCGACTGATGTTGGAGTATCGAAGGAAGCTGTCGAGTTCGGCTACAAATGCGTTGGCCAACTGAGCAGCAAGCAGTCGCGAATTAGCCTCAACGGTTATCTTCACGATCCCCTCGTCGGAGGCAGCAAACCTCGCCATGTCACTAAGTTGTCGCACCAGCTTCTCCGGGGTGGGTTTCCGTATTCCGTAGTGGCCGGCAATGCTGCATCTCTCGGCGACATGCTGCATCACAGTCCTGCTATTCAGAATCCCGATAGTCAGATCCGAACCAGTCGATGCCCCCGTGAGCCCCGCCTTGAGTTTACTCAGGCCGCTGCTTGCGCCTCCGCCCAAGAGGCTCGTGATGCCAAAAATGTCGCCATCGTCACTTGGTGGCAGGAGTTGGGCAGTAGCCGTGTAACGCGGAGACAATATGAAGCTAACGACAACCGCTAGGGCCGTCAGTACCACCGTATTCCAGAAAATGAGGCGGCGCCACTTGAGAATGACGCCAAGATACTTGACCAGTCTATTCACGTTGGAAGTCTAGGAAAACGAGGCGCAAAGTCAATCACCTGCCACCGGAAAGAACCGACTCAGCACATCCACGATTCGACGTGATGCGCGGCCGTCGCCGAAAGGATTTCGGACATGCGCCATGCTCCGATAGGGAGCAGCCGAACGAAGCAGCCGCTCGGTCGCGGAGACAATCATGTCAGTATCGGTACCGACGAGTCTTGCGATTCCGGCCGCAACCGCCTCGGGCCTCTCCGTCACGTCCCGCATCACAAGCACCGGTTTGCCCAGCACGGACGCCTCCTCCTGAATCCCGCCCGAGTCGGTCAGTATCAAGTAAGCGCGCTCCATCAGCCGGACGAACGGCAGATACTCCATCGGCTCAAGCAAGTGCACCCTTGGATTTCTACCCAAGATGGCCCGTACCGGCCTTCGCACGTTCGGGTTGAGATGAACCGGGTACACGACCTCGACGTCGGGACTCCGCTCGACAATCGTCCGCAGGGCCCGACATATTCGGCCGAACCCCGGGCCGAAACTCTCTCGCCGGTGAGCAGTCACTAGAACCACACGCTGCCCGGGCGCAATCCGGTCCAGTACCGGCACGCGCCACTTCGCCTTGCTGGCGCGGATTGCCCTCAGCGCGTCCACAACCGTGTTGCCGGTCACGCGAATCCGACCCCGAGGCACGCCCTCCCTCAGCAGGTTATCCCTTGCCGTCCGCGTTGGCGCGAAATGCAGATCAGCGAGACTGCTAACGAGCCGCCGGTTCATCTCCTCCGGGTACGGCGAGTACTTGTCGCCCGTCCTGAGCCCGGCCTCGACGTGTCCCACGGGGATCCGCTCATAGAACGCAGCCAACGCCGCTGCCAGCGCGCTTGTGGTGTCGCCCTGCACCATGACCAAGTCGGGCCCGACTCGCCGCAGCACCCGCTCGACCCCGCGCAGCACGCCCACGGTCACGTCGGCAAGCGACTGCCCCGGCCGCATCACGTCAAGGTCATAGTCCGGCGTTATGTCGAACACGCGCAGAACCTGGTCCAGCATCTGTCGGTGCTGCGCGGTCACCAGTACGACCGGCTGGAATTCCCTCGCACGCCGCGACAGTTCCTGAATCACCGGCGCCAGCTTGATTGCCTCAGGTCGCGTCCCGAAACAGAACATCACTCGTCGCGTCATCGCCGGCCTGACGCCCACTTTGCCATTTCCCCTTTTTCCCTTCACCCTAGTGCGCCTCTCCCCAGGTCCGGCCCGCGCCGGTTTCGGCAACCAGGGGCACGGACAGGTTCCAGGCATTCTCCATCTCGGTTCGAATAATCTCACGTGCCTCCTCCAGCTTGGTTTCCGGGACCTCAAAAACCAGCTCGTCATGCACTTGCAGGATCATGCCGATTCCGAATCCTCCCCGGCTCAGCCGTTCCTCAAGCCTCACCATCGCGCTCTTGATGATGTCCGCGGCCGAGCCCTGGACCGGTGCATTGATGGCATAGCGCTTGGTCGCCTCGGCCACGGCCCGGTTCGAGTCAGCGACACCGGGTGTCGGCCGAATTCGACCGGAGATTGTCCGCACGTAACCGCTCTGTTTCGCCTGCTCGATGGTCTGGTCCCGCCACCGCGCCACGCCCGCAAACCTCGTCATGTACTCATCGAGGAACGCCCGCGCCTGTTCAATCGGGATGTCGGCCCGCGACGACAGCCCGTGGTCGCCCATACCGTAGACCAACCCGTAGTTCACAACCTTGGCCAAGCGGCGGTCTTCCGGTTTCACGTCCGCGACGCTCTTGCGCAGGATCGCCGCCGCCGTCGAAGCATGGATGTCCTCACCCCGTTTAAACGCCTCCGCCAACTGCTCGTCGCCGGACAAATGGGCCAGCACCCGCATCTCGATCTGCGAGTAGTCGGCGGAGACCAGCACATTCCCGGGCTCGGCGACAAACGCGCTCCGTATCTGCCTGCCCAGCTCGGTCCGTATCGGGATATTCTGAAGGTTGGGGGCGGACGATGAGAGCCGGCCGGTCGCGGTTCCGGTCTGATTGAACGTCGCGTGCACCCGGTGCGTATTTTCGCGCGCGGCCAGGCGCAGCGGCTCCAGGTACGTGTTGCAAAGCTTGGTCAGCTCGCGGTACTTCAGCACTTCGCGCACAACCTCGCTCTTTGGCGCCAGTTCGTTCAGCACGTCCACGCTGGTCGAATACCCTGTCTTGGTCCGCTTCCCCCGCGCCAGCTTCAACTCCTCGAACAGCACTACGCCAAGCTGCTTAGGCGACCCGATATTGAACTCGTGACCGGCCAGTTGATACACCTGCCGCTCAATCGCCTTCAGGTCCTGCATCAACTGCGCCTCAAGCCGACTCAGGCCGGCGAGGTCCACCTTGATGCCCCGTTCTTCCATCGCTGCCAAAACCGGAACCAGCGGCATCTCAAGCTCGGTCGCCACCCTGCCCAGTCCCATCGCCAGCAGTTGCGGCTCAAGCACGCCGAACATGGTCAGCGCATGGGCTGCGCGTACGTCGTTCGACAGAGGCGAGACGCGGCTGCCAAGCACCTGCATGGTCACTTCCTCGGGCGTAAAAGTGTGGCGGTTGGGATCGGAAAGCCATGCCGCAACCCCGACATCAAAGAAAGGCCCGCGCACGTCCAGCCCAACGAGATGCGCTGATTTCACCTGCTCCTTCAAATCGAACCCGACCTTGAGCAGGCTCGAATCCGACAGCAGCTCCCTCTGCGTGCCCGAATCCTTTACAAGCGCGACCGTGCCCGGATCGGCGCTCACCCACAAACCCCGGCCCGGCTCACGACACACCCCGAACCTGCCCGCTTTCTTGAGGCCGGCCAGCGCCACGAACTCCTGGACCTTCGCTCTGACTTCCGCTGCCGGCGCGACCTCGGCCGCCAGACCCCGGAACTCCATCTCGGTGAAGATGGCCTGCAGTGCGGCCGCATCCGGCACGCCCGGCTTCAGGTCCTCAAGCTCAGCCGGCACGTCAACGTCAGTCTTTATCTGCGCCAGTTCCCGGCTCAGCCGCGCAATCTCGACGTGGCCACGCACCCGCTCGTCCTGCGCCAGCGCCGCCTCGAACGAACCCCAGCGCGCGAGTATCTCCTTGGCCCGCTTGGGCCCGACCCCGGGCACCCCCGGTATGTTATCAATATCATCACCGCTCAAAGCCAGCAGGTCCGACACCAGTCCCGGCTCCACGCCCAGCTTCTCCTTCACGTCCTCCGGGCCGAACCGTTTCTCCTTCCACGGGTCGTACACGCTCACGCCGCCGCGGACAAGCTGGAGCATGTCCTTGTCCGAGGTCGCGATGGTCACTTCCATCCCCCGGTGTTCGAACCTCCGCGCCAAAGTTCCAAGCACGTCATCCGCCTCGACGCCCGCGACCTCGAAAGCGGCAATCCCCCAGGCCCGCACCATCTCCTTCACAACCGGCATCTGGGGCGGCAGTTCCTCGGGCGTGGGAGGCCGCTGCATCTTGTACTCGCTGAACTTCTCATCCCGAAACGTCCGTCCCGGCGCGTCATAAACGACGGCGCAGTAATCCGGCTTCAGGTTCTTGAGCAGTCGCTTCAGAGTCTTGGCAAATCCGAATACTGCGGACGTGTTGAATCCCTTGGAGTTCCGGAGCGGGGCACGGATGAATGCGAAGAAGCTCCGGTAGATAACCGAATGGCCGTCAATCAGCAGCAGGCGCTTTACGATATGACCCTGGGCGCGGTACGCGCCACACCCGACCGAAATCTCAATTCCCGTGCCGGCGCGCCGGCACGAGCGTAGGCCTCAAACGAGGACGCCGCGTCCTGCCGCCAGCCCCTCGGCCGGTCATGGACCGGCAACAAGTACTTGTTGGTCATCTTCGTGAGCGGCAGCAGCCCGTGCCCAAGCCGCTAGCCAAGGCCGTGCCTTTCATGACACCCAGTATATTCCCTCACCCATCAGGGTCAAGCCAAGCAGACCGGGCGTGGCCCGCCTGCGGCGCAGACCCACTGGACGAAGTCGATTGGCCCTGCTATACTGGCGCATGGTCCAACTGGCATGTATCCGACCCACAGAGAAGGTGCTGTGTCTCTAGCCGTGCAGGCGAAGCAATGGCTGCGCAGGCACGCGCCGACAGTCAGTCATCGACTTGCCGTGCTTCGCCGCGATTGGATGCGCGCAGGTTGGCGCGCCCAAGGGATGAAGAGCTTGTCGCAGTTTGGGGAGGATGTGGCTGCCATCCGATACTTCAAACTGAAGCGCGGCGGCATCTACGTCGACATCGGTGCCTACGATGGCATCTACCTGTCCAACACCGCGATGCTTGAATTGCAGTACGGATGGCGCGGAGTCCTGGTAGAACCAATCAAGGAAGCTTACGACCGAATGGTTAAGTCTCGACCGGGATCGACCTGTATCTGTGGAGCGGTCAGTACGGAAAGAGGGCCGCTCCGCTTCACCTATTCGGCAGCAGATGGCGGCATGCTGAGCGGAACGGCATTCGACCCACGACACCAGGAACGTGTCGAGGAAGAGAACCGCCGTCAGCACGCACAAATCGAGGTCCGGCTTGTCCCCTCTTTCCCTCCCAACGAGGTGCTTAAGGCTGCCGCCGCGCTGGCCCAGCCGGATCCGGACGAGAGGGCAATCGACTTCCTTTCGATTGATACGGAGGGTACCGAACTCGATATCTTGAGGTCCATCGACTGGAAGGCGTTCCGTCCGAAACTACTCTGCGTTGAGAACCACTTCCAAGAACGGCACCAAGCCGACTTTCTGCAAAGCATCGGCTACCGACGGACTGGCAAGACCTTCGGCTATAGCAACGATTTCTACGAAGACGCCGAGTGAGTTGACGCCCGGCTACCTGATGCCGGCTTTCGACCCCTCCGGTCAAGTGCCGCGCACACCGGAACCTGACGTCGACCTCAGCACGCGACGACAAGGACGAGCCAGCGTCCGGCGGATTGACATGTGTAGGTTTCCCACCATGCTGGTTACATGAGAGGTCAGGTGGTGTTCTGCTCGGAACGGTTCCAGATGGAGTCGCGTTGGCCGAAACACCAGAGATCGACCGACACGTGGCTATACAGGAATCGCTCTCACGCACGCATCCAATGGTACGGGCAAGCTCGCTCTGAGATCGTGAACTGGATTGCTCGTCTAGAACGACAGGAAGGTAAATCATGAGAGGCGTAACATTGCTGCTGGCGATTGCAGGTGCAGCGTTTCCGCTAGTAGTCGGGTACCACGTGGAGCCCGTCAAGGCAGCTTGGAGCGGCTGGACCAGCCACCAAGCACCGTACAACCGCGTCTCTGAGGTTATTACCTGCAACTTCGATAGCCTGAGCTACGTTGAGCTATTTGCGGGGGTGAAGGGCAATGGAGGGGCCTTCGCCGCGACCGTGTTCGAGGGTAACACTCAACTCATGACCAGTCTGGGTAACACGGTCCCAGACCACGGATGGGTGAGATTCGAGAACTGGAACACTCATGTTGCGTACACCAAGGGCAAGCAGTACGAGTTTCGATTCACGCGATCAGGGTCGGTCAGCATTCAGTACTACTGCGACAATAGTGACCCATACAAGTATGGACAGATGCCGGGCGACTTCCAGCCGGCCCTGGCCGACCTCTGCGCTCGTGTCTACGGGCGGATGAATGCGGTGGCGTCCGACTGGTGGAGCATCGTACCAGGTTGCCCGTGGAACGACACAGCAAGGCTCAGCACGTGGCGCGATGGGATGGAGACGCTGGCCGTGAAGCGCGCCGACTTCTCGATTTATTGGGACGCAATTGAGGGTTCACAGGACAGCTTTGATTTCACCGCGCTCGGCCACGATGTAAGGGCGTACCAATTGGACAGCCTATTGAAGTGTGCTCTGGACGCCAGGCCGCAACTCTGTCCTTCGTGGGCGAGCTCACGCGTGGAAACGAGCGGCGAGACTTGCCACTACTGTGCACCGGTCAATCTGTTTCGGCCTGTGTCGGACAGCTCTGATTCGACCGGCAACTACTGGGCTCGATTCGTGAGGCGTACGGTAGAGCACTACGACGCCCAAGGCGACCCCATCCACATCTGGACCGGGTGGAACGAGCCGAATGACACGCTCGACATCGGGTCCCCACCGACGACCGGCTGGTGGCGGCGGCCGGACACCGCCTACTACAAGCTGGGTGCGGGCGCGCGAGGACTATGCTCTCTCTACGTGCAGCTGTGTTTGGTCGCCGAGTCGGTCATTCACCACAGCGGTCTAACCAAACACGAGCACGACAGGTTCCTGATCGGCTCGACGTCCCGCGTACGTAAGGGTGGAGATTGGGATACGATCATCGTTCCGGGCGATACATGGATTTGGATGTGCTACGACATCGCTACCGGCCCGAACGGCCCCGGTGTCTTCTGGGACGGCGTGGCAGTGCATCCGTATCATTTGTACGCGGATCTCCATGCCGAGTCCTACGAAGCCGATGCCCTCAGAGTACATGAGATAATGCGGGAGTTCGAGCACAGCGGTGAAGTCTGGAATCAGGAACTCGGCTGGGGATACTCAGAAGGCGCCGAGAAGCAGGCGCGGAACCTGGCAGAGGCTTTTGTCACGACGAAGGGTTCGGAGGCAGTCCCGGCGGGCGGCTACGACGGCATGATGTGGTACACGTTGCTCGGCTCGGGACGAGCAGAGGATCAACAACAGATACTGGACTCGGGTTCTCTAGCGCCCAGACCTGCCTCCTACGCATTCCTGCAATTGACACACAAGTTGACCGGCAAGCGGTTCAACGGCAGGGTGATGGATGGCGACACGACGGTGGACAATCACGTAAGGATGTACGAGTTCGAGAGCCCGGCCACGCTGAAGCGTACTTGGGTATGCTGGAAGGATGGTGATGCCAAGCAGAGCGTCGACGTGAAGCTGCCGGTGCGGACGAGCAGCCTGGCTGCCGAGTCGCTGGCCTACAGCAAGACGCCGCCGACGTTCTCATCGCGGGTTGCAGACGACGGCTGGCTGTCAGTGACCCTGAACGCGAGACCGGTGTTCATTAGCGAGAAGGCCCCTCCGATGCGTCCGGACCTGAGAGTGGACAGCGTCAGGGTCGTACCGACAAGTCTCGTGACAATCCGTGCGTGGGTTACAAACCACGGCACCGGGGCCACGCCGGTCCGGTCAGGATCACGGGTGCCGTATCCGACGTGGGCTGTTCTCAGGGCGAATGGCGATTCTCTGGCCCAACAGGTCCGGACGACCTCAATAGCAGTGAACCAGCAGGCAGAATTCACATTCGACCTCGGCCAGACCCAACTACCCGACACTGCCCTTCTCACCGTCATAGTCAATCCAAGTCAGACCTACGTAGAACTCGGGACCGACGACAATACCGGTCACGCGCTCGCGGTCAAACCCTAGTTTTCTCCCGTGGCGGAGATTCGCCGTTCGACCTGACGCATAAAACCTCGGCTGTGCGTCCCGCGCCCGACCTCGAAACCGGGATTTGCCGCGTCTCACAAATGGCGACACGCACCGAGAACGGCCGTTGCTGAACAGAGGCGAGTCCCAGCGAACGTAAGTGACCGAAGAAATGAGCGCTAGTCTCGGTCGGGACCGCTCAAGTTGACACTTCGGGAATCACGGCGAGAACCGTTCCGGGGACGGCTTCCAAGGCGGTTCAGGACGCCACCACCAATGCCACCTTCGGCCCGATTTGTCTGACGACTCTGGCCTTGAATTGCCCGGCGGGGCCGACTGTGACTCCGGACTTCGCATGCAGGGCGACGGGCGAACTGGTTGGCGGGCTGAGTCGGTAGTGCAGTTGCGTCCGGACCCCGAGGTCGGATTTCGGACCGACAGCGACGACGAATCGCACCGGGGTTTGTGGGGTTGTGGTCCTTGCGGGAAACGAAGAACGCGAGGGACGCTTCCGTCACCGTACCATCATCACCGGCTACCTGAGACGATATCAGACGCCACCGGGCACGGGCCCACTCCTTGGCATCGAGATGTCGGGCACGAACCGATGATGGTTTACTTTTGTGAGGCCTGAGCCGGCAACTCGAACGCTGCCCAGACCGGGGCGTGGTCGGACCGCGGGTAGCCTTCTGGATGGTCGCTGTGCCGCCGGCGCTCGGCCTCGAGTAACTGGCTCTCGATTCCGGCGGCGACGAGGCCGAGCGAAAGCCGCTGGCTCACGAGAATGTGGTCGAACAGGTGCCGCTGACCCCGGCCGACATAGGAGAAAGCACGTTCTGCCGGGACCCGCCACGAGGTTGGAAACAACCGGCGCTCTTCGCTTTGCACGAGTTCACTGCCCTCTTCGTCCTCCAGACCCATGACTAGGCTCAAAGCTATGGAGTTCGGCGCGTCGTTGAAGTCACCGAGCACGACGTAGTGGTCGGCCGTCCTGCGGTCCATCGCCTCGTCGAGCAGGCAGCGCAGCCCTGCGGCTTCGGCTATCCGGATGAGGTTGGAGAGCGAACGTCCGAGCAGCCGGCGCCGCCGTGGAGTTTCGGTCTCCGGTATCTCGTCGACCGCTGCCCGCCGCGACTTCAGGTGGACGGCCACGACCAGCAGGGTCTCGCCATTCGGCAGCTCCAGCCGCAGCCACGGCATCACCCGTCTGAACCCGAGCCGCATCGCTTCGCCGTCGGGCCCGGGCAACGCGGCCGGGAACTCGCGCCACTGCCCATGCTCGAGTATCGGCAGCTTCGACAGTATGCCGATCTGAATCTTGCGATTGACCGGGGGCGCGTCGCCCAGGAAACGGTGCGGAAACCCTCCGAGTCGGTCTGCGAGCTCGTCGAAGCTCTCCGGCTCGCGGACTTCGTCAATCACGGCTACGTCCGGGTCGAGCCGTCCCAGTACGTCGGCCAGGTACTCGATCTTGGCCTTGTAGGTCCGGGCGTCGGAATTGTCCGCCCGACCGAGGTTGTGAACGTTGAACGTCAGCAGCTTGAGCCGAACGCACCCGCTCACAGAATCGCCTTTTTCAGAGTCATGTGCGAAAAACGTTCCATGAGTCCAGTTCTACCACTGTTCCGGTTCGGTGTCAAGCACGAGATTCGAGGCACGACAGATTCGATTGCGTCGACTGGCAGACCGCCACATCGGAGACATCCTGCCCGCCGCATTGACGTCCCGGCAGGCAGTGCCGATTTGACATGACCGGGCAGGCAGTTATCATTTCGACACTGAAGGAAGGCCGACAGCCAGCGGCTGATGAGCCCCGGCTTGTGACTGAGCCTGCGGCTTGCAGCTTGAAGCCGGCTGCCCGTCTACCGACGTCCAGCCGAGACCGGACGCCGCGTGCGAGAGCGTGAAGAAGACGCCGGCTAGCCCCCTCAATTCCGTGAGCCGACCGGCGCCCTTTGACAGGAGACGAAGATGAGCATGGAGTTTCCGAGCCCTTCCCCGAAGGCCGGCGACCGGCCTCACGTCGTCATTCCGTACAGCTACGGGGACCACGAATTCTCCCGTAAGCTGACCGGATCGCTGCGCCGAGACGGAGTCACCTCGTGGATTGACGAAGTTGACATGTCGGCGGGCGTGTTTCTCGCGAGCAGGATAATCCATGCGGTCCGGCCCGTGGACTTCGTCGTCCCGGTCATCTCGGCCGCTTCGGTTACGTCAAGCTGGGTGCAACATGAGTTGAAGACGGCCATGACGAGAGAATTCAACGCGCGACGCATCAAGGTGCTGCCGGCAAGGGTTGATGACTCCGTGCTGCCGGACTGCCTGAAGTCCGAACTCTGCGTCGACTTCCACGGTCGCAGATGGAACCAGGCCTACGATGATCTCAAGGCCGTCCTCCAGAGGCGCACGTATGCCGGGCAGGCGATGCGCCCGAGGTCGATAGTCATGCCGCCGCTGTCCGGCCTGCGCGCGCCGGAAGCCAAGAAGGCGCCGCGGCACTCGAAGCGGGTTTTCCTCAGCTACGACTACGACAACGATGGCCGCTACAAGGACATCCTGGATACCTGGTCACAGAGCCCGGACTTTGCCCAGTTCTCCGGCCACGACCAACCGGTCACGGTACCGGTAGACAGCGAAGCGGCCGAGCCGATTAAGCGCGCCATCGCCGCGAAGATCAGCGCAGCGACCGCGTTCCTCTGCATCGTCGGGGAGAAGACCTGCGCCAATCCCTGGGTGGAATGGGAAATCAGGAAGGCCGACGAACTCGGCAAGCGGATGATTGGAGTCAGGGTAAGCCGTGACCACAGCGTACCCCAAACGCTGTGCGACGCGGGCGCGACCTGGGCCTTGTCTTTCACGTTCGAGGGAATCAAGAGCGCGATGGAAGAGGCCCACGGCACGTGACCATGTCGGTAGACAGCCTGCAACCAGGTGGAAGCGCGCGCCGGGCCGGCGAGGCCTGCGCCATTCGAATCGGAGGTGTTAGGTGAGACTTATGAATGAGATCGTGCGTTGGGTTATCGGACTGGTGCTTGCCGGCGGGCTGGTGTGGGCCGCCGCCGTGTGGCGGTCGCGACGCCGGACCGCGGCGTTGGTTGCCGCCGCGTGCGCACTGCAACTGGCCATCCGTGTGCTCTGGATACCGGGCGTGAGACTCCTGTTCGGGCCGCTTTCCAGGTCAACCACCCCGGTTCAGCACTTCTTCATCACGACGACGAACACGGTGGCTCAACTCGCCCTGGCCGTGTCTCTCGGCCTGTTGATTTTCGCCGCGCTGGACCCCGCCAACCGCAGGCCGTAGACAGCCTGGCCGTGGCCGGGTCGCCGCAGCCTACTCTACGTCTTCAGTCGTCTGCTTCTGCTGGCACTCTTGGCACTTCGTGCCCCAGGTGGGCTCACCCCGTGAGACCTCATAGTCAAAGGTCGGCCAGTTGGTGCAAGTGTGCACCCAGTGCCAGACGTCGGTGTCTTTCTTCAGCCGGTACTCTATCATCCTACCTCACCTCCTTAGGGAAAGATGTAATGAGAGTAGTTCCGGCGGGCACCAAGTCAAGTCCGGTCGCGCGCCGGGCGCGAGCGCCCAGTTAGAAGTTAGCAGGTAGCAGTTAGCAGTGAGAAGAGTGCTCGAGTGTTCCAGTGGTCCAGTGGTCTGGACCGATTCCGCAGCTTTGCGTTCTGGTATCTGCTCTCCGAATTCTACTCTATCCGGGCCTTGAATCTGCGTAATCTGCGAAATCTGTGGATGGCTCTTTCCGAGCCCTGGCCGGACTAGCGGAAGCGGGGCCAGAAGGCGGGCACGGTGTCGGAGTAGACCTTGAGTTCGTGCTTGAGCACGTCGCGCAGACGCGCGTCTTCGTACTTGACCTGCTGTAACAGCAACGGCAGGCCGACGACGACGGCGAGCACGAACCCGCCCCAGGAACGGAATACGAGTGCGGCCCCGACGAGCTGAATGAACGTGGCGAAGTAGCGCGGGTGACGGACGAGCTTCTGGAACCGAAGCCCGACAAACCGCTTCTCGGACAGCAGGAAGGTCTCTTCTTTGCTGCCCCTGACCGGGGGCCTTACCTGCGCGATCTTGAGGATATCGAAGAGCGTGCCGAGCCTTACGTAGGTGCCGATGACGAACACGGCAAGCCCGATGTACCCGGTGACCGCAACCGGGACCGGAATCTGGGTCCAGTGCCACCAGATGAAATCCGCGCCGAGATAGCCGAGGAACGGGTAGACGAAGAAGGCGAAGATGCCGCGCCAGAACGCCGAGTGTTCGACCGTGCCGGACTGGAAGAACGGCGAACCGAAGTAGTACTCGAGCGACAGCCATAGGACGAAAACGTAGGCGAAGAGCACGGGCAACGTCATCCGGTCCGGTATGGCGTCGCGGAAGAAGTTGGTGAAGAAAATGAGGAAGTAGATCATGACCAGCACGGTCCAGATGAACCGGCCGGGCTTGAACCGCTTGACGAAGCTGCTCATTTGACTCGGCCAGATTCTAGGATATCCCGGCAGATTGTCCAGAACGGCCGGGGCGAGAGTTCAAACCCGGCCGCGGCGATCTGCGGGTTGCGTTGGAGGTAGTCAACGGTCGTGGCGATGCGGTAGGTCAGGCCGTGGGACAGCGCGGTTCGGGACAGGCCGGACCGGAGCACCAGTTCCTTCGGCCATCCGGCCAGAGCATCGCCGGTCACGGCGAGGATTGCGAGGCGACCCGGGTCGCGCAGCAGGCTGACGAGAGTACCGACGTCCTTCGGCTCCTTGAAGTCGGCTGCGAACAGCGAGTCACACAGGAATCCGTCGGCGAGCTTTGCCACCAGCAGACCCCGGACAAGCACATCGCTCAAACGTTCCCGCGTCCAGAGGCCACGATGCAAAGTGGCAAGGGGAAATGGCAAAGAGGCAAGGGAGTCGGCCGCGCTCCTCAGGGAGTCGAGGACGAGCACGACGGTCGAGTCTACGCGGAGCGGGTCAAGGACGCACGCCCCTGCCGTCAACCGACCGGCGTCGGCAGCCACATCGTAGCAGTTGACGTGGTTTTGACTGTCCGATGGAACCATGGCGAACCGGCCGGGCGCGCCGGAGTTGACCGTGAAGTCCATGTCCCACGCGGCGCCGGACGCGCGCGGCTCGACCATCACGCCGACGAAGTCCGCCCGCTGGCGCATCAAGGCAAGCGTCTTGCTGGCCGCGAAGTCCGGCGAGGCATACCGGACCCCGGCCATGCGCGTGAGCACGTTCGAAGAGTCGAGGGTGATGCCGGTCAGTGCGAGAGCCGCGGCCCCGCTGTTTCTTACCATGAAGGGGTGGCCGAGGGTTGAGCCGGTCGGGTCGAGCAGGCTCGCGGACAGCGCGTAGAACCGGGCCTGCGAGACCATCCGGCTCAGCCGCGGCAGGCCGAACGAAAGCCAGTCCGGGGTCAGGACCACGGCGTCAACGCCTGCCCGGTTGAGCAGGGCCAGTTGCGCCGCACCGTCGGTCAGCGCGGCGAGCGACCTGTCCGCGAACAGGTCACCCGTTACCAGCCAGATCGTGGGACCGAAAGCCTGCCGCTCTTTGACCGCGGCGGCGTAGGCCGGGAACCGATCGAGACTGGCGTCCGTGACGAAGACGCGAACCGGCCGCGCGGACGGGCTGACGGCCTGCCGGACGCACTGCAGCGAGCCGGTAGCCCACAGCAAGCAGCCCGCGGCCAGCAACAACCGCACGGCTCCGAACGGTGCACGGTGTACGGTATGCGGTGTACGAGGGTTGTCGGCGCTTGGCGAAGGACGTCTGTCCGTAGGCGGCTACTGCTTCTCAGCCGGGAGCTGAGACTCCTCTTCGATGAGCGCGACGTCCACGACCGTGTCGCCCTTGTCGACGCTCATCAGCTTCACGCCGGTCGTGGCGCGTCCGCACTTGCGGATTTCCGAGCACTTGATGCGAATGACGATGCCGAGCTTGGAGCTGACGATGACCTCCGAGGCATCGCTGACCGGCTTGGCCGCGGCCAGCTTTCCCGACTTCTCCACCGGCTTGGCCGCAATCACGCCCATCGCCCCGCGGTGGCGGCTCGGGAACATATCGAAGTCGGTCCGTTTGCCGAACCCGTTCTCGAACACGGTCAATAGCGAGGTGCCATCGCGGCAGACCACCGCACCGATGACGCGGTCGCCCTTGCGCAGCCGGATGCCGCGCACGCCGGCCGCGGTCCGGCCCATGTCTCGCGCGTCCTTCTCCTTGAACTTGATGCCCATGCCGTCCTGGGTTACGATGAGAATGTCGTCCTTGCCCGAGGTCAGAAGCGTCGCGACCAGCGCATCGCCCTTGTCAATCCCCATCGCAATGATGCCCTTGCGCCGCGGGTTGGCGAACTGGTCGAGCGTCACGCGCTTCACCTTGCCGTTGCGGGTAACGAAGAATACGAACTGCTTCGCCGTGAAGTCGCGCACCGCCAGGTAGGACGTGGTCGCTTCGTCCTTCTCCATCTCGACCAGGTTGGCGATTGACCGGCCCTTGGCCGCGTGCGAACCTTCGGGTATCTCGTAGACCTTCTGCCAGTAGCAGCGGCCCTTGTCGGTGAAGAACAACATGTAATCGTGGGTCGAGGCGATGAACAGGCCTTCGACGAAATCCTCTTCCTGCACCGACACGCCGGTCCGGCCCTGACCGCCTCTCCCCTGCCGGCGGTAGACCGACACCGGCATCCGCTTGATGTAGCCGCGGTGGGTGACGGTTACGGCCATATCCTCTTCCTTGATGAGGTCCTCGATTGAGAGCTCTTCCGCCTCGCCTCGGACAATCTTGGTGCGGCGCTCGTCCGCGTAGCGCCGGCGGACCTCGGCCAGCTCGTTCCTGATTTCGCCCATCATCGCGGTGCGCGAGTCGAGCAGGTTCTTGAGGCGGCTGATTTCCTTGATGAGGTCCTTGTACTCGGCATCAATCTTCTCGCGTTCGAGCCCGGTAAGGCGGGCAAGGCGCATCTCAAGGATGGCATCGGCCTGCCGCTCCGACAGCTTGAACTTGCTCATCAGCCCCTGGCGCGCGGTCTCGGTGTCCTTCGACTTCTTGATGAGCTCGATGACCGCGTCGATGTTCTTCAGGGCAATCTTCAAGCCTTCGAGGATATGGGCGCGCTCCTCGGCCCGTTTCATCTCGAACCGGGTCCGGCGCGTCACGGTCTCGAACCGGAACTTGAGGAACTCATCGAGCAGCGGCTTCAGGCCCAGGGTCCGGGGCTGGCCGTCCACCAGCACCAGCAGGATGATGCCGAAGGACGACTGCAACTCGGTATGCTTGTAGAGCTGGTTGAGGACGACTTCTTTGACCGCGTCGCGCTTGAGGTCGAGCACGATGCGCATACCGTCGCGGTCCGATTCGTCACGCAGGTCGGCGATGCCCTGGATCTTCTTGTCGCGCACCAGATGGGCGATGCGCTCAATGAGCGTCGTCTTGTTGACCTGGTAGGGAATCTCGCTGACGATGAGGCGGTCTTTCCCGGCCTTGACCTCTTCGAATGCAACCGTGCCGCGCATCGAGATGGAGCCGCGGCCGGTCTCATATGCCTGTTTGATGCCCTCAACCCCGACGATGGTCGCGCCGGTCGGGAAATCCGGACCGCGCACCTTCTTCATCAGGTCCCGGGCCTCGGTCTTCGGGTCGTCAATCAAGAGCATCAGTGCGTCAATCAGCTCGCCCAAGTTGTGGGGCGGAATGTTGGTTGCCATGCCGACCGCGATGCCGGCCGCGCCGTTGGCCAGCAGGTTCGGGAAGGCGGCCGGGAGTACCTTGGGTTCCTTGAGTCGCTCGTCGAAGTTGGGCTGGAAGTCAACGGTGTCCTTGTCCAGGTCGCGCAGCAGCTCGGTTGCAAGCGGCGAGAGCTTGGCTTCGGTGTAACGGTACGCGGCGGCCGCGTCGCCGTCGACCGAACCGAAGTTGCCCTGACCGTGAACCAGCGGATAACGGAGTGAGAACTCCTGGGCCATCCGCACCATCGCGTCGTAGACCGAGCTGTCGCCATGCGGATGATACTTGCCCAGCACGTCGCCGACCACAGTCGCGGACTTGCGGGTCGCCCGCGTCGGGATAAGACCCATCTCATTCATTGCGAATAAGATACGCCGCTGGACCGGTTTCAAGCCGTCACGGACGTCGGGCAACGCCCGCGCCACGATGACCGACATCGCATAATCGAGGAAGGACTTCCGAACTTCGTCCTCGATGTATACAGGTACTACAGAATCGTCGTGGGACACGCGCGGAAACTATAGCCGCCGATGCACCAAAGTCAAACGCGACAGGGCACGCGCGGACTACGGCCCGCCTCTGAATCCCAACCCGTCGCGCCCTCGGGCGCTGTGCTGCTAGCCGCAGGCCGTCAGCCGTTGGCTGTAAGCTGTCGAGGAGCCGAACATCGGCGAGACACCGCCCGCGCGTCGGGACGGCGGGGGTCGAGGCGTGATCCTAAAATCCGCGAGACCCTAGGGTTTCTTCATCGGAGGTTTGCCCGCCTCCGCGAGTTTCTTGTCTAAGGCAGCGCGCTTGGCCTGCAGCCGTGCTGGCTGCACGTAGTAGAAGTCGAAGAGTGACTCCAACACGTCCAGATTCCACTCCGCCTCGCCGGGTTCCACAGGGAGTATATTGCCGCTCTGCCTGCTTTTCGTGGGATGCGCGCCAAAGTTGCCTATGTTGCGTATTGCGTCCACACTCTCGGCCAAGTGGGACGGCAGGTCCTTTCCATCGAGCACCTGCTGAATCTCGGCACTGAGGTCACCGGGCTTCACTCCAGCCTTGCTCCGGAGCAGGTTCTGTAGGCATCTGCGGCTCAATGCGGCGCTTGCCTTCGGGCTGTCCAGCAGCACAAGACAGGCTTCCTTGTAGTCTTCCACAATGTCCTTCTCGTCGACCTCAACTGGAATCGGGCCGCGGGTAGTGGTTCGAGGGTACACGAGCCATGGTGGGCCCCCGTCGGTGATCTTGAAGCCGATATAGCTGCCTTGTACCAGCATGATGACCACGTCCTTGCAGGCCGGGCACGTCATAGCGTAGGAACCGTAGTCATGGCTAGCGGCTTCGTTGGTCTGAATGTGAGTCTGAATCCACTTGTCGTGGACCTCAACTAGGCAATGAGGGCATTTCACTGCGCATATCGTAACGCCGAGAGCCGATATGTCAAGGCGGCGGAGCGGGGCTCAGGAGTTCGGCGCGGTGGCCGGAGAGGGCGAAGTGGGGCAGGCACGATAGCGCCTTGCTTCTCCAAAAACCTAGAATGGCAAATTCTGAACGATCTTGTCCAGGGCGACGTTGATAGCCTGTATCACGGCGGGTGCGGGCTCGACGGTTGTGGCCGTTGTGGCCAGCCCGTCACAAGAGGCCTCCCAGAGCAGCTTGCCGTCCTTGATGCCAAGCAGGGAAAACCTCACGGTCACTCTCGTTGTTCCAGCGTTCAGGCCGTACCTGCCATCCTGCTGAAACACGTTTACCATCTCGCCCTGCAATATCGCGTCCACACCGAGCGCCTCGCCGATGCTACGCAGTTTCTTCACATCAGGGACTCCACTCGAAATGTAGTTGTCGAGGAAGCTAGCCCATGATTCTGCGAGTCCATTGTCGTTGAGGAGTTGAGTCGCCTCAGGCGCAGCCATGATCTGGATGCTCGGATTCTTCTGGTTGATAGCCGTCGAGATCTTCCTATTCACCTGTTGGGCTTCACTCGGCGCTAGGCGCTGGTTGCGTATCGGGAACACGGCGAGCTTGTTGACCGTGCCGGGGCCGTAGGTGGGGTCGACGAACTGGTTGATCGTGGCCGTCTGAAGTGCACAGCTGCATACAACCAAGCTGGCGCAGACCAGCAAGCGGGCGGAACTTGAGCTGCATGTCATATAGACCTCCTTGTATCTGAGGGGTGAACCAGCACGTACTTCTCTTCCATGGGTGCGAACGTCGCCGCCATGACGCGGGCCGGGCGGGGTTCGGATTCCATCGCGGACATGATAGGTGGGCGGGGCGGAATCCGGTCACGGACTCCGGCCGTCATGCTAGAACGCCCCCGCCAGCGTGCTGGCTTTCTTGAGCTTCTTCATCAGCGCGAGTCTCGGCGATTGGATTGCCACCCACGCGCCCCACTTGATGGGGCCGATTGGCTTGGGCTTTCCGACGAGACGGACGATGTACTTTCCGGTGCTCTTCCACGGGTCGATGGCCTTGATGCGGCCGTAATGCGTGATGGCCTTGACCTCGCCGGTGACATACAGGGCGATATACCTTAACTTCGGGATTACCCTATCCGAGATGCGGATCGCGTACCAGCAGTTCTTGCCGAGGAACACTTGATTGAACCCGTCCTCGTGTGCGGCGCAGACGATGGTGTCGAACTCTCGTTCCCGCAGCGGAACGCGCGCCTTGCCCGCATGTCGCTTGCTCGACTTCCGCTTGTCATCTGCCGGCAACCCGAGGATTCGGCTTGTCCTGTTCAGGTTCCACTCGTCTATCAACGTCTTCAGTTCCGGCGTCAGAGATTCGAGCCTGCCGCCCTTGATACCGTTGCCCTTTGGTTTGGCAATTCGAATGGTCATGGCCTCCAGGTCCCTCAGGTGCGCTTCTCTACGGACGACATAGAGACTGAAGGTATCCCAGTTGCGGGCGTGTTTGTCCTCAAGGTGGTGCTTGATTCTGCGCCTCAGGTCAGTCGCCAGCCCAACGTAGTAGAGCTTCCCTCGCCAGTAGAGCGCATAGATGCCCGACTTCTCTCCGGCGAGCTCGGCTATTTGCGCCGAGTAGTCCGCGAACACACGCTTGGAGATTCCCTCCAAACAGCCGGTCACCAGCCGGTCCACTTTCCGTTTGTCTCCCATGCTGTGCTTACTCACCTCGACTTTGGTCTGCACTCATCACGCGCCGTCGCAGCCGTTTCATAAGAAGAGACCAATGGGCAGGCGATCGGCTGCACCGTAACCGCGCTTGGTCAGGTAGAAGACCTGGCGTCTGCCGTCTCGGTCAGCAGCGAGTCCGTGCGTCTCAAGCTCCTCTATCGTTGCTTCGATCTCTGTTTCCCTCCGGCCAAGGACTATGGGGACGATCTGTTTCCTGCCCGCGCTCAGGCCCGTCCCTTGATCGACGCGGCTGACAAGGATCAGTCCCTCTGCATCGCCGTCGCCATTAGCAGCAGTAGCTAGCACGCGCTTCGCCATGTCAGAGAGGTCCCGGTCTACATTGAGAACTTGCGGCTCTGGAGTCCGATGGGGCTGCAGTTGGGAAAGCACGTATCCATCTTCGTTCATGAGCCTGGCCACGTCATTCGTGAGCTTGGCGTGGAGGTCATCAGGCGAATGGAATTCATGGTAGAAGGACTTGCCCTCCATCTGCCGTTTGTACTCTTTCACACTGGCAAGCTGCTCTTTGTCGTGTCCATACGGGACGTCACGATTCGAGAAGTACAGCATTACCGGTTTCCTGGCTTCAATCTGGCGGGCGACTTCCTCCACGGTACCGCTCGAATGAGTCCCCGTCGGAGAACCCAGTCGAGTCCAGAACGCAGCAATCAGTATGTCACACCTGTCGAGCAACTGTCTGTTGACTGCACTCTGAGGCCGTTCTCGCACCTCGGGGTACGTGTCATGCTTGTAGTCCACCGGCAAGAGGGCTACTTCCTGCGACAATGAGTGGACGCTGCTCCATGTGAGGACGACCTCGCGCATCACCTGCAACTCTTCTTCTAGGTCCCTTGGTGCCGCCAACATGACTCTGAACATGACTACTGGAGAGGCCATGGGCTACATCCGCGTCCTCTTCTTACGGCCCTTCACCCTTGGCTTGTCGCTGACCATGACCGCATCGGCGTCGGCGGTGGCCGGGGCGGTGAGTTCGAGTTGATGGTAGCCGTTGCTGACGTGCTTGGGCGCTTCCTTGAACGTAGCCTGCTGCGGCGGGACATCGAGACCTTTGCCGGCGAGGAGTTCGGCAATCGTGCGAAGTTGGATGCGCGGGTAGTCTTTGTTCCAACCGGGGGAGTGATAGAACCCCGCGCCGGCCGCTTCGGTTCTCATCGGCCCGGTTGGCTCCTGCATCGAGATGAGCACGCCGATTGCCGCCTCCTCTCGGTCAATCACACCGCGCAACTCATGGACATGCGCCACGCCGGTGTGCCCCGCTTTCACCGAGAATATCACTTGTTTGGTTCGGTTCGAGTCTGCCTCGTCGTGGAAGTAGATACGACCGTCGATGCCTTTGTCCGCGCCCTTCTTCCCTTCGGCCGGGCGGGCGTCAACAAGACCCAAGGCCCACCATTGGAACTGATAGGGGTCCTTGCCGGCAAGCTCCTGCGCTCCGGCCACGTCCACCGGTTCGCCGATAACCTTGAACTGTACGTCCTTGCCAAACGTGTCGAGCAGTCGTTTCTTCATCAGTGTGATGGCCAGATGCGTGATGTCTATGCCAATCCACCGACGGCCCAGTCGCTCGGCCGCGATTACTGCCGTGCCGCATCCGCCGAAGGGGTCGAGCACAAGGTCGTCCTTGTTCGACGACGCCTGGATGATACGCTCAAGGAGTGCCTCCGGTTTCTGAGTCGGGTAGCCCAGACGTTCCTTCGCCATCGAGTTTATGGCAGAGATATCGTCCCACGTGTCACCAATAGCGATGCCCTTTACCTCGTCGAGGTACCGTTTGTACCGAGGTACGGCTCCGGGGCTTGGTTGGACGACTCGGCCATGCCGCACCATTTCCTGCATCTTTTCTTCCCCGTACACCCAGTATTTGGTCACTCCCATCAGCTCATACTTCGGGTGGCCCCGAGTACCGCTGCCAGGCGCCGTGAGCTTGTCCAACATGTACCGTCGGCCGTCCGCATCCACGTGACGGTACTTCGATTCAACGTACTCATCGGAATAGGCGGAGAAGGGCTGCCGAAAGACACCCTCAGCCAGGGAATCTCTGCGATAGTGAAGCAGGACGTCACGGACTCTCGGCCAGTTCAACGCTCCTTGGCGGAAGTCGCTCTTGGTGGTTGTGCGCTTCCAACTGATCTCGTTGGTGAAGTTCGTTGGACCGAAGACCGCGTCCATGAGAATCTTCAAGTAGTGGCTCGCGGTAGGGTCGCAGTGGAGGTAAATAGAGCCGGTCGGCTTGAGGACGCGGCGCAGTTCGACGAGACGCGGGGCCATCATCGCGAGGTAAGCTAGTGTCTACTTGCAATAATGTTAGATATATGGTAGTATCTTGGGTGAAAGG
>CAZQZR010000003.1:0-71818 GCA_964597845.1 uncultured bacterium | reverse complement strand
GTTCGATTTCCTTCTTTTCCGGTTCGAGCATGCCGAGCATCGCGGCCCGGATGTCCTCGATCGCGGCGTAGATGATCCGATAGGTGCGGATTTCGATACCTTCCTTGTCGGCCATCTGCCGGGCGTCGGTGAGCGGTTTGACGTGGAACCCGACGATGATGGCCTCTGAAGCCTGGGCCAGCAGCACGTCGCTTTGGTTAATCGGTCCGACCCCGGAGTGAATCACGCGCACGCGGACGTCCTCGATCGACTGGCCTTCAAGCGAGCCGCGCAGGGCCTCGGCCGAGCCGGAGACGTCGGCCTTGATGACGATCTTCAGTTCCTTTATCAGTCCATCGGCAATCCGTTCCTGGATCGCCTCGAGCGAAATCACGGGCTTGCTCGCCGAGAGAATCCGGTCGCGCTTGGCAAGGAACCGGCGCTGGGCCATGTCGCGCGCCGTCCGTTCGTCCGCGACGACGTCGAAGCGGTCACCGGCCTGCGGCAGTCCGGAAAAGCCGAGTACCTGCACCGGCATTGAGGGCGTGGCTTCCGACATCGTCAGGAAATCTTCGTTCAGCAGGTCGCGCACCCGGCCGGAGAACTCGGCGGAGACGAAGGGGTCGCCCTTGCGGAGCGTGCCTTCCTCGACGAGCACGGTCGCGATGCTGCCCCGGCCCCGGTCAACCCGGGCCTCGATGACCACGCCCCGGGCCGGGCCATCGTACGAGGCCTTCAAGTCCCGTTCGAGAGCTTGCACCGAGATGGCATCGAGCAACTCCTCCACACCCTTGCCGGAAATGGCCGAGGTCTCGATGCAGAAGGCCTCGCCGCCGTAGCCCTCGACCTTGACTCCGTGCGTAGCAAGTTGGGCTTTGATTCGGTCGGGATTGGCGTCGTGCAGGTCGGACTTGGTGATGGCGACGATAATCGGCACGCCGGCGGCGCGGGCGTGGTCGAGCGCTTCCAGTGTCTGCGGCATGATGCCTTCGTTGGACGCGACGACCAGGACCGCGATGTCCGTCACCTGCGCGCCGCGGGCCCGCATCGCGGTGAACGCCTCGTGGCCGGGAGTGTCGAGGAACACGACCGGCTTACCCTGGTAGCTGGCGACGTAGGCGCCGGTGTGCTGGGTGATACGGCCGACCTCGGTCTCGGCGACCTTGGTCTTGCGGATGTAGTCGAGCAGCGCGGTCTTGCCGTGGTCGACGTGGCCCATGACGACGACAATCGGCGGGCGCGGCTTACGCTCGCCGCGCTCGACCTTGGTTTCGATTTCGGTTTCCTGCTCGACCGGCAGCCCGAACTCGTCGGCGATGAGCATGATCGTCTCGAGGTCGAGGCGCTGGTTCACGGTCGCGAGCATGCCCATGCCCATGGTCTTCTTGATGACATCCGAGGCCGTCGTACCGAATGCGTGGGCGAGTTCGGCCACGGTCATGTACGGGCTGATCTTGACCGCGGGTTTGGACGGGAGCGGGGCTGCGGTCGGGGTTTCGCGGATCGGCTTGCGGTGCTTGATTTCCCGGCCCTCGATCTTGACCAGCGTGTGCTTGACGTTTTGGGCAACCTGCTGCGATTCGGTCGGCGGTTTCGGCTGGACGGGAGGCGGAGCGGTGCGGCCGCGGCGGATCAAATCCTTGAACTGGTGCTTTTCGTTCTTCAAGCGCAGCTTCGCTGCCTCGAATTCCTGTTCGGTGATGTAGGACGTGTAGCCGCGTGGCGGGAAGTTGAGGTCCTTCAGCACACGGATGAGACCCTCGCTTGAGAGTCCGAGTTGCCGGGCCGCGTCAAAGACCTTCAACTTCGCCATTGTCTCGCTAGCCTTCTGAAGAATCGGCAGGTTTCGCGGATTCCTCTTCGGGGGCCGTCTGCGCAGCCGGTGCAGGTTCGGCCGGGGCCGGCGTTGGAGCAGGTGCCGGGGCCGGGGTCGGTGTCGGGGTCGGTGCAGCGGCGGACGGGGGCGGCGTGAATACCGGTTTGCCTTCGCTTACTCGCCAGACCGCGTCCCGCGCCTGTTGTTTCAGGGGCTCGATTGCCTCGGGCGCCAGTTCGGTGATGCGGGCGAGGTCCTCAGGCATGGCATTGAGTAGGTCGAACGCGGTGTTGATGCCGGCGGCGACAAGCTTCGGCGGGAGTGTCTCGTCGAGTCCGAGCTTGGCCAGGGGGACCGCGCCGGCTTTGCTCATGATAATGCGATTGCGGTAGTCGGTTTCCTTCAGGACCTCGATCTTCACGCCGCACAGTAGGCTGGCAAGCCAGACGTTCTGGCCCTTCTTGCCGATGGCGATGGAGAACTCGGCATCGGGCACGACGACGATGTGCGTGTCGCCTTCCTTGATGACTTCGACGACCTTGGCCGGACCCAGCGCCCGGGCGATGAAGACCTGCGGGTCCTTGCTCCACTGTACAATATCAACCTTCTCGCCGGAGAGCTCTTTGATGATGTTCTCGATGCGCGACTTGCGGTACCCGACGCACGCGCCGACCGGGTCGACTTTCTCGTCGAGCGAGGTGACCGCGACCTTGGAGCGGAAGCCGGGCGAACGGGCGATACCCTTGATCTCGACCACGGCCTCGCGGATTTCCGGAATCTCGCGTGCCATCAGCTTCCGGAGGAACTCCGGATGCGTGCGCGAGAGGTAGACGCGGGGGCCGATCGGGGTCTTCTCGACGCGGTGGACGTAGGCCTTGATCGGCAGGCCCTGGCGGTAGTGGTCGGCCTTGAGCTGCTCGTGGTTGGGGAGAGCTGCTTCGATAAGGCCGAGATTGATGATGATTTCATCCCGGCCGATCTTCTGGATCGTGCCGGTAACAATTTCGCCCTTCTTCTTGCAGAATTCGTCGTAGAGTTTCGTCCGCTCGGCCTCGCGCAGCTTGAGTACGAGTTCGTCCGATGCCTTGCGGATGGCAATTCGGCCGAGTTCGTCGAGCGGCACTTCGACCCGGATCATGTCGCCGGCCTGGGCCGCCGGGCTGGTGACCTGGGCGTCTACGACCGAGATCTCGCGGGCGGTGGTGTTCACGCGTTCGACTACGTTCTTGGCGAGGAAGACGCGGATATCGCCGGTCTCAGGCGTGATTTCGGCGTCGGCCTCGGTGTCGGGACCGTACCGGCGACGAAGGCCCGCGATGATGCTGGCGCGTAGGGTTTCGCAGACGTAGTTGACGTCAACGTTCCGGATTCGGGCGATCTGGACGATCAGGTTGGCGATTTCCTTGTTCATGAATTCCTCTCAGCATGACTCCGGGGTCCGGGGGCGGTTCGGGCAAACAGCTCGGAGTCCGACACTCTTATTCGTGCCTCTCGTATTTCCGCGTATGCGCACTCAATTGTCGCGGGCGCGGGCCCGGCTTCGGCGCGAATTGTGATGCCGGTGGGGCCGGCGGCTTCGAGCCGTCCTTCGTGCAGGCCACGAGGCGTAAGCACCCGGACCTGCCGGTTCAGCGCCTTGACATAGTCACCCGGTTGATAGAGACTGCGTTCGACGCCCGGGGTCGAGACCTCAAGCGCGTACTGGCCGTGCAGGAAGCCGGCCGCGTCGAGGCGGACGGCGAGCGCGCGGGTGAAGTCCGAGCACGTCCGGACCGAAGTACCGGGCGCGCTCTCGATCTGGACGCGCAGGGCCCGGCCGCTGAGCTCGGCATGATAGACCTCGACGCCCACATCGCGGGCGGCGGCCGCAATCGGTTCGGATACTTCCGGAGGCACTTGACTGGCCATGAGTGCGATTATAGCCCAGCACACCACTGAGTCAAGAAACGTGACCTGCCCGAGAACCAAGAAGGGAGTCTGCTGCCCGAGACCAGGGCTCGGGCCAAGTCATGACTCGCGCGGCATATCGCTGAAGTGGGGCTGTTCCCGATCTCCGTCCTCCGCCTTGTCGCCCATGCACTCGGGCCGGCCTCGGCGGCGATGTCGGACGATTCGCCCGGTGTCCATTTCGTCGGTCCTCGTGTTTTTGATTCAGCCTTGCGGGGCCGACAGCATCCCGCTGCACCGTGATGTCGCGGTGGCGTAATCCCATGTCACAGCTTAGGTTAGGCAAGACAGCCAAGTGCCGGCCGGGACTGTCGCACTTGGGACGGGGTTCGATGGTGCCATCATAACTCCAGGTTTCAGAATGAGTTAGTGATGAAACACCGATGCGTCAGGTGGTGGCACGGCTCGTGCTACCTGAACATGAAGGCGCAAGGGGACGATGCTACGGATCGGGTAAGGATGGAGTCGCACAAGTTTTTGGCTCTCAGTCCGGCTGCCCTGTGCGAGAGCCCCTCGAGGTGCGGCGGTTGGTTCTTTGACAAGCTGGAGTCAGTTGGTCTTTCGGGCGGCATAAGATTCGCCTCACGCAAGCGCACGAATGACGAATGGGGCGGAGGGAATGACGGTTCTCCCCAGTGGAGGGCTCGTCACACGGGTCTCTCAGCCATCTCAGCCTCTGCCGTTGTCCTGAGTCTCACAAGACTCGATCCTCTCCGCTTCATTCGTCAACGAGCTTTCCTGGTTTCACTCAGTCACGCGTACGCCTCGGGTTAGTACGAAAGAGGGATACACGCTCTTCTCGGAGCCGGGGAAACAGGTGGCGGACCTGCCACGGGCGCAATCCGGCAAGGCACTGCCGGTTGCAGACCAAGGCCGAGGGCACCGTCAAGCCGAGAGCTTGGCTGCGTACCAAGGCGATACGGTTCACCTGGGTAGCGTCCGCACACATTCATCGGGGGGCCGGCGTCCTAGCCTCCTTCTTGGGGTCTAGCCCACACCCAAGTCATTTTCACGAATCGGCCCCCAACCATTGGCCCGTCCGATAGACCACGCGTAACCAGGGCAAGGCGCAGTACGGCTCGGGCACCGGGTCTGTCGAGCTACTTCGGTGCCGGCCGGGGGATTCGGTGCTGTCTTGCGCCTGGAGATTCGTTCGTACACTAAGAGAGTGTCGCAGTTCGGAGAGAATTCGGCGCTCTTGGATACTCGCAGGGTTCGTGCGGCTCGGATGACCGCGTTCGAGGACTGGGCGAAAGGACAAGGCACAGGATTCGGGGTCGAAACGTAGACAGACACATGATGACGGAAATGAGAGGTGGACTATGGAGTTGCTAGAGCAGGAACTTGAGCCTGAGACGGTGAAGGTGCTGGATGAGATACGGTGGACTGACCCAGGCGAGCAGCGAGCCGTGGCGCAACGGCTGCCCGCCAGGCTCATCGCGGGCGCGTGCCTGAGCCGGCTGGGCATGGCTATGGCGCCGTTCGGCTCTCACCTCGAGTTTGCGCCGACCGTAGGCGCGCTGTTCTGCCGGTACGAGGGCGAGGACCTGGTTGAGCAGATTGAGACCGAGATCCAGCACGGGAAAGCTCTGGGGCTGGACCCGAAGGTGATGCAGGGGATGGTGAGGACGTACTACGACGAGTTGCGGCTGAGAATGAACCGCCGAGTACTCCAGGAGGCGAACGCATAGGGAGAAACGGCGGATGGCGGAGGGTGTTTCCCGCGAACGACCCGGAAGCACGGAAACCTGCGGTAAGTCACATTCGTGAGCCAGTAGTCGGCAGCCGATGCGCAGCGTCTCGTTGACGTCGGTGAAAGATCTTTCATCCCCAATTAGCTCTCGTCGCTCCCCAAGTAGCTGGACAATCACCCGCGCTCGTTTCTCGTCAATAGACTGATGAACTGCTGCCGCTTGTTGAAGATTCGACTGGGGCATTGCGGTTCCGGCGTTCTGTGGAATGGGGCCGCAAGTCTGCGCTCCCAGATGGAGGCTTGATGGGATACCTCGGCGGCCTGCCGGAGTCTGAGCCCGCGATCAGAAAACTGTACGACCTTGGTCATGCCGCCATGCGTGCGAACAAGTGGGACAAAGCAATTGGCCACTTCCGGGAAGCGACAAAGCTGGCCGAGGGGAAGCAGCTCGTCGCGCTGTTTAACCTGATCGGGTTGTGCTGCTACCGCCCGGGCCGCCTGGACGACGCGCTCAGGAACTACGAGGAATCGGTCCGGCTGGCAGAGCAGTTCGGGGACAAGCTGGGGAAGGCCGCGGCCCTCGGTGACATCGGGTTCATCTGCGGCACGAAGGGCGAACCTGACAGGGCGCTGAAATGCTACGAGGAAGCGCTGGCGATAGACCGTGAAGTCGCGTCTCGGGAGGAGGCGGCGACAAACCTCGTCAACATGGCGAACATCCATCGGGACAAGGGCGGACCCAAGCAGGCGCTGAAGTACATGGAGGCGGCGCTGGCGATTCACCGTGAAATCGGGCATCATCGGGGCGAGGCATCAGACATCGGCGAAATCGCGCTCATCTACCACGACATGGGCGAGCCCGACAAGGCGCTGAAGTGCTACGAGGAAGCGCTGGCGATTCACCGCAAGATCGGATATCGGCGAGCCGTGGCGAGCGACCTCGGCGACATCGGGACTATCTACCGCAACAAAAGTGAATCCGACAAGGCGCTGAAGTGCTATGAGGAAGCGCTCACGATAGACCGCGAAATTGATTATCAGCAGGGCGTGGCGAGCGACCTCGGCAACATCGGGCTTATCTACCGCGACAAGGGCGAACTCGACAAGGCGCTCAAGTACTACAAAGAGGCGCTGGCCATAGACCGCGAAGTCGGTCACAAGCAGGGCGCGGCGGACCGGCTCGGCAACATCGGGAGTATCTTCCGCGTCAAGGGCGAACTCGACAAGGCGCTGGAGTGCTTCGAGGAAGGACTGGCGATCGACCGTGAAATCGGGTATCAGCGGGTCGTCGCGAGCGACCTCGGCAACATCGGGCTTGTCTACCGCGACAAAGCCGAGCCCGACAGGGCTCTGAAGTACCTGCAGGAGGCGCTGGCGATTCACCGTGAGATCGGGTATCAGCAGGGCGTGGCGTGCAGCCTTGCCAGCGTTGGGACAATTTTGATGGACATGGGGAAGCATGATCAGGCCGTGCCGGAGTTGGCCGCGGCGCTGTGTTTGTCCCTGAAGATCGGGGCGGCCGACGGACCCAGGTCGATGCTGAACGAGCTGACCAAGTGTGAGGGCAAGCTGGGACGGAAGCGGATGGAAGAGCTGTTCGTTGAAGTCGGGCTGAATGAGGAGGGTATCGCCTGCGTGCTCTCGATGATGAACACGGTACGGCAGGAGGCAGCGGGAGTGAAGAAGTAGTCCACTTGTATTGCTCTTGACAGCCGGGTGTTGCCCGGCTTTCTTCTTTCTTCCGGAATGTCAAGGCGACGGCGAGAGGGATAAGGCGGGAAGGGCGGAGTCAGAGGTCAAAATGGGACATAGGAAAACAGCAGTGGGGACGCCTTGGACGATGGACTTCGGTTAACCACTCACGGTCTGCGACAGCGGCTTGCGGCTCCGGCCTGCACTGAGGCGAGAGAGCTGTCCGCCAATCCCGGAATCAAGGTACTGGTCCTCGGTCGGTCAGGTCGTTGGTCCGCGGGCTCACTGGGCGCAAGTCGCGTTGGTCAGTTCGCCTGAACTGGCGTAAGTAGTTGAGATAGCAGAGACGTACCGGGCTGCGACAGGAGTGGCAAGAATCCCATGCCATAGGGGTGGAGGGGACTTGTGGGTCTTGAGGGACAAAAGGGGCTTGGAGCAGCATGTCATGCTGTGGGAACAAACGGAATCAAGTAGCATGCTGGGATCGGAAGGCGCGTCCTGTGTGGAAGTCTTGCTCATCTACTCCAGTACGTTTCTTGGTTGTCTTCATATCTGGCGGCAGCTCAGATTGTTAGCAGTGAGCACAATGATAAAGTGGATGAAATCGAGAGTTAGTCGCCGGGCCCGGGCTAGTGGGGTGGGAGACCTCTGACGGTGTCACCGGGTTTCAGACCGTGGGTCTGGAACCAGCCCGAGTTCATCTCAATCGCGTAGCGCACGGCCTTCGACGAGAGATAGGGCGTGGTCGTGTCGAGCGGGGCCATTTCGAGGATGTCGGTGATGAGCGAGTCGCGGGTGACAAAGGCGATGCTCAATGGAATGAGTGTGTTCTTCATCCAGAAACGCTGATAGTCGTCGGTGTCAAACACGAAGAGCATGCCCGAATCCGGTGCGAGGCTGCGCCGGAACATAAGGCCGAGGTTCCGGTCTTCCGGCTTGCTGACGACTTCGGCGAAGACGCGAGCTTCCTTGATGCGCAGTTCGGTGGTCAGGAGTTCGGGGCGAGGTGTAAGGGACGGGGGGCGAGGGGTGGGAGCGCAAGTGGAAAGGAGCAGGAGAATGCAGATTGCAGAAGTCCGGAGGCGGAGCGGCGAATCGCGTCTGTCGGTCACTCGACCACTGACCCACTTGACCACTAGACCACTATTCTCCTTCAATGACTATCTTCGACAGGTCCGCGACTCTGCCGAATAGGGAGCGGACGTACCCGAGCAGGCTAAGGCGGTTCTCTCGCACCTTCTCATCCTTGGCCATCACCAGTATGTCCTCAAAGAACTTGTCTATCGTCGGACGGAGGCCGAGAAGTAACTTGAAGGCGCGCCGGTAGTCGTGCGCGGCAAGGCTTTGGTTAAGGTCGGGCTCGACCTTCTGCGCTTCGGTCCAGAGTTGCTGCTCGGTGGGTTCGGTGAGAAGTCGCTCTTTGAGTTTTGGGGACAGTCCCCGTTCGGGGACAGTCCCCTGACAGTCCCCATGCGGGGACAGTCCCCAGGCGGTTTGTCCCTTCAGGATGTTGGCCACGCGCTTCTGACCGACTACGAGCCTTAGGAACTCGGGGTCGTCGCGGAACGCGGCCAGCGCATTGGCCCGGACCAGAGCCTGGGCCGGCTGCTGCCAACTGGTCTCCATGACCGCGGCCGCGATGTCGTACCGGATTCCCTGTTCGGCGAGAAGGGCATTGAGCCGTTCGCGGAACAGGCCGGGAATCTGGGACGCGTATTCGTTCTTCGCTGCGGGGAGGAGCCGGAGCGCGGCCGCGACCAGTTCACCGATATCAATCGGCAGGTTCTGTTTGAGCACGATGGTGAGGAGCCCGGTTGCCTGGCGGCGCAGGGCGAACGGGTCTTCGGAGCCGGTGGGAATTTCGCCACTCAGGAAGGTGGCGACGATGTTGTCGAGCTTGTCGGCAATGCTGAGCAGCGCGCCGTCACGGGTCGCCGGCAGCTTGTCGCCGGTGAAACGGGGCAGGTAGTGCTCGGCAATCGCGTCGGCAACGGACGGCGGTTCACCCATGGTACGCGCGTAGATGCCACCGATGCGGCCCTGCAGCGAGGTAAACTCCTTCTCGCGTACCATCTCTGTGAGCAGGTCGGCCTTGCAGAGCAGGGCGGCCCGGTCCAGCGCGATCGCGTCGGTGTTCGGGGTCTGCGCTGTCAGGTGGCGGCAGAGTTCGCGCAGGCGCTGGGTTTTGTCGAAGTAGGTGCCCATGCCTTCGATCCACGTGACTTGCTTTTCCTCATCGACCAGCGCTTCGAGGCCGCGTTTCAGGTCGGACTCGACGAAGAAACGGGCGTCGCGCAGTCGCGACTCGGCGGCTCTCTCGTACCAGCCGGTCACCACTGCGTGGTCGCAGCCGGGCGTATTGGTGACGGCGACAAAACGGGGGAGGAGGGCAGGCGCGGCTTTGGGGACAGTCCCCGTGCGGGGACAGTCCCCCTGAACGGAGAAGCAGCGCTGGTGCTTCTTGAGCGCGGTTACCAGTACTTCGCCGGGCAGGGAGAGGTAGTCCGGGTTGAATGAGCAGAGGAGCAGTTCCGGGGATTCGGTGATGTCCGTGGTCTCGTCCAATAGTTCGTCGTCCTCGACCGGCTGGCCGCTGACCGTGCCGGCCAGGCGAAGCAAGTCCGCCGCGATGGTCTTGCGCCGGGCGTCGTGCGACGCGATGACGCCGTGCGCCTTTAGCGCGGTTTCGTACTCGGCCGGGCTCGGGACGCGAAACTGAGAAGGCTTCGAGTTGCGGAGCCCGCGGGAGTCGGCGCCGGACTTGAGTTCGCCGAGTGTGAACTCGACCGCATCCGGGCCAAACAGGCAGACGAGCCAGCGGATAGGTCGGGCGAACCTGAGGCCGCTTGCGTCCCAGCGCATGTTCTTGGGGAATGGCAGGGTGGGGATGATTCCGGGCAGCCTTTCCTGCAGCACTTTGGTGGTCGGCAACGGGTCGGTCTGTTTCTTCAGGAAGACGTATTCGCCGCGCGGAGTCTGTTTGAAGTACAGGTCCGCCGGGGTCTTGCCGTGGGCCGCGCTGAATCCGACCGCGGTCCTGGTGGGGTTGTCCTGGGCGTCGAACGCGGCCTTGCGGGGCGGGCCCTGGAGTTCAATGACCTGGGCAGGCCTGCCGTCGGCGACGTCGCTTAGGCGGAGCGCGAGCCGGCGCGGGGTCGAGAAGAGCTCGGACACGCCAGCCGGTATGTCATTTTCCGAAATCGCGGCCCGAACCCGGCGCTCAAGGTCGAGCGCCGCCGGCTTAAGGAACGAGGCCGGGATTTCTTCAGTACCGATTTCAAGGAGCAGTTGCTTCATCGCGAGGATATTAGAGCGCCAGATTGCGTTGTCAAGCCGGCGAGGCATGTGCCGAAACCCCTTGACAATTTCAGAAGGTTAGGATAGATTCTAACGGGAGGATACTATGAAGCGTTCTTACAAGCGATGGTCCAAAGAAGAGGTGCTCCGGGTGATTGGCGAGTTGAGCAGCAAAGGCAAGCAGTTCAACTCCGGCCACATCGCCCGCAACTACCCCGCGCTCGCCTATGCCGGGAGGAAGTACTGCGGCAGTTGGGAAAATGCCATCAAGGCCGCCGGGCTCGATTACGAGGAAATCCGGCGCAAGTGTTTCTGGAGCCGGAGGAAGATCGTGGCGCGGATCCGCGAGCTTGAGGCCGCGGGCGAGCCGTTGTACGTCAGTGCCGCCGAGGTGAAACACGGCGGGCTGGTCGGGGCGGCCGCGGTCTATTTTGGCTCCTGGCGGCAGGCGATCAACGCCGCCGGGCTCGATTACATGAAGATCAAGCGTCAGAAGGAATGGTCGAAAGGAGAGATTGTTGCTGAAATCAAGCGCATGCGCCGTGAGGGCGTGGAACTGCGCACGACCATCCCCGTGCGCAAGAAGTACCGCACTCTGCACGCGGCCGCGATCAGGTATTTCGGAAGTTGGGCCGCAGCGATGAAGGCGGCGAAACTGGAGAGACTACTTAAGCATTGAGAGTTCTTGTTGTCGGCGGCGGGGGCCGGGAGCACGCGCTCGTCTGGCACCTCGCTAATCACGGTCACGAGGTCTTCTGCGCCCCGGGTAATGCCGGAATCAGGCACATCGCCCGGTGCGAGCCGATTTCCATAGTGGACTTGAGCGGGCTGGCCCAGTTTGCCATGAAGCAGAAGATTGACCTGACAATCGTTGGCCCCGAGGGGCCGCTCGTGGCCGGCGCCGCCGACGATCTCGAGCGCCACGGGTTGAAGGTTCTCGGCCCGGGAATGAGCGGGGCGCGGATTGAGGGCGACAAGGCCTTTGCCAAGGAGTTGATGATGGCGGCGGGAATTCCCACCGCGCGATTCCAGGCTTTCACCGACTACGACACGGCCCGCAAATACGTAAGGAAGCAGCCTATGCCGGTTGTGGTGAAGGCGGCAGGGCTGGCCGCGGGCAAGGGCGTAGTCATTGCCCGGAACCGGCATGAAGCCGAGCGGGCGGCGTCGGGCATGCTCGTCGAAGGCCGGTACGGCGAGGCGGGCAGGGCCATCGTCATCGAGGAGTTCCTCGATGGGGAAGAGGTCTCGATGATCGGCCTGTGCGACGGCCGGAGCGTGCAATTGCTTCCGCCGTCCCAGGACCATAAGCGGCTGCTTGACGGCGACGAAGGCCCGAATACCGGGGGCATGGGCGCTTACGCGCCGGCGCCGGCGATGACCGCGGCTCTGCAGGGGGAGGTCCAGCGGCAGGTGTTCTCCCCGCTTCTTACCGAACTCGCCCGGCGCGAGATCGACTACCGCGGAGTCATTTACGCCGGCATGATACTGACCGCTGACGGGCCGCGCGTGCTGGAGTTCAACTGCCGGTTCGGCGACCCGGAAACTCAGGTCATCCTGCCGCTGCTTGACGGCGACCTTGCCGAGTTGGCGCTGGCCTGCGTCGACGGCCGGCTGCGCGAGCACAAGGTTGCGGTTGCGGCCGACCGCGCGGCGCTGTGCGTGGTTGCCGCAGCAGAAGGCTACCCCGGTTCCTACCATAAGGGCATGCAGGTTACCGGGGATCTGGTCGGCCGTGACGAGGCGGTCGTGTTCCATGCCGGGACCCGGCTGGACGAGAACCGGGTCGTCACGAGCGGCGGACGGGTGCTGGGCGTCACGGGCATCGGGCACTCCCTCGCCGAGGCCCGGGACCGGGCCTACAAGCGGCTGGAGCGGATTCACTTCCAAGGGATGTACTACCGCCATGACATCGGCGCGCGGGGACTCGCCCACCGCGTCGGCTAGCCAGTGCCGAAGTTCGTAAGAAGTCAGCCGAGGAACGTTGCGGAAGTCGCCGGGCAGGTCGTGGTCGAGATGGCACGCGGGCTGGCCGTTGTCCCGATGCTCAATGGTTACTGCGTGCTCAGTCGAAATCGCGCCGAACTCGCCCGGTTCGGCGATCCGCACCGACTCGTCGCCGGCCCGGACAAGCTGGAGTCCGAGCTGGCCGGCATGGAGCGGCACTACCAGGAACTTGCGCTCAAGGTGATGGCCGGGCCGGTAGTCGGCCGGTTTGACACCGGACGATCCGGCGTGGCTCTTGCTGCGGAACCCCTCACGAAGGAGATTGTCCGGCGGGCCGATGGAGAGGTCTGGTTCGGCGTACCGGAAGAGGAGACTGAGCCCGGCAGGCTGGCCGACGAATTGGGCGAGCTTGCTTCGATTGTCGTCACCGGCGGGACGGGCGGGCCGGGCCCGACCGGCGTGAATTTCGGCGCGCGCCCGGCCGTCGTTGACAGACGGGGAAAGTTGGCAATACTTGACCTCGAACTCGAACTCGGGGAATTGGTGCGGCTGGGCCCCGGCCTGTTCTTCTCGGTGCTGGTGGTTTGTACGGGCAATTCGTGTCGCAGCCCGATGGCCTCGGCCGCGCTGGCAGAGATGCTGGAGGGAATACCGGCCTTTGTCTATTCGGCCGGCACCAATGCGCCGGTCGGCGGCCCGGCGACAGCCATGGCGGTGCAGGTGATGCGCGAGGCCGGGCTGGACCTGACCCGGCATCGTGCGCAGCAGATGGGACCGGAGATGATCGGGGCCGCTGATCTTGTCCTGGTGATGGAGGAGTATCACAGAGAGCGGGTCGTGGAACTGGCGCCGGATGCGGCCGGCCGGACGCGCCTGCTCTTGTCGTTCGTCGGTCGTGACGTCGAGGTCGGCGATCCGGTCGGCATGACTGTTGATGTGTATCGCCGGACCCTGGAGCAGATGAGACCGGCGCTGGAACGGGTCGCCCGAGAAGTCCGGCAGCGGGCCGGCAGCAGTAGGACAGTGAGTTAGGAGTTAAGAGTCAAGGGTTAGGAGTCAGGAGTTGGTTTCCTCACTAACTCTTCACTGCTAACTGCTAACTAGTTCGCAAAGGAGCAGAGTTTGGAGTACTTCTTTACCGATACGCAGAAGGAAATCCGTGACTTGGCGCGGCGGTTCGCCCAGGAGAAGATGAAACCGGTCCGGGCCGAGTTGGACCGGACCGGCGAGTTCCCCTTCGAGCTGATGAAGGGAATGGCCGACCTCGGCCTGATGGGCGTTTACTTCCCGGAGGAGTACGGCGGTCTGGGCGGCGGCATCATGGAGATGTGTATCGTTGTCGAGGAGCTGTGCCGGGTTGACGGGGCGGCCGGGCTGTGCTACGCCGCGTGCGGGCTGGGCGCGTTCCCGATACTCATCGGCGGGACCGATGACCAGAAGCGGAGATTCATGCCCCGGTTGGCCGCGGGCGAGCTGGCCGCGTTTGCCATCACCGAGGCGAGCGCTGGCTCGGATTCGAGTAACGTCAAGACCCGGGCGCGGCGCGACGGCGACTACTACGTGCTGAACGGCACCAAGCAGTTCATCACCAACGGCAGCGTGGCGAAGATCTACTCGGTCATCGCCAGCACCAACCCGTCCCGGGGCGCGCGCGGGCTTTCGGCGTTCATCATCGAGGATGGCACGCCCGGTTTCACTTACGGCAAGATTGAAGACAAGATGGGCATCCGTTGCTCCAAGACCGCGGAGCTCGTGTTCCAGGACTGCCGCGTACCGGCGGCGAACCTGATTGGCGGCAAGGAGGGGCACGGCTTCATCCACACGATGAGGACGTTTGACCGGACCCGGCCCGGGGTCGGCGCGCAGGCCCTGGGTATCGCGGCCGGCGCGCTGGACGAGGCGCTCGAATACGCCCGGACCCGGATCCAGTTCGATGCGCCGATTGCCAGCTTCCAGGCGGTGCAGATGATGCTCGCGGACATGGCAATCCAGGTCGAAGCGTCGCGGAACCTCATCTACCAGGCGGCTCGAGCGGCGGACGCGGGCGCGAGGAACACCTCGGCAATCGCCTCGATGGCCAAGGTGCTTGCGTCGGACACGGCGATGAGGGTGACAACCGATGCGGTGCAGATCCTCGGCGGTTACGGCTACATGCGCGACTACCCGGTTGAGAAGATGATGCGCGACGCGAAGATCACGCAGATCTACGAGGGCACCAACCAGATTCAGCGGCTGGTGATCGCGTCCGAGCTGATCAAGGGCACGGCTTGGTGAGGAAAGACCGGCAATTCCCAAGCCCCAATTCCTAATGACCAACGAATCAGGAAATGATGGAGCACGAACGGCCGAGTCATTCGGTCTTGGGGGATTCGTTGGGAATTGGCAATTGGCAATTGGTCATTCCCGATGAGTACCGTACATAAGGCCGACGTCCTTATTGTCGGCGCCGGGCCGGCCGGGTACGTCGCCGCAATCAGGCTGGCGCAGCTTGGCCGCAAAGTCGTCGTCATCGAGCGGGAGCGCGTCGGCGGCATCTGCCTGAACTGGGGCTGCATCCCGGTGAAGTCCCTGCTGCACGCCGCAGCCACGGTGCGCAACGCCGCCGAAGCGCGGCGCATGGGTGTCGTGTTCGGGCAGCCGCAGATTGACATCCAGGCGCTGTACGGCTGGAAGACGCGGGTTGTCGACCGGCTGGTGCGCGGGGTCGAGTTCCTGCTCCGGTCGAACGGCGTCGAGGTGGTCAAGGGCACGGCGCGTTTCCTCGACGCGCGGCGGGTCATGGTTGCGCAGCCGGACGGAACCGAGGTCGAGATGGGCGCGGACAACATTGTCATCGCGACCGGCTCAGAGCCCGTCGTGCTGCCCGGCTTCGAGCCGGACGGCCAGTCCGTGCTCGATTCGACCGGCGCACTGAACCTGACCCGGCTTCCGACCCGGGTCGTCGTCATTGGCGCCGGCGCAATCGGTCTTGAGTTCGCGACCATCTTCCGCCGGCTGGGCGCGAGTGTGACCGTACTCGAGCTGATGCCGCAATTGCTGCCCGGGTTCGACCTCGAGGTCAGCGCCGCGCTCAGGAAGGCGATCGGGAGCGAGGGCGTCGAGTTCCATCTCGGGGTCAAGGTGTCGGGGCTGGACCGCGAGCCGGGGCTGCGGGTCAGGTATGCGGACGGCGAAACCGAGTCCTCGGTCGAGGCGGACGCGGTGCTGGTGGCGGTCGGGCGCAAGCCGCTCTTGACCGGCCTGGAACTGGACAAGGCCGGGGTGCGGGTTGATGAACGGGGTTTCATTGCGGTCGACCAGAAGTACCGGACCAGCGCCGGCCACGTCTATGCCATCGGTGACGTGAAGCCGGGCCTCCTGCTGGCGCACCGGGCAATGGCCGATGGAATCGCGCTGGCAGAGTCCCTTGCCGGCGGCCGGCAGTGGCGTTTCAAGGCGGTCCCGTCCTGTGTGTACACCGACCCTGAGGTAGCGTCGGTCGGCCTCAACGAAGCCGAGGCCGCGAACCAGGACCTCAAGGTTAAGGTGAGTCGAGTACCGCTGTCGGCGGTGGGGCGGTCTCTGACCCTGGGCCGGAGCGACGGCCTGTGCAAGATGGTAGTCGATGCCCAGACCGACAAAGTGCTGGGAGTGCAACTGGCCGCGCCCGGCGCCGACGTCCTGATTGCCGAGGCAGCGGTCGCGGTCGAACTGGGCCTTACCGCGGCCGACATCGGCCGGGTCGTGCACGCCCACCCGACGATGAGCGAGCTGCTGTTCGAGGCCGCCGAAGCCATCCACTCCAAAGCCGTCCACATTGTCAACCGGTAGGGGCAGCGCCGCGCTGCTCAGCCTGGGCCGGGTCGAGTACGGCCGGGGGCTCGAACTGCAGCGCGAGCTGTGGCGGCTCCGCGCCGAGGACGCGATACCGGACGTCCTCGTGCTGCTCGAGCACGAGCCGGTAATCACGCTGGGCCGGTCGGCGAGGACATCGAATCTGCTCGTGAGCGAGGCCGAACTGGCGCGCCGCGGTGTGGCGCTGCACCGCATCGAGCGGGGCGGCGACGTAACGTTCCACGGCCCGGGCCAACTGGTCGGCTACCCGGTATTCAAACTGGAGCAGGAACTGGCCAGCGTGCGCGGGTTCGTCGAGCGGGTAGAGGCGGCGTTGTGTGCTGCGCTCGGGGAACTCGGAGTGCGAGCGGGGCCTAGACCAGGCCATATCGGGGTCTGGTGCGACGAGCGGAAGATTGCTTCAATTGGCGTGGCGGTCAGGCGCCGCGTCACCTTCCACGGGTTCGCCCTGAACGTGTCGGTCGACCTCGACTGGTTCCATCTCATTAATCCCTGCGGGATGCCGGAAGTTGAAATGACCTCGGTTTGCCGCGAGGGCGGAGTCACAGCCGACAGCTCGGTGCGGGCGGCGGTCATATCAGGATTCGAACGGGTATTCGGAAAGGGGCTTCAGGCGAAGCTGCCGCGAATCCTGACTTCCTTGACCGACCGTCTCAAGACTTCGGCCATGGCGTCAACTTCAGACTGCGAGTAAGACTTTCCTCCGCCGAATCCCTTGACTCTTGCCCGTTCGGGCACGTATGCCTGCAGAGCGACAGCCTGGGCGCCTTTGACCGCTTCACCGATGGCCACGATGTCATCCGGGTTGATGAGACCGGGCACGAGCGTGCTGCGGAACTCGTGCTCGATGCCGGATTCGATTAGGAGCTTGATGGTCCGGCGCAGCGGCGCGAGGTCAACCGGCCGGCCGGCGGCTCTGGCGTATCGTGCGCTGAGCGGTGCCTTCACATCCATGGCAACGGCTTGCACGAGCTGCCGGTCAACCAGGTCCTTGAGCGCGTAGGGGAATGAGCCGTTCGTGTCCACCTTTACCGGCTGGCCGATGTCCTTGATGCGCCGGCACAACTCGAAGACCTCGGGGTGCATCAGCGGCTCGCCGCCGGTCAGGACCACGCCGTCATACCAGTCGCGTTTGCGGTCGAGCGTCCGGGCGATTTCGTCCCACGGTACTTCCGGCAGGCTCGGGTCGTCGTCGGCGACCTGGTGGTTATGACAGAACGGACAACAGAAGTTGCAGTCGCTGATCCACAGGACGGCGGCGATCCGGCCGTGCCAGTCGAGTAGCGAGGTTTCAGTGAACCCGACGATGCGCATGAGTGCTACCGTGCCCTCTCGATAGGGAGTTGGGCGGAGCGAGCAGCGGCCGGCGCGGGGAGCACCTTGGCTGCGTGTCCACGCACGTCGGTTCTTTCTGACTTCAGTATCACCGTCAGATGTTAAACGATTTCGCGGCTCAGTCAACCGACAATATCCCGGAAACCGATATAGAACCGCCAAGGACGCCAAGACCGCCAAGCATGTCGCGGAAAGGATGAAGGATGAGGGATGAAGGACGAACCCGAACTCAGGTTTTTCCGGCTTCAGCCTTTCCGGCTTCATCCCTTCCTCTTCGTGTCTTGGTGGTAAGTTCCTATCACGGTTCTCGGGAATATCCCGCCAGTTGACGCCGCCGCCAAACTCGGCTATTGTTACTGTCGATTGACTGGTTACGTCGCGTGCTTCCCATTCAGAGCGGACTTGACCGCAGGTTCGGCTCTTTCCGCATAATGTACAACCCGAAGAGAGTCCTCCGGCCGGGCGGCCGCCCGCTAAGGAGTAATCAAACATGACAGCAAATAGTGATATTGACATCGGCTTCGTCGTCGAGGTGAACGGCGAGCGGGCGCTCGTAGAGTTGCACGTAGACACGACGGTTCCGCTGGCCCTGGACTACTTCCCGGGGCAGCCCGGCTCGCACATCAAGATCGCGGTCCGAGACCGCAGTGTCATCGGCATCGTTTCGTCCATCAGCATGAACGCAGGCCACCTGTCGTCAGCGGCTCTTGACCCGGCTTGTCCGACCGCCGGGCGGAAGATAGCGGACTGCATACTCATCGGTACGATGGGGGCCAACGGCGGGTTCATCCGCGGAGTGGCCGTTTACCCCACCGTTGGCCAAATCGTGAGAATGGTGGGCCCCGACGAACTGAAGAGCATCTTCTCCGAGTACAATGAGTACGACTTCTCGTTCGGCCGGCCGTCGCAGGCCGAGGACCAGCGCGCCTTCATCAACGTCGACCGTTTCTTCGGGCAGCACATCGCGGTGGTCGGCACGACGGGTTGCGGCAAATCCTGCACGGTCGTCTCGATTCTGCAGGAGGCGATTCGCAAGTACCCTGACGCTCACATCATCGTACTTGACCTGCACGGCGAGTATGCGTCGGCGTTCCCGGAAAAGGTCACGCTGATTGAGGCGGACAAGGTCGAGTTGCCGTACTGGCTGCTCAGCTTCGACGAGTTCCAGGACCTGACTATAGACATGAACGAGTTCTCGGCCAAGAACCAGATTACGATTCTGCGTGATGCGCTGGTGCGGGCGCGGGAAGGCACGGTCGGGAGTGACCGATTGCGCAAGGGCGAGCGGGTGACCGCGGATTCTCCGATCTTCTTTCAGATTGAGGACATGCTTGGCCAGATAAGGAACTGGAACATCCAGATGGTGCCGAACAACGACGGCGACATGCAGCCGGGGCCGTTGTACGGTGAATTCGACCGGTTCCTGCTGCGGCTCGACAGCAAAGTGAGCGACCCGCGGTTCAGGTTCATGTTCTCGCCCTCCACTTATACGAACAACGACAGCCTCGTGCGGCTACTCAGGGAGTTCCTTTCGATCGACACGGGGAACAGGATGGCGGTTGTCGACCTGAGCGGCGTTCCCACCGAGGCGGTCGGCGTGGTGGCCGCGGTCGTTTCACGCATCGTGTTTGAGTTCAACCTCTGGAATCCGGAGCGCGACCGTTTCCCGATACTGCTGGTATTCGAAGAGGCACACAACTATGTGCCTAACCGCAACGACTATAAGCTCCAGGCAGCGAAGACCGCGATCGAACGGCTTACCAAGGAGGGCCGGAAGTACGGCATCGGCACAATCATCGTCAGCCAGCGGCCCAAGGAACTGTCCGAAACCGTGCTCTCCCAGTGTAACAGCTTCATCGCCATGCGGCTCACGAACCCGGAGGACCAGGCGTACGTCCGAAAGCTGGTGCCGGATTCGCTTTCAGGTTTGATGGACATGCTGCCGTCGCTCCGGACCGGCGAAGCGCTGATACTCGGTGACTGCGTGGCCCTGCCGACACGGGTGATGATCGATTGCCCGAACCCGAAGCCGACGAGCTCGGACGTCGAGTTCGCCAAATGGTGGTCGAGCGGCATCAAGGAGATGGACGTGGACCGCATCGTCAGGCGCTGGCGCGCGCGAAGAAAAGACCTGTAGTCCGGGCCGTTTACCGATTCATGCCGGGACGCGGAATTCCGCGCCCCGGCTGTCTGTTTAGGCCTTTGGACGAGAATTCCCCGGATAGTTCTCCAGATAATCCGCCAGGCAATTCACCAGACAATCTACCGAATAATCGGGTAGATTGTCTGCCCGATTGCTCTCCGGATAATCCTCCAGATTGCTCTCCAGATGATTCTCCGGGCAATCTGCGGAATAGTCGGCTGAATGGTTCTCCAGACTGCGGTCCAGATTGTCCTCCACATTCTCCGGGAGATTGTCTTCCAGATAGTCTGCTGGATAGTCGTCTAGATGATTCTCCAGATTGTCTGGCGGATAGTCTGGAGGATAGTCTGCCGGATTGCTCTCTAGATGATTCTCCGGACAATTCACCAAACAGTCTAGGGGATGGGGTAGGGGAGTTTCGGCAAGAGTGAATAGTGAATTGAGAATAGAGAAGTTACAGGATTTCGGGGCTCGATTTCGAGGGGACATATAGGAAACTGGGCCGAACGGGAAGCGTGCGCCGGGGTGCTGGAAACTGGCCCTACTTCTGAAGGAAGTAGGCGAATGGCGGGACAGAGGAAGATACCAACCGCGCAGTCTACGACACTCAACCCGGGTCGCCTGAGCGGGAGAAGGTCTTGGCCGATGCGCTCAAAGACCGGCCGGACGCCGAGCAGGCCCGCAAATTCGCCGAGCTGGCCCTCGACGGCCTCGACCGCCAACTCAGGCGCAAGTAGCACCTTGGACTGCGGCAGCGCGAGCTGCCGCTTTTCGGAAGCCGGGCTCGGGAAAGGCGGGAGCTTTGCTCCCGTACGCCAAAGTCCCTTGCCCATTGACAAGACGCAGTGGCGGCCGATAATCTGGCGTCTGGGAGATGCCATGAAGCTGCTGAAGTCATTCTGAACAAGCGGAGCGAGTCGATGAATCTCTCCGGAAAGACCCCTCCACTTCGGTCGGGGTGACAGACACTTAGGAGGTGCCGTGAAGTACGTTTCTGTACTGTTAGCCGTAGGCTGCTTGCTGTCAGCCGTCAATGCCCAGTGGCCGGAGACGACAATCGTGTTGCCGGATTCACTCGGGGGGATGACCGGACCGCGCTGCATCACGCTCAACTCCGTCACCAACACCATGTACGTTGGCGGCGAGGAGGGAGATTGCGTGGTTGCCATCGATTGCGCGACGAACCAGAAGATAGCCCGGATACCCGCCGGCAGAGGCATGGAGCGCGTGTCGTCCCTTTGCTGCAACCCGGCGAACAACAAGATCTACGCCGCGAGCATGCACGACGACAACGTGACGGTGATTGATGGGGCTACCAATCAGGCCATCACCACCGTGGCCACCGGGAACCAGCCGTACGCTCTCTGCTACAACAGCCATGACAACAGGGTCTACGTCGCGAACAAGATGAGCGACAGCGTCACCGTCATCGACGGCAGCTCCGATTGTATCATCGCGTCAATCGCCGTCGGCAACAGCCCGCGGGCCCTCTGCTACAACCCGGATGACAACAAGGTGTACTGCGCGCTGAACACGGACACCAACAACCTGGTCGTGATAGACGGTGAGACGAACGTCGTCGTAGCCGCGGCGACCTGCAGCCTCTTTCCCACCGTTGTCTGCTACAACCCCAGGAGCAACAAGATCTACTGCGCGAACTTCATGCGCAGGAACGTGACCGTGATAGACGCGGCGACGAACGCGGTCGTCGCGACAGTCGCCGCGGGCTACGCCCCCAGCGACCTGTGCTACAATCCGGTCAATAACAAGATCTATTGCCAGAACAACAGCGCCGGTCCGAATCCGAAAGCGACGCTCACGGTAATCGACGGCGAGACCGATTCGGTCCTCGCGACGATACCGGACGGGAAGTGCTGGGGTCTCTGCTACGACGCGGGCAACAACCGGGTCTGGTTTGTCGGTCACGGCGGCCGCAGCCTGGTCGCCGTCGACGGGGCGACCGACGAAGTGGTTGCCGCCGTGCAGATGCCCGTCAGCATTCCGGCCCTGTGCTACAACCCCCGGAACAGCAGTGTCTACTGCCCCAATCACGTCAGAGACGACGTGACGGTGATAGACTGCAAGGCCGACAGCATCGTTGCCACTGTGGTGGTAGGAGACCGGCCTCGTGCCCTCGGCTACAACCCTGTAGATGACAAGGTATACAGCGCGAACCAGACCAGCGGCGCCGTGGGCGTGATCGACGGTGCCACGAACCGGATCGTCGCCAACGTCACGACCGGAGTCTGGCCCTGCGCCTTCTGCTACAACCCGCAGGGCAACAAGGTCTACTGCGCTGACTCGGGGAACTCGACCGTGACCGTGATCGACGGCGCGTCGGACTCGGCGCTTGCCACGATCAGGGTCGGCGACTATCCCTGCGCCCTCTGCTGGAGCCCGCACAACAGGGTCTATTGCGCCAACCGCTACGGCAGGTCCGTGACCGTGATCGACGGCGCGACGGACCAGGTCATCACTACGGTCACCGTGGGAGACTGGCCGGAAGCCCTCTGCTACGACTCCCAGAGCGACGCCGTTTACTGCGCGAACAATGCTTGCGAATACGTGTCCGTGATCGACGGCACGACGAACCAGGTCACCCATGTCACCGCGGGAAGGCGACCCAGGGCACTTTGCTTCAATCCCCGGGAGCAGAAGGTCTACTGCGCGAACAACACGAGCCGCAACGTGACCGTCTTCGACGGCGCAACGAACGAAGTCATCGATTCGGTGGACGTGGGACTCCTGCCAGTCGCCCTCTGCTACAACCCGCGCGGCAACAAGGTCTACTGCGCGGACTCGGGCGACGCCACGGTGACGGTAATCGACTGCGCGACCGACTCGGCCGTCGCGACGGTGCCCGTCGGTGAGGAGCCGGTTGCCCTTTGTTACGACGCCGAGAACGACAGGGTCTACTGCGCGAACTCCTACAGCAACGATGTCACGGTCATTGACGGAACGACCGACAGCGTGCTCGCGACCGTCGGGGTCGACCACACGCCGAGCGACGCAGTCTGGGACCCGGACCAAGGCCGGGTCTACGTAGCGAACTACCGCGGGGCGACCATTTCGGTCCTACGGGACTCGGGCGGGGGAATCGAAGAGAGCTTCGGCCCTCCGGCCTCAAGCTTCAGGCCGGCAGCCACGGTCATCCGCAGCCTGCCGCCCGGAGCGGTGGTGTACGACGCGATGGGGCGGAGGGTTGTAAGCGCGAGGCCCGGCGTGTACTTCGTAGGAGAGGGGCCAGGGGCCAGGGGTCAGGGGTCGGGTAGGATGCGGAAGGTTGTCGTCAGGTAAGGAGGTGCCATGAAGTCGAAGCTCGCACTACTTGCAGTGGCCTGCGCCCTTTGCTCTGTTTGCCTCGGCCAGTGGTCGGAGCCCATTGACGTTGGTGTGGACACGGCGTTGCACTATGTCGATGACTTCCAGTTCGCCATGGCCGGCGGCGACACGCTGTGGGCTTTCTACAGCGTCGACAACGGTTGGCCGGACATGAGCTGCGCCTTCGCACATTGGAGCATGGGTGACTCCTGGTCCGACGCTCGCGTGCTTGTTGCGGACACGTTCGTGTATTGTCTTGCTGCGGGTACGGATGCACAGGATAGGGTTTGGCTGTCGTGGTACAACGGCACATACTACACCGACGATGACTCGTGGGGCATCTGCACCCGTGTGCACGACTCTCTGGGCTGGGGGCCGGAGCGGCAGGCCTTGCCCGGCCCCGGCTCTGTGGGCCAGAGCTTTGCCGTTGGCAAGCAGGGTGACTGGTACATGGGCATCTGCGTGCAGTACGCGCCGCTTCCCGGCTTATGTACTTCCGCGTTGTACAGTATGTTTCAAGGCGACACGTGGATATGGCCGCACTCGATTGCGGAGGGTTCTGGCAGCCCCTTGTTCATAGACTATGGGTTGCCGCTGATGGTTGCGAGACCCGACTCGGGCCTTTGGGCAGTATGCAGTCACTCGACCTACGGTGTGAGCGAGATTCTGATTGACCAAGTACTGCCGGATACAATTCGTCGGCTGGCGAGCTTGGACTGTGGCGGTTCCTACGCGGCGACCGGCGATTCGTCCGGCCACATGTGGATAGTGTACCTCGACTCGTCGGGCGCGCTATGGTCAGCCACGTTCTCGCAGGGTGGCATGATTGACCAGCGCATCGTGACTACCGACCGGCGGTGGTCTGCGCCGATGGTCTGTACCGACCCGCTTGGTTGGGTCTGGACTTGCTGGACGCGGCCTGACACGATACTCGTCGTGAGCTACAACCGGGGCAACGGTTGGTCGCCCCCAGAGGCCGTGACGGAAAGCTACTCAATTGCTGCGGACATTACTTCGGACCGAAACGGTCGCATCTATGTCGGCCTGCATGACAGGCGTGGCAGATGTCTGACATGCTATCGGAGTTTACGGCCCAGTATCGAGGAGACGGCGAATGGCGACGGGCGGATGGCGACTGGCGCGGCAACGGTTGTACGCAGCCTGCCGCCCGGCGCGGTCGCGTTCGACGCGATGGGGCGGAGGGTCGTGAGCGCGAAGCCCGGCGTCTACTTCGTCAGAAACGAGGGGCGCGGGGAGGGGGACTTGGGCCGGGCGCGGAAGGTCGTCGTGCAGCGCTAGCGGGCGCGGCTGAGGAGAGTGCGGGCGGCGAGGTAGATGAAGTAGACGCCGGCGAGTACGGCTGCGACGCGGCCGGCGAAGCGGACTGCCGAGAAACGGCTCACGAGCCCGGCGAAGAAGAGGGGCAGTAGGTAGACACTCGTGGCGAGGAAGAAGACGAAGAAGAACAGGGCTCCCTGCCAAGCGCCGCCGATGTCCATGACCGTCGTGACCGCGAGCAGGAACGGCGGGCAGAGGTTGATGCCGGCAAGGAAGCCGACCAAGACTAGGTACCAGCCAGACCGGATGCGCGGGCTGACCGCACGGCAGAGCCCGACATGCGGGAATGACTGAACCACAGCGTAGATAATCATCAGCACTCCAAGGAGCGCATACACCAGCGGTAGCAGCACGGCTTTGATGCCCCACACGCGGCTGAGCGCGCCGCCTAGCGCACCGAACACCAGTCCGAACAGCAGGTAGGCAACGAGCCTTCCCGCAAGGAAGAGGCCGACACGGGACGCCGAGCGTCTGACGCTTCGGTTCTCATCCGAAAGCAGCAGCGGGCCGACCAGCGGAACACAGAACCCGGCGCAGAACAGGCCGGTGGAGAGACCGAGCAGCAGGGCCTTAGCGACCAGTTTCAGAATCATCATTGCTGCTGGTGCCCGAATCCGATATTGAACCGCCAAGGACGCCAAGTTCGCCAAGACCCGGACTCCGGACTTCTGCATTCTGACTTCTGGTATCTGACCTCTGACTTCGCCCGCGCCCGCCTTCGTGTCTTTGTGTCTTGGTGGTGAACTTCTGTCTCGGTTCTGGGGTGGTACAGCCACGGTTTTGCCTGGGATTGGGTACAGGCACGGTTTTCCCCGGAGGAAAGCCGTGCCAGTCCCCGGGGAGCCGTGGCAGTCCCCCACCAAACCGCTTGCGGTAGAGCTCCCTTGCCTCCGGTGTCAGACGGCTCGGGTCCCAGGGAAGCGTCGGGTCCAGGCGGACTCTGACCCGGCGTACCCCCCGGACCGCGATGACCTCCTTTGTTGCCTGGACCCCAAGGTGCTGCACATACGGGCACTCGGGAGTGGTGAGTATGATGGTTGCCTTGACCGTGCCGGCAGAGTCGATGCGCAGGGAGTTCACGAGTCCCAGATCAACTATGGAGATGCCGATTTCCGGGTCAAACACGCGTCCGAGCGCGACCATCACTGCGGCCGAGTCTGGCAGGGGAGTTCCCGCAGGTACATTGGCCGAGTCTGTGAACGTGGTCGCGGCGGTCAGGCCCAGAGCCGGCAGCCGCTGCCGCCGGAGCAGGGCGGGCAGGTTCATGACGAGGATACCGATGCCGACTAGCACTATCGTCGTGACGAGACGGATAGGAAGCCGCCAGGCTTTGTTCACCCTGGGATTCTACCGGGCAGGAGGCAGGAGTCCAGAAACCGACCCGGAAGCCGAGATTGAACCGCCAAGGACGCCAAGATCGCCAAGTCCGAACCGGAGTCCACCAAGAAGGCATCGAAGAGACGAAGTCAGAGTGAAGAAGCTAGAGGCTAGAGCGCAGAAGTGTGGAGGCGGAGAAGCCAAAAGCCAAAGGCCAAAACGGCGGGCCAGCTTGTGCTTGAGCTTGCGCTTGAGCCAGCCTAGGGCTTGCGCTTGTGCCTGAGCTGGACGGAGTCAGCGGTCTGCCAACTCCTAACTGCTAACTGCTAACTCCTAACTGACTTGGTACACCGAGTCGAGTACCGTGCCGTCAACCCATTTGACGACGGCTACGACTCGGCGAAAACTGGGGACAGTCCCCCGGAGCGCCTGCGTCGAACTCGGCGCGGGACAGTCCCCGTTTTCGCGCGCCTGACGGGCCGGTTTGCCGCAGATGCGCTCGACCTCGGCCTTGATGTCTTCGATGGGCCGGACCGGGAGGCCCTTGCCTTTGACCGCATCGAGCAGGTCCTGTCGTCTGGGGTTGATGGCGATTCCGAGCTCGGTGACGATGACGTCTACAAGTTCGCCCGGGGCGCAGAGCGTGGTTACTTCGTCAACGATGACCGGCATCCGGTCGCGCATGGCGGGTACCGAGAGTATCGTGCAGCGGGCGTACATGCAGTTCTGCCAGCCGCCGATGCCGTGGCGCAGGCGGCCGTCCGAATGGGTGACGACGTTGGCGTTGAAGTTCGTGTCCACTTCGGTCGCGCCGAGCACGGCCACGTCGAGCAGGTTGATGTAGTTGCCTTTGGCGTGGAAGTTGTAGCTGACCAGGGGGCTGGTGGAGATGTGGCCGCGGTTGACCGCGATGGAGCGGATTGCGTCCTCGTCGAATGCCTGCCCGTCAACCAGCGCGGGCGCAAGGCCGTCCTCGAGCATCTTCACGAGGTACCGGGTCGAGCCGCCGTGGAGCCAGCCTGCTTTGACCCCGTTCTGCTTCATCATGTCGGCAAGGTAGATGGCGAAGGCGAGCGAGACGCCGCCGGCGCCCGCCTGGAAGCTGAACCCGTCGCGCATGATGCCGGCGTCACGGATGAACTTCGCGGTCAGTTCGGCGATGTAGAGCCGGTCCGGGCTGCGCGTAATCTGGGTCGTGCCCGAGACGATTTTCTTTGGGTCGCCGATATGGTCCTGCTGTACGACCATGTCGACGTACGTGCCCGAGAGCTGGATGGGGATTGCCGGGAAGGGGACCAGGTTGTCGGTGACTACGATAGTCCGGTCGGCATAGGTTACGTCGGCGGGGGCGTAGCCGAGCACGCCGCAGGCCGTGTCGCCGTGGACCCCGTTGGCGTTGCCGAACTGGTCGGCAGTCGGCGCGGCGACAACCGCGATGTCGATGTGGATTTCACCATCCTGAATCGCCTGGGCACGGCCGCCGTGCGAGCGGAGCACGCCCAGCCCGCGCATCTTGCCCTGGGTGCAGTAGTCTCCCAAGGGGCCGTTTAAGCTGCCTTCGATGTGGTGGATGACGCCGGAGTCGAGATGTTTGGTTATCGGCGCGTGGCACGGGAAGGCGGCCGAAGGATACCAGACCAAGTCCTTAAGACCCATTTCGGCGCAGAGGTCGAAGAGTTGGAGTGGGAGTGTATCGCCGTCGCGGAAGTGGTGGTGGGTCGAGAGAGTCGTGCCGTTGCGGATACCGGCCTTCTCGATCGCGGTCCTCAAGTCGGCCACGACTTTGTTGCCGTCTTCCGGGTAATCAAGGCAGGTCGGGATTTGCGGGCAGGCCTTGCGGCCGGTGGGCCGGTGCTTACCTACTCCGGGGAATGGGATTGCCGGCTTGCCGTTGACCTCGGTCGGGACCATGCGGCCGAGCGCGTTCTTGACGAGTTGCATCTAGGACTCCGAGGGGTTCTGGGGTTCCGGGGTCCGGGGGGTCTGGGCTGAACCCGAGGACCCTTGACCCCCTGAACCCATTGCCGTTGCCATTGCGATCGTGCGCAGGGCGCGTTCCACGACCGGCGGGTCTATCATCTTCGAACCAACGCTGACGACGTTGCGGCCCCGGGCCTGCGCTTCCTTGAATGCCACCACTATCTGCTGAGCTTTCTCGATTTCCGCGGGTGATGGGGAGAACGCCTCGTTTACGACCGGGACCTGGCGCGGGTGGATGCAGCCCTTGCCTTCGAACCCGAGTTCCTTTGCGGCCTGGCAACTGGCCTGCAGCGCGGCCGTGTCATCGATGTCGGCGAAGACCGTGTCGATGGCCTGGATGCCGGCGGCCTTGGCCGCGTTTGCGACCTGGGACCGCGCCCACAGGCTCTCAAGCCCCGCCGTTGTTTTGATGCCGCCGAGGTCGAGCAGGTAGTCTTCGAGCCCGTAGGTCAGCGCGACGACGCGCGGCGATGCGCCGGCAATCTCTCGCGCCTTGAACATGCCTTCGCAGGTTTCGACAATAGGCATCAGGTAGGTTACGAGTTGCGAGTTGCGGGTTGCGAGTGAGGAAAGGGCGGAGGAGATGCGGGCGTCGACTGCTTTGACCTGTTCTGCGGACTCGCACTTGGGAATGAGAATGACGTTGACTCCGGCGTGGACCAGCGGCTCTACTTCCTCGAGCCCGGCCGGAAGCGGGTTGATGCGTACCATACGCTCGCAGTCGCCGAAGTCGAGCGCATAGAGTGCATTGCGGACGACGAGCAGGGCCGCATCTTTGTCCGGAGCCGGAACCGAATCCTCGAGGTCGAGGATGACCGCGTCCGGCTTGTGGATTCTGGCATTGATCATGAACCTGGGCTCGTTGCCGGGCAGGTAGAGTCGGGACCGGCGCCAACGGTCGCGCGCCGAAGGCCTCGTGAAGGACGGCCCTGGTTCAGGCAGAACCTCCGCTACTTTGGCCTTCTGACTTTGGACTTCGGACTTGGCGAGCGCAGCTCGCCTGACAGCGGTCTCCAGTCGGGCCATGATGACGAAAGGGAGAGCGCCGGTGTCTTCGATGTCCACACGGGCGTGCTCGACTCCGAGGGTCTTGAGCGTATCGAGTACGAGCTTGCGGTTGGCCTCGCCGTACATGAAGTCAACCTTGCTCTTAAGGTTCAGTTCGATGCCGCCGGACTTGCGCAGTTCGAGTTCGACCCAAAGGTCGGAACGGACGTCCGGACCGCGGCGACCGGCCTGGGATGCACGAACACCGACCGGAGTTGAGCCACGAAGACACGAAACAGAAGAAACGGATTCCTCTTCGTGCTTTCGTGCTTTCGTGGCTTTGCGTCCTTTCGACTGTGCGCTCATCTGGCCTCCTTCTTTGCCCGGAGCCGGGCACGAGTGTATTCAAGCAGGCCCCCGGCGTCACGTATCGCCAGGATTTCCGGGGGCAGTGTCGGGAACTTGAACGTCTGGTCACCGACCTTGATGGTGCTCTGTTTCAGGTCAAGCTGGACTCTTGGGACACGGTCCGGAACCTCGGCGGTTCCAGTCATGTCCCGTGCGTACGCGGCGACCGCGTCCGGGCACTCAATCAGCAGCAGGCCCTGGTTGATGGCCGCGCGATAGAAGATGCGGGCGTAGCTCCTGGCCACAATCGCTTCGATGCCGACCGCTTTGAGTCCCACGACCGGCTGTTCCCGCGAAGAGCCACACCCGAAGTTCTTGCCCGCGATGATGATGTCGCCGGGCTGGACTGCTTTGGCGAACTCAGGGTCAAGGTCTTCGAGCAGATGCGGTTTGATCTCGTCCGGTTTGGCACACGTGTAAGTGTACTTGCCCGGGAACAGCATGTCGGTGTTGATGTCATCGCCGTAGGCCCATATCTTCATGTTAAGTCCTAAGTCCAAAGTCTCAAGTCCAAAGTCATGCGAATTCACGCGGGTCAGTAATCTTGCCGGTGAGTGCGGTCGCGGCCACGGTTGCGGGCGAGGCAAGGTAGATTTCGGCGTCCTTGCAGCCCATCCGGCCTTTGAAGTTGCGGTTTGCAGTCGAAAGGCACTTCTCGCCGGGCGCAAGGCAGCCCTGGTGCGCGCCGAGGCACGGCCCGCAGCCTGGGGGCAGCAGGACCGCGCCGGCAGAAACAAGGGTCTGGATGTCCTCGGCGTCGAGTGCCTTCTCGAGTTCAGCCCGGGAGGCGGGGAGTATCAGCAGCCGCGTATTCTGAGAGACCTTCTTGCCGCAGAGTATTCTCGCCGCGACCGCGAGGTCGCTCGCCCGTCCGTTCGTGCACGTGCCAATCAGGCACTGCTGAATCTCCAGGCCGGCCATCTCGGTGACGGGCTTGTACTTGTCAACCTTGTGCGGGACGGCAATCGCCGGCACGACCTCGGCCATGTTCCACGTCAGCTCCTGCCGATAGGTCGCGCCATCATCCGCCCACTCGGGGTTCCACGATATGCGCTTCACGCCGACTTCCTGCAGATAGCCCTTCGTGATTTCGTCCACCGGGAAGACAGCGTTCTTCGCACCCATCTCGACGCCCATGTTCGCGATGGTGAACCGGTCGTCAATCGTCAGGCTGCCGATGTCACCCCAGAACTCGACTGAGCAGTAGTCCGCGCCGTCGGCGCCGATCTTGCCGATGATGGTCAGGATGAGGTCCTTGGCCGCCACCATCTCCGGCAGCCGGCCCTTGAGGGTAATGCGGATTGTCTCGGGGACCTTGAACCATGTCTCGCCGGTGAGGAGCAGGGACGCCGCCTCGGTCCGGTCGACGCCGGTGGCAAACGTGTTCACCGCGCCGTAGGAGCAGGTGTGCGAGTCCGAACCGACTGCGAGCGTGCCGGGCAGGACCAGTCCCTTTTCGACCATCACCTGGTGGCAGATGCCGGTGCCGATGTCGAAGAAGTGCTTGATGCCGTATCTCTGGACGAACTCGCGGATCTTCTTGTGGCTTGTAGCGGTCTTTTCGTCTGAGGCCGGAATCACGTGGTCGAGGACGATGACCGGCTGTTCCGGGTCCGCGATCCCGAACTCGGCCAGGTCCTTTGCCACCTTGTCGGTGATGGCCGCGGCATTGTCGTGCATCAGGAGCCGGTCGGGCTTGCAGGTGACGAGTTCACCCGCCCGGACAGCCTTCTTGCCTGCCTTGCGGCTGAGCACTCTTTCGGCAAACGTCATTGGCATAGAAACCTCACTCAATTGGCTTGTCTTTCAGACAGTGCTCAATTATAGGGCAAACCCGGAGGACGGCAAGTGTTCAGGCAAAGGCAAAAGTGGAAAGTGGAAATGGCAAAGGACCGAGCAAAGGGGACGCTAGCGCGAATGCGGGGTAGAGGATTACGACGAACGATGACAATGGAAGGCTGACGGGAATGGTCGACAACTCGCGGCCGGTGCGGCTTGACGCCGTCTGAGGCGCGGGTATTCTGAAGTACTCATGCACAGTAGTTTTCCCGCGGTGCTCGTGGCCGGCACGATGGGCTGGCTTTGGCTGATGATCTGCCTGTCCGGCGGGCTGATTGGCGTCGCCGGGACAGTGCTCTGGATATGGATGCTGGTCGAGGTGCTGACGCGCGAGACCGATGAAGGCAACGACCGGCTCATTTGGGCATTGGTTATCGTGTTCACGCACTGGATTGGCGCGCTGATCTACATGCTCGCGCGCCGGCCGGAGAGAATTAAGAAGCTCGGCCGCTGACGCCCGCACGGCTAGCCCAGCAGGCCGCCATTCTTGTAGATCTCGAGCTGGACCGGCGGAAACGGGCGACCGTGGACCTTCACGCCCGTTACCATCAGTTCAATCTCACCGGTCGCCATGTTCACCCGAATCCGGTCTCCGTCCTTCATACCCGATTCCATGAGGTCGGCCGCCATCACCGGGAGCCCGGCGTTGACCGCGTTGCGGAAGTAGATGGCGCCGAAAGAGCGGGCGATGACGAGGCCGACCTTCAGGCTCTTGAGACAGTCAACCGCCTGCTGGCGCGAGGAGCCGGCCCCGAAGTTCCTGCCGGTTACGACGACGTCGCCGGGCTGCGCGTTCTTGCTGAAGTGCTCCCAGCCGGGTAGATTCCCGAAGCAGTACTGGCCCATTTCGCGAATGTCGGTTATGGCGATATGCCGGTTGTGGAAGATCATGTCGGTGTCGATATTGTCTCTGGGGATGAGCCAGACCCGGCCTTCGACGACAATCGGCGCGGGAGGCGGCGTGCGGCGTTCGTGCGACAACCGGGACATGGGTTTGGGTTTGAACAGCGCCGGCCTGACCGGTATCGCGCCGGGGTTGACGATGGCGCCGGCGACAGCGGATGCGGCTACGGTTTCAGGCGAAGCGAGGTAGACGTCGCCTTTGCCCTGCTTGCCGGCGAAATTCCGGTTGCCGGTCGAGACCGTGACCTCGGCCGGGCCGTTCTGGCCGATCTGGCCGGCAGCGCAGCCCGCGCAGCCGGCGTTGCCGACCAGCGCACCGGCTTTCTTGAAGGTCTCGATGACACCGCTGCGCAACGCTTCCTGCCAGATAGCGTCGGTTGCGGGGACGATTTTCAGGACTACGCCGGGCGCGACTTTGCGTCCCTTGAGTACTCCGGCAGCGGCTTTCAAGTCTTCCATCCGGCCGTTGGTGCACGAGCCAATGAAGGCCGAGTCAATCTTGCGGCCGGCGATAGAGGCGACCGTGACCACGTCTTCGGGGTGGCCGGGCCGGGAGATGAGGGGTTCGAGACCGGTGATGTCGACTTGCTCGGTGCGTTCGTAGGTCGCGTTCGGGTCGGCGTAATAGACGGGGATCGGGGTGCTGGGTTCGGGGGACGGGGTTTGGTCCCCGTTCCCTGGTCCCTGACCCCTGGCCCCTGCTAGACGGCAGTAGTCGAGCACGGCCTGGTTCGGTGGGAAGAAGATGATGATTGCACCCATTTCGGTGCCCAGCGACGATATGGTCATGCGTCCGGCGAGGCTGAGTTTGTCCGCGTACTCGCCGTAGACTTCAGCGGCAAGGCCGAGCAGGCCATTGGCGCCGAAGTGCCGGAGCAGGGCGAGCCCGACGTCCTTGGGGCCGGCGCCCGGCCTCGGCATGCCGACCAGTTCGACCTTCACCGTGGCCGGGACTTCGAACCAGACCTTGCCGAACGCCCAGGCGTGGGCGATATCCTGGTCGCCCATGCCCTGGCCGAATGCTCCGATTGCGCCGAGGATATTGGCGTGCGAGTCGGTCGAGACGAGGGTGTTGCCCGGACCGACCAGCCCGAGGTCTACTGCAAGGTGGGTGCCGATGCCGGCGTCCACGTCGTAGACCTTGATGTCGTGGTTGCGGGCAAAGATGCGGCAGGCCTGCTGGTTCGTCGCGTACTTCTGGTCTGAGCCGGTCGGGTTGCAGTCGAAGGTGAAAAACGTCTTCTTCGTGTCGTCCACACCGAGTCCGTAGTCTTCGAGGTTCTTGACGACGTTCGCGCCGCCGAAGTCGCGCGCGACCCTTACGTCAATCCCAAGCTCGACGATATCGCCGGGCCTAGCCGACCTGGTCGGGGAATGGGCCGCGATTATTCTCTCGACAATCGTCGCCATGGTCAGGGAATGAGCTGGCCCTTCTCCAACATCACGAGCGGGTCGAACGTGGCGAAGTCGGCCTGGTGGATGAGCACGGTCTCAAGCACTTTCGGGGCGCCTTCGCCTTCCTTTGCATGGCAGGCAATGGTGTTCACGATGTCTTCGGGCAGGCCGCACTTGGCAGCAAGAATCGCCCCGGAGATGGGATGGCGCGTGTACATGCCCTTCAGGCTCTTGCGGAATCCGCCTTTCTCGTCTTTCTCGGTTTCAAGCAGTTTGCCGACGTCGTGCAGCAGGCCGCCGGCAATCAGGCGGTCCATGTTCACCTTGTAGGGCATGGTTGAGTAGGCGCTCTCCTGGGCGTCGGCAAGGGCGAGCGCGCCTTCGGTCACCGCAATCGTGTGTTCTACCAGCGAGATGCCGTGGGTCTTGGTCAGGAGCGTGAAGGGCATGGCCTTGAGGTCTTCGACCGATTTCCAGCCGCCCTGCTTCGCCGCCTCGACCCATGTCGCTATTGTCTGCTTGCGAGTGTCCGCGTTTTCGATTGAGGAGAGCTGGTCGTGGAACAGCTCTTCGATGTTCTTGGCAGTTACCACTTTCGTCTCACAGTTCCGCGATAATCGCGTCGGTCATCTGCTCGGTCGTGGCCGCGCCGGACTTGAATACGTCGGGGCCGCCGGTCAGCCGGAGCATGTCGTAGGTGCGCACCTTGCCTTTGGCTATCACCCCAGCCACCGCGGCGCCTATGCGTTTCGATTTCTCGTTCTCGCCGATGTGGTCGAGCATCATGCCGGCGGCGAGAATCGTCGCTATCGGGTTGACGATGGACGGCGAGAGTTTCTCGTATTTCGGGGCGGAACCGTGGGTCGGCTCGAAGACCGCGACCTCGCGGCCGATGTTCGCCGAGCACGCGAAGCCGAGCCCGCCGACCAGCCCGGCAAATCCGTCGGACACGATGTCGCCGAACATATTGCCGGACACGATGACGCCATAGTCCTCGGGGTTCTTGGTCAGCCACATCATCTGGGCGTCGATGTTCGTGGACCAGAGCGCGATGCCGGGATATTCCGCGGCGATCTTCCTGGCTTCGGCCTCCATCATGCCGGACGTCTCCCGAATGACATTCGGCTTCTCGCAGATGGTAACGGACTTGTACCCGTACTGCTTGGCGTGCTCGAACCCGGCGCGGGCGATGCGCCGGCACGCGGCGCGGGTGAAGATGCGGAGCGATATGGCCATGTCATCGGACGGCACTGAGGCAAACGCCTTCATCTTCTTGTGGGTCTCGATGGCTTTGCGGACATCGGCAGGCGGGTTGGTCCATTCCACGCCGCAATAGAGGCCTTCGGTATTCTGCCGGAAGATGACCGCGTCGACCTTCGGTTCCTCAAAGCCATCATCCTTTCGGCGGATGAAGTTGAGTGGGTTGCCCGGGAATGACTTGCACGGGCGGATGCAGATGTCAAGGTCAAAGTGCTGGCGCATCGTCACGATCGGGCTGAAGTACTGATAGCCCTTGTCCTGCAGGGCCGGATCGAGCTCGGCCTGGGCCTTGTCCTTCGGCTTGGACGTTATCGCGCCGAACAACCCGACCTTGTGTTGCTCCAGCAGCCTGATAGTCCGGTCCGGCAGGGCGTTGCCCTCCTTGCGCCAGAAGTCCCAGCCGATGTCGGCCTGGACGTAGTCTGCCGAGAACCCGACTGCATTAAGAACCCGGATGGCCTCAGGCAAGACAGTCTTGCCGATGCCGTCGCCGGGCATAGTTACGATTGTTTTACCAGCCACGTTTTCCTCCGCATCAAATGCTGCAATTGACTATCCGAGGCAGTCGGTGAGGATTATAGCGTGAAGACAAAGGGTTTCAAGGGATTGAACGCCAAAGGCTTATGGGTGCCGACGCTGTCGGCGCGCGGCCCGAATTACAGCACAGGGTCGTGGACTCAGCGTGGAAGCGGCGGCAATGCGAATTTGACAGCTACAGCATTCGGCTTAGAATCATTGGGAGAGGAAAGCAGAAAGTGGAAAGTGGAAAGTCCCAAGTCCGACTTTGTCATTTACCCTTTGTCATTTCCCCCTTTTACCATAAATGAGTCATCTGGAGGTACATTAATGTGCTGTCTGCACTCCGGGAGAGCGCTGTCGCTGCTCTCTCTTGTTCTGTTGGTCGGGTCGGCTGCGGCCGGTCCCATGCTCGTGCGCGTCGCCGCGCATAGCTACCCTGAACTCTACTCGCACATCACATTCAAGGGTACGTCTATCGATATCGCCGGGGCGAAACTCGGCGAATCGTATGACCTGTTACTCGACCGTGCCGACTTCGGGCTGGTCCAGGCGTCGGGTCTGCCGGTCACAATCCTCTGCGCCGACATGGACACGCGCAACGGTGAATACGTCCAGGACGGCTCGTACCAGTCTTACGACGAACTGAAGGTTGTGATGCGGAACTGGGCAGCGACCTATCCCGATATCGTGATGCTCGACAGCATCGGCCCGTCCTACGAAGGCCGCTACATCTATATGGTGAAGCTGAGCGACAACGTCACCGTTGACGAGGACGAGCCGGAACTCCTGCTCGACGCCCAGCATCATGCTCGCGAGTGGGCGGCGGCCCAGGCGGCCCGCCACTTCGTCGACACGCTGGTTACCAACTACGCCACCGATACCGTGATCCGGGACTTCATCGATAGCCACGAGATATGGGTCATCCCGGTGGTGAATGTCGACGGCTTCATCTACGACTATCCGTCGCAGCATATGTGGCGCAAGAACCGCCAGCCGTTCGGCTCGGACATCGGCGCCGACCTGAACCGCGACTACAACGGCGCCTGCAACGGCAACCGGATGGCTGACTGGGGCGCCCTGGTAAGGGGTTCGCGCACGTGCCACCGACCCGACGACGAAACATGGTTCGGCGCGAGCGGCGCCTGGGGGACCGAAGTGAAGGCGATGAACGCGTTCTTCAAGCAGCACACGTTCCTGGCCAATCCTTCGCTGCATTCCTACTCGGAGTTGATACTTTACCCGTACGGAGACGGTACGGCCGCCCCGGACCAGAGCTACATGTCCTCGCTCGCGCAGGGAATAGCGGCGCAGATGTCGGCCCTCCACGGCGGGAATTACACCCCGGCTCGGAGCGACGACCTGTACCCGTCGAACTGCATCTCGGTTGACTGGGCCTATGGCTGGTCGCACTACATCGGCGGGTTCCCCTGCATGTCGTTCACCTTCGAGATAGGCACCCAGTTCTACCAGCCGACTTCGGACCTCGATGCTATCGAGCACGAGGTATTCGACGGAGTCTGGTACCTGTTCAACCGCGCGGACTCGATCCAGGGCGCGCTTGAGGGCATGGTGCCGCGGCCGATTCTCGCGGTCATGGATTCCTCCAGCAGCGGCGACTTCACGATTCACTGGACGCCGACTCGGCCCGAGCAGAACCACCCGGACAAGTGGGAACTCGAAGAGCTGTCCGGTTTGTCCGTGGTCGAGGACAACATGGAGTCAGACTTGAGTGGGTGGAACGTGCAGGGCGCGACTCAGTCCACGACCCAGAAGCATGGCGGTACCTACAGCGCTTCGCTCGGCAACGGCAATAACATCTCCAACTACATCTCGACCAAGGACCCGTACCCCGTTCAGACGGGTGACTCGCTCAAGTACTGGATATGGTACAGCACCGAGAACCGCTACGACGTGACCGTCGCCGAGGTGTCGCTCGAGGGCAAGGAGTGGATTCAGCTTCACGACCGGTTCATGGGTAATTCCTCGGGCTGGCTGTATAAGGCGTTCTCGCTTGAGCCCTGGGTTGGCAAGTCGGTTTTCATCCGGTTTCGCTACATGACCGACGACGGCACGACCGGTCCCGGCGTTTACATCGACGACGTGTGGCCCGTACCCGCCTTTGCGAACCACACGGTCATTTCGGACACTATCACCGACACGCTGTATCAAGTTACCGGCAGGACCCCGGATACGTACTACTACCGCGTGCGCGGGCACAACGCGGCGTGGGACTGGAGCGACCATGGCCCGCTTGAGGACATCGTCGTCACCGGCTCGGGGATTGCGCAGGAACCGACCGGCAACCTCGTGACTTCCATCTTCAAGGTCGGCCCGAACCCGGTGACCGCCGGCGCGCAGGTCAGCTATGCGCTGGAACGGACCGGTGCGGTCAACCTCGGCGTCTATGACGCGACCGGCAGGCAGGTGCGGACCCTCGCGTCCGGCATGAGCAAAGCCGGGACCTACACCGTCACCTGGGACGCGAAGGACATGACCGGCAGGTCAGTGCCCGCCGGTGTGTACTACGTCCGTCTCTCAGCCGACAAGACTTCGACCGCGCGGCTGACCGTCGTGCGCTAGAACGCAGCAGTCCGGATCTTCGGGGCGCGGCTTGTCCGCGCCCCAACCTTTGTGGGGAAGTTCGAATTCCGAAGCTCGAATGACGAAGCAAGCTCGAATCTACCAATGACCAAAGTCCGCGCGAACTCAGCCGTTGAGCCTCCGGACTTCATGCGACACCAGGGCTTGATTGGCGCTTGGGGTTTGGTGTTTGCCTGCAAACTGGTCACTGCAAACAGGCGGCATCGGCCGCTTGCGGCTTGCCCGAGACTGCTCCTTGTGTATACTCCACATTGGCTGAAAGAAGGAGTATGGCTGGAAAGTCGCCGATTGTCCGATAAGGAGATGATATGTACCGGATGATGCTACTTGCCCTCGTGTGCCTGGTGACAGCCGGGTTTGCCCAAGACCGGTCCGTGACGCTCATTGAGGCAAGGCTGTACGTCAACGACGCCCGTGACCTCGACCGGCTCGGTGACCTTGCCGGGGACCTCTACATCTGTTCTCATGGCACGGACGAGAACGGCACGTACCTGGTCCTTGTCACCGACGCGGAGCAGCTTGCCCGCATCCGGGACTGCGGGCTCGAGACCGCAGTTACATGGGCCAACCTCGACGAGAAGTTCCAGCTGTTCACCGGCGTAGACCCGGACCAGCCGCCGACCCTCCAGGACTTCGGCTACTACTACACCTACTGGGAGATGACGGATTCGGTCATCGCCTTCGCGGCCAGGTACCCGGAAATCTGCAGCCTTTTCGTCATCGGGACTACCAGCCAGAACCGCGACATTCTGTGCCTCAAGATATCGGACAACGCATCGGTGGAGGAGGACGAGCCGGCCTGTTACTTCTCCGGCTCGACTCACGGCGACGAGCCGATGGGTACGTCCATTGTCATGGCTTTCCTGCAACAGATTCTGTCCGGCTACGGAACCGACCCGTTGTCCACCTGGCTGGTTAACAACCGCGAAATCTATACGGTACCGATACTCAACCCGGACTGTTCTGTTTTCTGCTCGGACTCGGGCGGCGCGGGCGTCTACTGGCGCAAGAACCGCCGCGTCGTCGTGCCCCCGAACATCGGCGTGGACCCGTCCCGCAACCACGGCTACAAGTGGGGCTACGACAACGTTGGTTCATCCCCCAACCCCTCGTCGCACGCCTACCGTGGTCCCTATGCCTGGAGCGACGCGGAAGCCACTGCGGCCCGCGACCTGGAGGCCGCACACCGGTTCCGCACCGAGCAGGACTTCCACTGCTTCGGCGGGTACAACTGCTACCCGTGGGGGTATACCTACTCCTCGCCCCCGGAACAGGCCCTGCTCCAGGAGGTGGTTGACACGTTCCAGATGTACAACGACTACGACTACGCGAGGACCGGCCAGGCCTCGAACGTCCTCTACCTCTGTAACGGCATCCAGATTGACTGGGGGCTATCCGATTCCGGGGGCAAGTTCGTCACCTACGCGTTCACGATCGAAGCAGACACGTGGTTCTACGCCTGCTGGAACGACTCCGCGCTCATGCGCAAGGAAGTTGACGGAGACGTCCCGACCCTCTACTACCTGGCCCGCATCGCCGGCGTGTACTTCGACCCAGTGGCGAGCACGGTCAACGATACGGGGTCGGGCAACTCGTCGGGCCGGCTCGACCCCGGCGAGACCGCGCGTGTCTGGTTCACCATTCGGAACCGGGCCATACACCCGCTCGACTCGGCATACAGCATCAGCGCAAGGCTGGTGTCGCTCGATACGCTCGTCACGGTGTTGGACTCGGTCAAGTCGTTCCCGGGCGTCGGTCGCCTGAGCGACGTCGACAACCGGGCCGACCAGTTCCTGGTTCGGGCGTCCGACCTGGGGCAGCCGGGAGATACCATTCCGCTCCGGCTTGAGGTGACCTTCACCGATGCTGGCAACACCATCATGATGCCGGTTGCATTCACCGTCGTGCTCGGCGACGACGTGGTCGGCCTCGCTGAGGAAAGCGCTGGCCCGCTCGGACCGGCCGGGCCGCGCGCCACGGTCATTGGCCGTGTGCTGTTCCTGAACGGGGACTGTCCCCGCACGGGGACTGTCCCCAAAACCGTGCTCCTCGACATCAGCGGGCGAGAGGTGCTCGACCTGCATCCCGGTCCGAACGACGTGCGTCGCCTCGCACCCGGCGTGTACTTCGTGCGCACGCAGACAGATGCGTGGTCCGGGGCCAGCCGCATCGTGATTACGAAGTAGCGCATGCCGGTTCTTGCCTCCGTGCTGCTGGTAGTTATTGCGCAGGTCGCGCCGCCTGGCTGCGGCGGCGTCATCCGTGAAGACATGCATACCATTCCGTGGGTTCACAGGGTGACCGAGGTTCCGGTCGCGGCGGGGAGGCCGTGCGCGGACACGGTGCTCTATGTCGACCTGTCGCACGAGATGCCGCCGGTCGGCAACCAGCACTGGCAGAACTGCTGCACCGCATGGGCGTTCGGCTATTACCACCGGACCCAGCTTGAGTTCAGCGAACGGGGCTGGGACCTCACCGATCCGAGCCACCAGGGCGCCCCGGCATTCATCTACAACCAGATCAACCGCGGGACGAACGGGAGTTCCACTTTCAGCCGAGCGATGGCGCTGATGTGCGAGCAGGGCTGTGGCACGATGGCCGACTGTCCATATGATACCCTTGACTATCTGACCTGGCCGACCGAGCAGGCGTACCTGAACGCAATGATGTTCCGGACCGACAGCGCGTTCTGGTTCGACGTCAACGACCCCAACTTCGTCAACCTCATCCGCCAGCACATCGCCAACGGCAATACCTGTGTCACCGGCATCGTCATCTACGACAATTTCTGGCACATCAGCGACTATAATAACACCTACACCCTGGCCGACATGCAGGGCAGCCCGATTTCGGGGCACGCGGTGACCATCGTCGGGTATGATGACACGATGGGCACGCGTGACGGGTCGGGTGCGTTCCGGCTCGTCAACTCGATGGGCACGGCCTGGGGCGACAGCGGCTACTTCTGGATGTCCTACCAGGCGACTGCGGACACACGGATTGTCTACGCCTACGCCGCCTACGTGACTGACCGGATCGACTACCAGCCGGTGCTCATCGGCACGGTCCGGTTCAGCCACCCGACCCGCGACCGCGTCGGAATCCGGTTCGGCGTCGGCACGCCGGAGAGCAGCCTGTGGCACGAGGACTTCCGGTCGTGGCGGGCCGCAGTCACCGACCATCCGTTCCCATACCGGCGTATCCCGTTCGACCTGACCGACGGCGCGCCGTGGCTGACCGGCGAAGAGGACACGCTCTACCTCGCCTGCCTGGACGACACGGCCGATGGCCGCACCGGCTCCGTCGACCTGTTCGAGGTCAAACACCTGGGGTGGCAGACGCAGGGCTCCTCGACCGAGATGCCGCTTTCGATTCCGGACAACGGCGACACCGTCTCCGCCACGTTGCTTCTTCCGTTCACGGCGGTGAGCGAAGCGGGCGCCGGCAGGGCGAGAGCGGAGTATAGCATGCCCACCGTCGTGCGCGGTGCGCTGTTCCTGAACGGGGACAGTCCCCGCACGGGGACTGTCCCCAAAGCCGCCCTGCTGGACATCAGCGGGCGAGAGGTGCTTGACCTGCGTCCCGGCGCCAACGACGTGCGTCATCTCGCGCCGGGCATCTACTTCGTGCGCGGTATCGAACCGGGCGCATTTGCTCGCGTCGCGGTCGTCCGCTAGAATGTCGCGATGAACCGTCTGAGCTGCCTGCTGCTTGTCGCCGTACTTGCCGCACCTGTCGCGGCGCAGTACGACCACCTGACAATTGTGCCGGACTCTCTCGCGGCTGCGCTCGCCCCGCTCTGCGCCCGCGTCCAGTCCCGTGGATTCAGCGACACGACCGTGTCGGTCTCGGACGTGCTCGCGTCATCGTCCGGGCGCGACGACCAGGAGAAGATTCGCAACTTCATCAAGCGGGCGTACTCAGAATGGGGCACGACGTACGTCCTCTTGGCCGGCGACAACGAGCAGATTCCCTGCCGGCGCTGCTGGGTCGAACTCACCCCAGAGTACAAGGACTCGATTCCGACCGAGCTTTACTACTCGGCGCTGGATGGCGACTGGGACGGGGACGGCGACGGCCAGTTCGGCGAGGCGGAGGACTCGGTTGACCTGATTCCCGACGTCTTTCTCGGACGCCTTCCGCTCGCGACGCCCGCCGAGATGGAGGCGTTTGCCGACCGCTACGTCGTCTATACGGGCGACTCGACGAAGCCGTATCTCGAGAACGTGCTGTTTGCCGGGTTCGATGCCACGTCCGAGTACCACGGCGAAGACGTCTGCGAGCTGTACGACACCCTGCTCCGGCCGCCTTCGATGCATTCATTCAAGGTCTACGACAGCCACTCCGGCAACCACGAAGACTCGGTCAAGCTCCGGCTCAACCAAGGCATGCACATCTGGCTCCACCAGGACCACTGCTCCTACAACATAATGGGCGCCGGCTGGTTGAATCACAACTGGTTCATGTTGTGGAGCGAGCTCGACGACATGACCAACGCCCCTGACTACACCATCAACGTCGCGGCCGGCTGCATGGTTTCGGCATTCGATTCCGGCTACTGCGTCGCCGAGGTCCTGCTGACCGTGCCCGCCGGCGGCTGCGTCGCGACCTTCGGCAGCACCCGCCTGACGTGGGGCACAAGCCCGGACCCGTTCCGCACCGGTACCGCCTTCTACTGCGAGAAGACGCTGGGGGGCTTCTGGCAGGGTCCGGGCAACGGCTCTTTTGCTGGCCTCGTCACCGGCCAGGCCCAGGCCGCGCCGCTGGTTCCGGAGAACGTTGTCTGGCGCTGGTGTCACTACGAGTTCATGCTCGCGGGCGAGCCGACGATGCCGGTGTGGCTGCCGTCGAGCAGCGCGGTCGAGGAACGCTCCAAGCCACAAGCCGCAAGCCCCAAGCTCCGACCCACGGTCCTACGTTCCGTCCTCTTCCTGCCCGAGGCGGTGAGCGGTGGGCGGTCGGCGGTTAGCGGTCGCCTGCTCGACATCACCGGCCGCAAGGTGCTCGACCTTCATCCCGGCGCGAACGACGTGCGTCGCCTCGCGCCCGGAGTCTACTTCGTGAGTTCGCCGACCGACCGCGGGACGGCGAGAGTTGTGATACTGGACTAGGAGGATAGGTTGAAGCGAGTGACTCTGCTCTTCGTGCTGATGCTCGCGGCGATGCCGGCCGCGGGCCAGGAGTATCCGCACGTCGTGATAACGTGCGATTCCTTCGTGTCGCACTTCACGACGCTCTGCGGCTACGTTGCGGGCACCCTGGGGTTGAACGACACGGTCGTGACGACCGCAGCGATATACGCCTCCTACTCCGGTCGGGACAACCCGGAGAAGATTCGCAACTTCATCAGGTATGCATACTCCAACTGGGGCACGACCCACGTGCTGCTGGGCGGCGACGTGGAAATCGTGCCCTGCCGTCGCGCCTGGGTCGATGCTACCGGCTACAATCCGATACTGCTCGATTCCATCCCGGCCGACCTCTACTACTCCGACCTTGACGGCACATGGGATGCCAACGGGAACGGGCTGTTCGGCGAACCCGAGGACTCCTGCGACATGTACCCGGACGTCTTCGTCGGCCGCGTGCCCGCGACCACGACCGCCGGTGCGGACCTGTTCGTCAGCAAGTTCCTTGCCTACACCGCCGACCCCGACGCTCCGTACCTGCGCAACGTGCTGCTCTCCGGTTTCGACATCTTCGACGGGGTCTACTGCGAGACGACGATGGAGCTCTACGACTCGGCCTATGTCTCCTCCGGCATGAAACCGTGCGCCAGAGTCTACGACAGCTACACCGGCAACCATGAGACCGCGGTCAGGAACCTCGTTAACCAGGGCCAGCACATCTGGATTCATGCCGACCACTGCAACTACTTCGGCATGGGCATGGGCTACATGAACCACGGTTACGTCATGTACCGCGAGGAACTGGCGCAGTTTACCAATCAGGGCAAGTACACGATCATGACGACGGTCGGCTGCTCAACCGGAGAGTTCGACACCGCGGACTGCGCTTCCGAGTATTTCATGCAGAACCCGAACGGCGGCGGCGTGGCCGTGGCGAGCAACTCGCGCTACGGCCTGGGCGGTCCAGGACAGAATCCCCAGCGGGGCGGGTCATTCGTGATGGTCGAGGGCTTTGTCCGCGGCCTGTTCGCCGACCCGCTCCAGGGCAGCCTCGAAGCCATCGTCCACGCCTGGGCCGATGCCGTGCCCCTGGCCGAGACCAGTTCCACGTACCGTTGGTGTCTCTTTGAATGGAACCTGCTTGGCGAAGCGGCGATGCCGGTCTGGATACCGGCCGGGGCCGGGGTGGGGGAGAGCTTCAAGCCACAAGCCTCAGGCCACAAGCTCGGCCCGACCCTCGTCCGCGGCGTGCTGTTCCTTGGCGGGGACTGTCCCCGCACGGGGACTGTCCCCAAAACCGCCCTGCTGGACGTCGCCGGCCGCAAGGTGCTGGACCTCGCGCCCGGTGCCAATGACGTGAGTCGGCTCGCGCCTGGCGTCTATTACGTCATGCCGGGGCCGACCAGCGGCCGTAGCCAGAAGATTATCAAGACTGGAAAGGACTAGAACATGTTCAGAGCATTCGGAACAATCCTCGGCGTGGTCGCACTCGCCGCTGCGGCGACGGTGAGCGGCGAGCTGGTGTTCGACCGCGGCCAACTGACGCTTAAGGAGATGGACGGGATGACGACCGTTTCGCTTGGCCGGTGCGTGAGCGCGTGGGAGATTGGCGCGCCGGCAGTGCCGATTGCGGTTGCGCAGCTCGTGGTGCCTCAGGACATGAAGGTCGTAGGCGTTCGGCTTGACGTCGTGGAAGCCGAGACTGTTCCCGGCACGTTCGACGTCTATCCGGTCCAACCGCCGCGGCCACTCTCCGACCCCGGTCCGTTCGCGTTCTTACCGGCGGACTCCAGGTACTACGGTTCCGTTTACCCGGCGGAAGTCGCGACGACCGGTCATCAAGGCTTGATGTTCGGGTACAACATTGCGAGCGTCTTCATTGCGCCGGTGCAGTACAACGGGGCGAACAAGTCGCTGGTGCTTCACTCGCGCGTCCGGTTCACTATCGAACTCGAACCGGCCGACCTCGGCTACCTGCGTCCGGGCAACCGTTCGCCTGAAGCGCGACGCCGGGTCGAGGCTTCGGTCGCGAGCATCGTGCTTAACCCGCAGGACATCGCCGCCTGCGCGCCGCACTGACCGGTCAGCGGCGCTGTAAGGTGTCGGCGATTTCCCTGGCTAGCGGCCGGGGAGCTCCAGCAGCGCACAGAGGTCAAGCACGGTGCGAACGCGGAACGCGGCCTGCTTGGCGGCGGGAGCGATCCGTTGCGGGCCCATCACCTCAAGGTGGCGGGTAAGGAGCACCGGGGTCATGCCTGCGGCGCGGGCACCGACGAGTTCGTCGCTGCCTCCGTCACCGACGAAGAGGCACTCGGCCGGCTCGACCCCGAGGCGCGTCGCGGCAAGGCGGTAGATGGCCGGGTCGGGCTTGGCGAGGCCGACGTCACAGGAAAAGACAGCAGTATCAAAGCAGGGGGCGAGCGGTGAGTCGGGCCAGGCCGCGATTTCGTCCCTGCCGCAGTTACTGACCAATCCGAGCCGCCGGTTCATCGTCCGAAGTTGAGCCAGGCCGGCGATGGTCTCCGGCTCGACGTGGGTGATGGCGTGGCGGAACCGGGCGGGCCGGGCCAGCAGGGCCTGCCGGACTTGTTCATCGGTGACGGCCGGGTTGGCGACGCGGGCCCGGGCCGGGAGCGTACCTTCCAACACGGTCCGACCCAGCACATAGTCATCTGAATTGTCGGTCCAAGCTCGCCACCACGTATCCCGGTCAACGTCGAGTATCGCCGACACGCTGGGGCCGGGCGGCTGCGACACCTCAAGCGAAACCAAAGTGTGGAACAGGTCGAACAGAACGGCCCGGACGTGCGTTAGGTCGGTCGGTGATTCCGGTGACACCGTGATTATCTCACCCAGTCAGGCCGGACTTCGTTCCGCCGGCGCGGTTCAGAGCTTGCCATCAGACGTATGCTACTTTCGTGAGGGGATTTCGGGGACACATTACTTAACTCCATGTCCGCCAAGGCCGGACGGGATTCGGGTTCCACCATCAGGCGAATACTACTTCTGCCGGCCTTGATGTCAAGGCGGCGGGTCGTCGTCGGGCGGCGGGGGGTCGTCCAGAACGGGTTTATGACGGGTCTCAGCCTCGACCTGAGCCTTGACCTCGCTGAGGTCCTGCTTCATCTTCCGCAGGTAGTCGTCCGGCAGCATGACTGGATGCCAGCGGTTGGTCTTTGGCATGAGGCCATTATGCAGAATCGGGCGCGGTAGTCAAGGCGGCGGCTCAGGAGTTCGTCTCAGCGGACGCGGGATTCGGGTGAAGCGAAAACGGTTGCCGTCCCCGGCAGTCCAAGCAGTGACTGTTCCTCATTTCCCTAGCTCGTAAGTGGTCTGCTCACATACGCCTGCGGGCCCTCGAAAGAGGGCCCGCAGCGGTCCAGAAGTGCTCTGCTACTTGCCGGAGTTGTAGAGATTCTTCTGCCACTTGGGCCAGGCAGCAGCCGGGTCGAGCGGGCCTGCATGGCCGTCTACGCAGTAGCAGGCGTCCGCGCCGACAACGATGATGTCACCGGTGGACGTGATGGACGGGTTCGGGCTGTACCAGACCAACTGCGTCTTTCGCGGCCGGTGCGGGCGGCCGCCACCGGTGCGGGGCAGGTAGTTCGGGCAGTTGCAGGTCCAGATGACCGTGCCGTCGGCCTGATTCACGCAGTAGAGCTGGTCGGCGTCGCTCTGGAAATAGACGTAGCCGTTGGCCGCAACGACGGGGGTGGTATAGAACCCGTCGGTCTCGGTGAGCGCTCTTTCCCAGTTGATGGTGCCGGTCGCAGGATTGATGGAATAGGCCTTGCCGAAGCCGCTGGCGACGAAGAGCGCCGACTGGCCAAGGGCCGGCCGGGACACGTCGCCATTCAGGGTCACCGGCCAGCCTGTTTTCACGCTGCCGTCCGTTGGGTCAATCGCGTACAGACGGGAGGAATCCGAGGCGCAGTAAATCGTGCCGTCGCTGCCGAGTATCGGTCCGTAGACCTCGCCGAAGCCCAGCAACCGGACGCGCCAGATTACCGAGCTCAGGTTGCCCTCCATCTTGTACAAGTAGGCCGAGTCCGTGCCGAAGATGACGTTGCCCGTCGCGTCGACTATCGGCGCGTCAACCACCGAGGCGCGGAGGCCGTACCCGGCAACCCGGGTGCCCGCGACGCCGTTGTCCGTGAACTTGAAAATGCTGTCGTCGTCATGGCCGATGTAGAAGCTGTAGCCGTTGAACGCCGGTGCACCCCACTCGATGTACGTCCCACGCTCCGCTGCGCTGTCCGGGAACTGCCAGTCTACGTGCAGGCTGTTGACCAGCGACAAGGCGTAGAGCTCGCCTTCGTCGCTGCCGACGATGATGTGCCCGTTCGCGAGGCCCGGGTGGCCGGTGAATGAGGCTTCGTTCTCCTTGGTGGTCACGCTCTTCTTGCTGTGGCCGTTGCTGGCGCGGATGGAGTAGAAGTGGTAGTCACCTTCGCAACTGCCGAGCACGACCTCGTCCGTGCCGTCATTGGCCACGATGACGGAAGTCGTCAGCGGTTTTTCATGGTTCTCGGGGTCGTTGCTCCACCAGTACCAGACGACCTCACCGGCAGTGACGACCGGCACATAGACCGTGTCCGGCGCAGATTTCGTGCCCTTCCAGTCTTGGGTCTCGACAATCACCATGGCGGTCTCTGTCTGGGTGAAGACGTGGCCGACTTCGATGTTGCACGGGTTCAGGAAGTAGCCGGTGTCCGTCGTGCTGCTGCCCCAGTTTACCAGTACCCGAAGGCTGTCGCCGTCCGGGTCGCTGCCCCAAATAGTGAAGAACGCCTCGACGTTCTTGACTGCGGCCGGCGGAGCCTGCACGGAGTCCACCACCGGCGGACTGTTGACGATGACTGCCACCGACTTGGGCGGCGACCAGTCCGAACCTTCGCCCGGCTGATCCGCGAGAAAGGCCTTGGCTTTGATGTCAAACGCGCCGCCCGCGTTCCAGACGTGGACGACGGCTGTCGTATCGGCCGGCGCGAATGCCGCGGCGGTCGTGTCGACGGTGCCGTCGGCCCAGTCGACCACGTAGCGGACGTAGCCCGGGGCCAGAGCAATAGCCAGTCGGTACGTGCTTGCCTGCCCAGCCCAAGCCGTATCCGGTCCGCCTACGAACGACGGAGGGGACATCACTTCAGTGACGAGGACCTGAAACGGCTCAGACCAGTCTGATTCCAGTTCGTGGACGTCACGCGCTTTGACCTTGAGCACGTAATCGCCGGAGTCCATGTAGACCTTTGACCGCGTGACGTTTTGCCCGCTAGGGTACCCCGATGTCCATTCGGCGCTCGCGGTATCACCCCAGGAGAACAGGTAAGATACGATGTCATCATCCGGGTCTATCGTTTCAACCGTGAAGGCCAGCGTATCTCCAGGCCGACCACTTGTCGGCCCGGCAATCGTCGGCTTTTGCGGTGGATGATTCTTCTTACAGCTAGGACCCGTCAAGACTAGGAACATGGCTAGCGCCAACACGGCAGCCGATCCGAGGGGACGTTGAGACGTCGTCAAATCACACCTCCTGTGGGATTCGGAGACACATTGCCCATCGCGCTTCCGTCAAGGCTGCAGATTCGGTCTGCATCGTGGTGATGATAGCACGGCGAGTGTGGATGTCAACGAGGTAATTCCGAGTAATTCCGGGGAGTAATTTCGGGGATATAGTATTCAATTATGTGCCCGTCAAGGCCGGGCTGAATCCGACATCCACAGGCACTGGGATAGGTCTGGTTTCGGCCGGAGTCAAGCTGCCCAATTGCGCCATTCGCCGGTTTGGGCAAAGGTCCCGATAGAGGGTACTCGGCTGCGTATCTCGGAGGTCGCGAGGCGGGAGGAAAACAGGTTATGACAGATTCTATCTCAGAGTCTAGGACAGAGTCTCGGACAGATTCTATCTTAGAGTCTAGGACAGAGTCTCGGTCAGAGTCCCGGACAGAGCCTACGATAGAGTCTCGGTCAGAGTCTCGGTTAGATTTGGTCTTAGAGTCACGGTCAGAACCACTCCCCCTGTCGGGGCCCCTCCGCATTGTAGATTGACGATTGCGGATTGTAGGTTGCTGAGGTTCCGGCACTTAACGAGACACAGCGCTGTAATCCGGCTTGGGACACGATACGAATTGAGGACAATTCATTCATGTCCCGCGCCGGACGAAGGAAGGTGCATTATTTCGGGGCCAAAGTGCAGATTGCTTATTGAGACCGAATGAAAGGAGCAATCATGCTGGAAAGTGAACTGGAGCCCGGGTCAGATTTGGCACACTTCCTATATTTCCAGCCTCTGTCAAGGCTGGGCTGAATCCACTGTGCATCGGCGGTCAGGATTACCCCGAATGAGGGTGGTGTCAAATCGAATGTCGCCGGTGATCGACGGCCGGCTGGCCGGGCGGGTATCGGAACCGGGCAAAGGTACTGCCAAAGAACGGAGGAAAGAGCTTGGCAGAGCCATTGCCCAAGGACTTGCCAAAGGCCTTGGGAGAGGCTTTGCCAGAGGCCTTGTCGAAGAGCTTGCCAATGAGCTTGGGAGAGACCTTGCCAGAGACTCTGCCAAGGAGCTGAGGAAAGACATTACCAGAGACCTCGGCAGAGGCCTTACGAGAGACCTTGCCGAAGAGCGGGGCAAAGACCTTGCCAGAGGCCTGACCAAAGAGCTTGGCAGAGGCTTTGCCGGAGGGCTTGCCCAAGGCCTTGGCAGAGGCTTTGCCAAAGAGCCTGCCAAAGGCTTGGGGAGAGCCTCCCCCCGACGGGGGTGTCACTTCCAGGCAGTAGGGGACAGTGAATTCATAGTTCAGGACTTACACAAGGAACTGAGACAACACGCTTGATAAGAATCCTTATCATGCGGAACGTATTCCGGGTCAGGATGCATGGCGAGGGCGCAAGTCACAAGTCCAAAGTGGAAATGGCAAAGGCTTGCACCGGCAAACCCCTGGGACGAGACCGGCTGACAGCCGCGACCGGAAGCGAACTGCGGGCGGAGTTAAGCTGCCGGACTCCGCCCGCGCTGGTCTTGCACCGGCGCGGTTTAGCTTGACAGTCGGCGCGGGCAGGCTACAAGTAGTGCGTGTCTAAGAGCGAGTTCCGAGCGCTACTGGCCATCGCCGTGGCGGCAGTCGTCATCAGGCTGGCGGTTTCCGCGTCGTTCAAGGGGCACAGCTACGTTGCGGCTGACCCGGTGAAGCCTGAGACGGAAGCAACCTACTTGAAGCGAGGGGAGATAGAGCTGGGTGATTCGGAGCAGTATCTGTTGCTCGGCGCGGGCATCAGGCACCGGCAATCGTATAGCTGGAGCGAGGAGCCCGGAAGCGAAGGGGAAAGGGGAAATGGCGAAGGGCTGAGCACAAGGGGAGAAGTCTCAAGGGGAAATGGCAATCTGAGGAGCAAAGGGGAAGGGGGAAACGGCAAAGTGGGAACGGGGATTCCGAATACGTTTCGGACTCCGGGCTACCCGTTGCTGCTTGCTTTCCTTAACGGTAACGTGACTGCGATTGTCATTGTGCAGGCGCTGCTGGCCGGGCTCACAGTGTTCCTCACCGGTCTGGTCGGACTCCGGCTGTTCAACTCGCGGGTCGGGCTCTTGGGTGCAGCACTGCTTGCGGTTGACATCCCGAGCATCTTCTCGTCGGGCATGGTCATGTCCGAGGTGCTGTTTGCGTTCACGGTAGTATTAGCGGCGGCGCTGGTCTGGGGATGGCCAAGGGGAGAAGGGGAAAGGGGAAATGGCAAAGTGAGGAGTGGAAGGGAAACCGCCAAGGACGCCAAGAACGCCAAGAAGGAATGGGAAAGGGGAAATGGCGAAGTGAGGAGCGGAAGGGAAACCGCCAAGGACGCCAAGCGCGAAGGGGAAAGGGGAAATGGCGAAGGGAGAACGGGCATACCGAGGCGCGAATGGGAAAGGGGAAATGGCAAAGGGAGAGCGGGGACGCCGAGCCGGGCGTTGAGTGTGGCTGCGGCCGGGCTGGTGCTGGGGTTCGCGGTGCTCGTGAGGCCGGTTGCCCTGCTTGCGTTCGTGCCGTTCGGAATCGCGCTGGCTGCGAGGAGGAACTGGCGCGGGTTGGTCTTGATGCTGGTTGCGTTCTCGCTGCTGCCCGGAATCTGGGCGGCGCGGAACTACTATCACTTTCACCGGTTCAGCCTCACCTCGAACGGCGGGTACAACCTGCTCTATGCCAACGCGGCCTCGGTGCTAGGCGGTGAGCAGCACGTCTCGCAGGACAGCGCGAGGATAGAACTCGCGCACGACTTCACCGCGAGACTCGCCACGGACAACCCGTTGGAGCTCGCCGACCTGATGACGCGCAAGGCGACAAGTATCATCCTCCACGACCCGCTCCGCTACGCCTGGATATGCCTGCGTGGCGTGCCAAAGGTCATTGCCGGTATCAAGTCGGACGACCTCGTGCTGAGGATGCTTCATGCCAAGGTGCCGGGGACCCAGGGGAGCGTGCTGCTGAACCGGGACTATGGTTCCACTGGCGTAAGGCTCGCGATATGGCTCCTGGCCGGGTTCGAACTGCTGACCGCAATCGGGGCCTTTCTACTGGCGCTGGTTTCACTGGCATTCAGGCGGTGGCGGGCAGAGAAGCTGATGCTACTCGTCATTGGGTTATACTTCGTGGTAGCTGCCCTGCCGTTCACCGACGGTCGATTCCGAGTGCCGGCGATGCCGTTTCTCTACCTCGCAGCGGCGACCGTGCTGGCCGGGAAAACGAGGAGAAGCGAGGGCGAGGGCGCTTGACTTGGGGGGTGTTTCGTCTATGCTCTTCGCCCTGAGTTACCTCGGAGGATTCATTTGCCAGATAAACTGAAGTTCGGTTTCTACTGGGCAGCCTCGTGCGGAGGCTGCGAGATCGCCGTGCTCGACACTAATGAGAAAATCCTGGACGTGCTCGAGCGGGCCGACATCCTGTTCTGGCCCGTTGCGATGGACACGAAGTACGCGGACGTGAAGGCAATGCCGGACCGGTTCATGGACGTCTGCTTCTTCAACGGCTCGATACGGAACTCGGAGCAGGAGGAGCTGGCCCACCTGCTGCGGAAGAAGTCGAAGGTGCTGGTTGCTTTCGGTTCGTGTGCCCATCACGGCTGCATCCCGGGGCTTGCCAACCTGTTCGGCCGCGAGCAGATACTCAAGCACGTCTACACCGAGGAACCGTCGGTCGTCAACCCGGACGGCACGAGGCCGCTCGTGAAGGGCAAAGTCCCGGAGGGCGAAGTGTCGCTGCCCGAGTTCTATGACCGGGTGTCGCCCCTGAACCGGGTGGTCGATGTCGACTACTACCTGCCGGGATGCCCGCCCGCGGTGCCGAGGATTCTCGACGCCATGACGGCGATCTTCGAGGGCAACCTGCCGGCTAAGGGTGCGGTGCTGGGTCCGGCCAAGGCCTTGTGCGACGAGTGCGACCGAAACAAGAACGCGGCCAAGAAGATGCCGGACGTCAAGCGCGTCTGGGAAATCCAGGCAGACCCGGGTGTCTGCTTCCTGGAGCAGGGCATCGTGTGCATGGGACCGGTTACGCGCGGCGGCTGCGGCCAGCGGTGTATCAACGGCAACTGGCCGTGCACCGGCTGCATGGGCCCGACGCCGGAGGTCGGGGACCAGGGTGGCAAGATGATCTCCGCGCTGGCGTCAGTGCTGAGAGTGGATGATGAGAAGGACATTACCGGGCCGGAGACCGAGAAGCTGCTGGCGAAAGTCAAAGACCCGGTCGGCACGTTCTACATGTACGGCCTGGCCGATGCGACCATCAGCAACCGGAGGCAGAAGTGAGCACGCGGATTACGATTGACCCGATTACGCGGCTCGAGGGACACGGCAAGATTGAGATTTTCCTCGACGACAAGGGCGAGGTCGAGAACGCCTATCTGCAGGTGCCGGAGCTGCGCGGGTTCGAGCAGTTCTGCGTCGGTCGGAAGGCCGAGGACATGCCCCAGCTTACCAGCCGAATCTGCGGGGTTTGTCCGGTCGCCCACCACTACGCCGCAACCAAGGCGCTTGACGCGGCCTTCGGGGTTCAACCGACCGAGACCGCGCGCAAGCTTCGCGAGTTGATATACCACGGCTACATCATCTACGACCACATCCTGCACTTCTATTTCCTGGGCGGGCCGGACTTCGTGGTCGGGCCGGACGCGCCGAAGGAGAAGCGAAACATTCTCGGCGTCATCGAGAAGGTCGGGATGGAGACGGCGAGGGAGGTCATCAAGCACCGGGCTTATGGCCAGCGGATTACCGAGATTCTCGGCGGCAAGCCGACCCACCCGGTGAGCGGCGTTCCCGGCGGGCAGACGAAGGCACTGTCGGAAGAAGGCCGCAAAGAGATTGAGACGATGGCGCGGTCGTGCGTAGACTTCGCCAAGTTCACCCTGCAGTTGTTCGAGGACGTCGTGCTGAAGAACCCCGCGTACATGGCACTGATACAGAACCCGAAACTGGGTCTCGCGGTGTACAACATGGGCATGGTGGACGAGCAGAACCGGGTAAGCTTCTACGACGGCCCGGTCCGGGTCACCGACCAGCAGGGCAAGGAGTTTGCCCGGTTCAATGGCAGTGACTACCTGGACTACATCGCCGAGCACGTGCTCGACTGGAGCTACGTTAAGGCAACGTACCTGAAAGCAATCGGGTACAAGGGCCTGGTTGACGGCCCGGATTCGGGTTTGTACCGGGTCGGACCTTTGGGCAGGCTCAACGCCGCCGACGGGATGGCAACGCCCGGGGCCGACGCCGCGTATCGCAAGCTGTTCGCTACGTTCGGCGCCAAGCCGGTCAACTCCACACTGGCGTACCATTGGGCAAGGCTCGTCGAGCTGCTCTACGCCGCGGAACGGGCGCTGGAACTCGCGACCGACCCGGGCATAACCGGCACCGACATCCGGAACATGAAGTTCGACATGAAACCGGAGGGTGTCGGTGTGGTCGAGGCGGCCCGCGGGACTCTCTTTCACCACTACCGGTTGACCGAAGACCGGATGATTGAAAGCGTGAACCTGATTGTCGCAACCACGAACAACAACGGCCCGATATGTATGTCGGTGCGCGAGGCCGCTAAGGAGTTAATTCACAAAGGCAAGGTCAGCGATGGGTTACTGAACATGGTCGAGATGTTCTTCCGCGCCTATGATCCGTGTATGGCCTGTGCCTCGCACGTGCTGGGCCGGCCCACGGTCGTGATCGACATCCGGCGTCGCGATGGGGAGCTCGTCCGGCAACTGGCAAGCTAGGTCTTGAAGAGGAGGGCCGCAGCCATAGACTGTCCTTGATGCCTCTGGAACTGACCATCGTGTTCATCAACTACAATTCGGCACGGCTGCTGGACCGCGCGCTTTCCTCGCTCCATGATGCGGAGCCGAGCATGGCAATCGAGACTCTAGTCGTAGACAACGCGTCGCGGGACCGGGCCGAGGTCGCGTCGGTCTGTCGCCGGCACGGGGCGAGACTCCTGCTGCTTGGGCGCAACGCCGGCTACGGTGCCGCGTTCAACCGGGGATACAGGCACGCCCGCGGCCGGTACGTGGCGGTGGCCAATCCCGACCTCGTTTTCTCGACGCCGGCGATGACCGGACTGGTCCGGTTCATGGACGAACACCCGGAGGCGGGCGCCGTTTCGCCGCAACTCCATTATCCGGACGGTTCGCCGCAGCCGTCGGCGCGGCGCCTTCCGCGCCTGCGCTACGTTCTCGCGGGCCGGCGTTCGCCGCTAGCGCGCATCTTTCCACGCTACGCACCGGCGCGCGACTTCCAGTATGCCGAAGCCCACCTTGCGACGGAACCGGTCTCGGTTGAGGCGGTTATCGGGACGCTCGTGGTCTTTCGACGAGACGCAATCGACCGTATTGCCGGGTTCGACGAGGGGTTCTTCATGTACGCTGAAGACATGGACATCTGCCGTCGGCTGGGCCAGTCGGGCTGGAAGGTGTATCTCGACCCGCGCGTGACCGTCGAGCACTTCTACGGCGGGGTCAGGCGTCGGTTCCAGCAATTCGGCGACTATCAGCGCCTGAAAGCCCTGATGCGTTATTTCTGCCTGGGTCGAGGCGGGCTGGCCCGGCTGGTTTTGCGAGTGGCGTTCGCCGCATACCTGTTTCTCTCCGAGGCGGGCTGGCTCGTGGGGCTGCGAGAGTTCGAGTATTCCTGGCAGACCGGGGCGCGTCAAGCATGAGCCGGTCCCAGCGGTTCGTCGCCACGGTCGTGCTCGTTCTCGGCGATGCCGCGGCCGTGTTCGCCAGCTACGCGCTTGGCTACCTCGTGCGCAACTGGTTCCAGACCGGCGTGCCGTACGCGTTTCCGCCGGGCCTGCAGATTAACATGCTGACCGAGAAGGCTTTCGTGCTGGCCGTCTATCCGTTCGTCTTCGCCTACGAAGGGCTGTACACGAAGCGGCTGGTGGCCTGGGAAGAAACCCGCCGCTATGTACGTGGCGTCATCATTGCGACCGCCGCGGTCATGATACTCCTCTTCCTCTGGCGGATCTGGATTGTGTCGCGCGTGGCGGTGCTGCTCGCGCTCGCGTTCAGCATGGTCATCGCGCCGGCTACTCGTGCCCTACTCAAGTGGATTCTGGCAGCGGTCAGGCTGGGTCGGCAGCAACTGGTCATCCTGGGCGGCGGTCCGGCAGCCGAGCAGTTCTGCACGGAGCTGACCCGGCACCGGGCCCTCGGCTATGTCGCGGGCCGGCAGATACCGCATGACGCCGGCAGCGGGGCGCTGGAGAGCGTGTTGGCCGAGGTGACATCGCTCGACGCGGCGCTGGTCGTGGTATCGGATTCATTTACGCCGGAGGAGATGCGGGTCGTGTTCAAGTTCGCCGAGCGCAGGTTCGCGGAGACGCTCGTTATCCCGACCGCGGCGTTGCTGCAAAGCACGGCCGCGGAGGTCGAACAAGTGGGCAGCATTCTCGTGATGAAGTACCGGTACAGCCTGCTTCGGCCTCTGAACACGTTCACCAAGTCGGTGCTGGAGTTGGTCGGCACCGTGCCGCTGCTCGTCCTGCTCGCGCCTTTGTTCCTGCTGCTGGCACTGCTGGTCAAGGTCTCCTCGAAGGGGCCTGTTTTCTTCCGTCAGAAGCGGATTGGACGAGACCGGCGGCTGTTCGACTGCCTGAAATTCAGGACGATGTATTGCGACGCGGAGCAGCGGCTGGCCGACATGCTGGCCAATGACGAGCAGGTGCGGGCGGAATGGCTCAAGTACGCCCGCATCACCGATGACCCGCGGGTTACCCCTATCGGCCGGTTGCTCAGGCGTTTCAGTCTCGACGAGTTGCCGCAGCTCTGGAACGTCCTGCGGGGTGAAATGGCGTTGGTCGGGCCGCGACCATATCTGCCGGTAGAATCGGACCGGATCGGCGAGTCGCTCGATACCATCGTGCGCGTGCGGCCGGGCATGACCGGGCTGTGGCAGGTGTCGGGCCGGACCTCGCTGCCGTTCAAGGAGCGGCTCACTCTCGACGAATACTACATCCGCAACTGGTCACTGTGGATGGACTTCTCAATCGCCCTGCGGACCCTGCGGGCCGTAGTGAGCGGCCGCGGGGCATACTGAAGGACAAGTGGAAAGTGGAAAGGACAAAGGCCAAAGTGAAGGGGAAGGGGGAAAATGGCGAAGGACGGACCCGGAGAGACAAACGCCGGGACGCTGGGCCTGCAGGGAGCATTTCAGTCAGGCCCGGCTTTGTGTCTTGGTGCCTTGGTGGTGAGTTCCTCTCTCGGGATTCGGGACCGAACTTCGCCATTGCCACTTGCCCCTTTGCCCGGTAGTATCGTGTAGTAGAAAATGACAGGACTACTCCTCCTTCTCCTCGCGACCGGCAGCACCGGTGCCTGGCAGTCCTATACCAACACGAACTTCATCAGAGGTATGGTCGGTACCGATTCGGTCATGTATCTTGCGACCAACGGCGGCGTCGTCGCGCTCGACATCCTGCCCGAGCCCCTGCTGCGCCGGACGTTCGTGAATTCGGATGGGTTGCCGACGAACCGGTGCCTGTGTATCGGCCGGGATGCGGCCGGCGACCTCTGGGTCGGGACCGATGGCGGCGGCATGGCCGTGATTGAGCCGGACAGCGGCCTGGTCCGGCAGTACCGGCCTAACGACCTTGCCCTGCGGATCAGGACCATGATATGGGATGGGGACCGGCTGCTCTGCGGTTCGGACCAGGGCTTATACGTGATTGAGACACGCGGCACGTTCCTCGACTTCGATGACGACAGCATCGTCCGGTTCACCATGGCCCGGGTGCCGGAGTTGCTGAGCGACCAGATACTCTGCGTCGCGGCCTTGAGCGAATACTGGGTGGGCACCAATCGCGGTGTTGTGGCGGTTGACCGCGGATTCACGTCCTGGACGCCTTATCGTCAGCCGTTCGGCGACTCGGTGCGGGCCGTCGCGCTGTGGCACGACAGCCTGTTGCTCGCTACCGAGCGAGGGCTGGCGATAAGAGAGAGCACGGGGTTCAGGAAGGTCGTCGGCTTTGGCGAGCCGACTGAGGTGTACCAACTGGTCGTGTCCGGGCCGAGAATCTACCTGGCGACGCAAGCCGGGCTGTACGAGGGCGACGGAGCCGATTCATCCCGATTCTCGGTGATTCTCAATGAGGACACGCGGGTTTTGCACTTTGCCGACGCACTTTGGGTCGGTTGTGGAGGCAACGAACTCTACGGGTCAGGTTTGCGCTATGCTTTCTCGGGCCAGTCATGGAGCTCGTATTACAGCAACTGCATCTGGTCCGCAGCGGTTTCCGACTGCGCTATCCGCTCGACCGGCGACATCTACCTGTGCCACTACGGTTCCGCCATATCATTGGTGGATTCGGTAGGGCAGGTTTCGGTGATGTGGAGCGTGCTACCCGTACCAGTCCAGGTGCGGGTTGATTCCAAGAACCGGATCTGGCTCGCGCACTTCTCCGGCAACGGCGGGCTGGCCGCGTACGACCCCTCGGATGGCTCGTGGCAGAAGGTGCAATGGGGCGACCTGTCCAGTTGGAACATCATTGACGCATTTGGCATCGACCAGTATGACACCAAGTGGGTTTTCAACGGCGGTGGGACCGTAGTCGCGGTGGACTCCGTTCTTCAGCAGACCGTGTTCGAGGTCGCGGGCCTGGCGCCGCCGCCGGGCGGGCTCTACGAGTTTGCGTTCGACTCGCGCGGCCGGGCCTGGTTGGGCCTGACCGTCGGGCTGGTGATGATTGACTACGGCGGGACCCTGCACGACCGGTCCGACGATTCCTATGCCGTGCTTTCCGGCGGGTTGCCGTCGGCTGAAGTCAGGTCGGTGGCGGTTGACGGACAGGACCGCGTCTGGGTTGCGACCCCGCAGGGCGCGGCGACGTGGAACGGTTCTTCGTTCCAGGTCTTCACCACCGCCAACAGCGGCATCCTCGCGAACAACGTCTACCGAGTCCGCGTCGACGCATCGGACCGCGTGTGGCTCTTGACCGAGGCCGGGCTCTCAATCTACGACCAGGTTGCCCGGAACTGGACCAGCTTCACGCCCCAGAACAGCGGCCTCATCGCGAACCTCCAGGGGTTTGTCGGGTTCTACTCGGCGATGGCGCTGAGCGACGACCTCGGGCTCGCCTTGATCGGGACGCAACGCGGCCTGTCCGTATACAATTACTCCGTGGCGCCGGAGACCACCGCGAACCATCTGCGGGTCTATCCGAACCCGTGCATTCTCGGGGTGCATAGCGGCGTCGTGATCGATGGGTTGCCGTACGATGCGACCAGTGTGGGAGTGCGAACGATCGATGGCCGGCCGGTTGCCGAACTGCGGGTCGAGGCGGCGCGGCACCAGGCGGTCTGGCGGCCACAGAACAAGGCGAGCGGGCTCTACCTGCTCGTGGTGAACTCCCCGCGCGGGGTGCGCGTCGAGCGCGTTGCCCTGGTCAGTCCTTAGGAGTTAGCAGGTAGCAGGTAGCAGTCGGACCGTCTCCTGACTCCTAACTCCTAACTGCGAACTGGTTCGCTGGTTGGGCTACGGCCGGGCGGCCCGGTGATAGGGCGCGGCCTTATGCTTGGTTTTCTCCTGTGCCGGTTCTTCCATGCACGAATCGAAATAGCGACACTGCGAGCAGCAGTCTTCGGACAGTTTGCCCTTGGCCCGGCAAAGCTCGTAGCCAGAGCAAGCACGACAACACATGGTTGGTTACCTCCTCATTGGACGGTTGTGCGGAAAGAGAACCGCAAGACACAGCGGAATAGTGAATTGAGAATGGTGAATAGTGAAAGGCGGATTCGAGTTTCACAATTCTCTATTTACTATTCACTATTCTCCGACTATGCGGTGTGGGTGAGTAGCAGGCAGAGTTCTCTTGCGAGCTCGGCTGCAGCGGCGGCCCCGGCTGACGGCTGCATCGTCCTCGGGCAGACCTCGACCAAGTCACAGCCGACAACCGCAAGTCCGGCGAGCCCGGCCAAAGACAGCGCAAGGTCCCGGTATGAACATCCGCCCGGCTGGGGCGTTTGCACGTCAGGCATCACGCCTGGGTCAAGCACGTCGATGTCCAGCGTCACGTAGACCGGCCGCGTACCGATTGCGGCCCGGACCCGCTCGACCGGCGCAAGCACCTCAAACGGGAACAGGTTCGGCTCGGACATCTCCGAGGCCTGTGAGAAAGAGCGGATGCCGAGCTGGAACAGCCGGTCGCGCGGAATCGTGTCCAGCACGCGCGCCATCGCGGTCGCGTGGCAGACCTGCTCACCCAGGAAATCCTGGCGCAGGTCAGAGTGTGCGTCGTACTGGATCACACACAGGTCGGGAAAGCCCTTTGCCAGTTCGGCCACGATTGGCGGCGTAATGGTATGCTCGCCGCCGAGGGCAAGCTGTTTTGCGCCACGGGCGACGCTCTCGCCGGTCGCAGCGGCGATAAGCTCCAGCGGAGCGGTCGCGGTCGGGAACGCGAACGCGAGATTGCCCGCGTCGTGGACCTTGATGCCTGAGATGTCACGCTTCTGATAGGGGCTGAAAGACTCGATGTTGTCCGCGGCCGCGCGGATCACGTCCGGGCCGAATCGCGCGCCGGGGATGAAGGAACTCGTGCGGTCAAGCGGCATCCCGACGATGATGACGCGGGCATCGGAGGCGCTTGCCGTTGCGTAGTAGAAGGCCATGCAGTCGAGCCAGCTTACCAGCCCCGGCCTCAAAGTCAAGTCGGCAGCGGTGCGACGGATTCAGGCTGCGGGTCACCGGCCGCGTTGGGCACAGGGACATGGCGGCAGGTGTGTCTAAGACTGCATGGAATGTGAGCCTCAGACATTGATCGGGAGTGCCGCCCTGGCGTTGCTGACAGCAGCCGGGGCCGCACTTCTTATTGGTTGCGCCGCGACCGCGCAGTTGGCCAGCGGCTGGGCCCCGGGCACGCTGACTGCCGACGGCGACCCTTCGGACTGGACCGGACAGCAGGCCGCGTACCAGATGAAAGACGGCCTGCAGATGACCGTGGTCAACGACGCCCGGCAGGTCTACGTCATGGCCAAGTTCCGGGCCAATGACGAACACTGGGCGCGGTCGGCCGCGATGGGCGGCCTGACCGTGCGCGTGACTAACTCGCACCGGCAGACCACCAGCTACCGCCTGCCTCAAGGTCCGGAACGTCAGCGGACGGACGATCAGGCGGGAGCCCGGCCCGATTCCGGGTCCGGCTTCAACGGGATGCCGCCGAGGATGGAGCACATGCGGGCCGAGTGGCAGGGCAAGCTGCTCGTAACCCTGCCCGACAAATCTGAGACCGACCTGTCGGCAGACGGCAGCCAGGGCCCGGCCGCCGGGTTTAAGGACGACAACGGCATGTGCGTGTACGAATTCAGCGTCCCGCTGGCCGACACGGGTCTTGCCGGTTTCTATGCCGTGCATGCCCGGGCCGGAGAACGGGTACAGGTCGCGGTCAGCGCGGGGCTGAGCGCGGAAGAACGCGCCGCATTCCGGGACCAGAGGGGGTCCGGGCGTCCGTCCGGATGGGGCGGAGGAGGCGGAGGCGGAACGGAAGGTGGCGGCCGTGGCGGGCCGGGCGGATTTGGCGGAGGCAGGTCCGGTGGCGGCATGCACGGTGGCGGCCACGGCCCGGGCGGCGCGACGACCGAGAACCCGGAACTCTCGGTGTCGGTCCAGCTCGCGACCAGCAAATAGTCGACGGCGCAAGGCGGCCCGGGATTCAGAGTTTGCTCCATTGTCGCTGCAGTATGAGGTGCGTGTTGGCGTGGGGGCCGCCGTCAGTGGTCTGCCGGACCGGGCAACTTCGGTCGTCGAACGCACCGCCCGACCGGAACCGGACAACGCTCCGCCTCCACGGGCGGCGTTGTCTTTCTATCCCGCCGGCAGTCTGACAGGGAACCGAGGAGGGCGAGCCGAGACGGACTACGGTCTACGGTGTACGGCTTACGGTCTACGGCTCACGGCTTGCGCTGATGGCGGGGGAGACGCCGGGCATGGACGGGCACAACGAACACTGTGTCCCCGAAGCTCTTCCGCCCGAAGCGCTCATGGGGAATACGCCCGCCCTGAAGGGCGGGGCGACGTACTCTAGTTGCGACTATGGACCTTGGGTTTCGGCCGACAGGTCCTTCCAGTCGTTTATCCGGTCCCGCTCAGGCGACCAGTCGGCGGCGAAGATCGTGCGCCGGGTCTCGCACGCGACTGGGTTGGGTAGGTAGTGCTCGCGGAATATGGAGTTGAAGTAGAGCTGCCCGTGATAGGCCCAGTCGCCGACCGACGCCCTGCGCATCGAGTCTTCAGTGACCGGCAGCTTGAAGTTGGCGATCACCAGATCCGGCTTGAGTACACCCAGCGAATAGTCGAAATCGAACTTGTTGAGGCCGGGCTTCCGGCCGCTGGACACGACCGGCATATGTGCGATGTGGGAATCCGACTTGCCCAGGAAATCGATGCCGTACCGCTCGGAGTAGTAGAAGGTCGTGCCTGCCTGGAAGTCAGCGACCCGGGCCGTAACCCGCGTGTTCTGCTTGAGCAGCAGACCGATTCGGACGTAGTCGGCGTCTTCCTGGTTGTATCTCAGGTAGTCGGTGTAGTTGAAGGCGATGAGCGGCGTGCTCGCGAGGCCGAGGACGACGAGCGTCAGCCGCACCGCCGGGTGCAGGCGCTGGATGCCCGCGAACGCCAGCACCATGACCAGAGGCAGAACCGGCACGAAGAAGCGGAAATGGTACAAGGTGTCGCCGCCCAGGTAGGCGATATAGGCCGCATAGACGAGAAACACGGCCACGAATGCGCGCAGCGCCCACCGGGACCGGCCGAACGCGCCGGCTATGGCCAGCACGATCACGAAGGGATAGTGGGCGATGAATTGGCGGACGTAGAGCAGGCCGGCCTGGGTCCGGCCAGGCCAATGCGCGGTCTTCAGGTAGGCGGTGTTGGGCAGGAGCGCGTGGTAGTAGTGGAGTCGGAACAGCTCGTGGACCACGGGCAGCAGGAGCGACAGGCCGAAATAGAGGAGCACCGGCCGCCGATTCCGGGTGAGAACCAGGGCGAGCGTGCCCAACAGACAGCAGAGAAAGACGGCGTCGGCCCGGACCAGCGACATGATCGCGATGAGCAGGTAGGTCGCCGGCCGGGGCCGGTCCAGTTGCGATTCGCGCAGGATTCGATACGCGGCCCACAGGAACAGGAGCGTGAGCAGGGTGCTCTCGGAGCCCGACGTGGCCCAGTACATCGTGTCCTGGCAGAGCACGTAGCCGGCGAGCGACGCGGCGGTCGCAAGCGCGCCGCCGCCCAGCAGGCGCACGAGCCGGGCGATCACCGGCACCGTCGCCGCGGCCAGAACCAGGTTGGCCAGCATCACGACCAGGGAGGTCTTCGCGGCCGGGATGGGGAAGAGGTGAACCAGGGCCATGAACAGGGTCCACAGGAAGTTGGTGTAGCCTTCGACCCGCACGCCCGGATTCCAGACAAGTCCTGCGCCGGTCGCCAGATTCCGGGCATACCGCATCGAGATCATTGCGTCGTCGTCGAGCCACCAGTATCGGTGTCCGGCCAGTGTTACGCTGTGTCCGACCAGCACCGGCGGCAGCCACAACAGGACCAGGACGGCTATCGCGCCCACGAGTAGGTAGCGCTCCTTCAGGATTCGCGCCGCGGACGAGAACCAGCTCGCGGGCGCCAGGGAACCGAGGGTGAGGGGCAGACCCCCGCAGACTAGGGCAAACGTGGCACTGAAGCGCATCCGGTTGAGCCAGAGCGGGGCCGGCGCGCCTCCCTTCATCAGCGAGACCGCGGAGAGCAGAAGCTTGTCCAGAAGGCCGCTGAGCACCAAGGCCAGCCCGGCGACTACCAAGAACAGCCCGGCGGCGATTGCGATGCGCCGGGCGCCCTTCACCGATTCCAGCTTCATCGGTTCCGGCTCCGGGATACGATCAGGGCGCCGGACTCAAGATCAGAGAGGAGCGAGAGAAGAACTGACTCCACGACGCACATGCCGGTCACAAGATACCGAAGCGTGAGCACCTGTCAAGTTTGTTCGGCTCTGTCCGTTTCGCCCGACCCGGACGAGGCCCTTGGCGAGCGCAAGTCGTGGGAGGCGGTGTTGGAGTCACTGCATTCGCAAGGGAGTTTCCGTAACCACAGACTCGATCACGGCGCACTTTCAACCGGGATTGAGTCCGAGGACCCGGTGCGCCGGCCGTCTGGGGAATTTCGGGGACATTACTGGCTTAGGTGTCAAGCCGTGCGTTACTGCCTCGCTTTCATCTGCTGAAGATTAGTGCCAGTGGGACGACTCCACTCATTTCGCTCGCATCCGGCACTGGCGATTCCAGAGCCTCCCTCGGTCAGGGACCTTAACTCCATATTCATGCAGACATGTTAAGTATGTCAGGGATTGATTGTGGCCGCACGAGTCCGATATCGCCGGCAGGCCATTGAGAGGCGAAGCACAGCCGCCGGGCGCTTGCCGCTTGACCCGGGATAGAGGAACGCAAGAGGCCGGAGCGTGCCGGCCTGGGTGTACTTCTGCACGCTGGCAGTAGAAGGACAGAGATTCTCTGCAAAAGTCGTACTGATGGAGTAGAGTCGAGAAGGGGTCGAGGAGTCGAGGATTCAAGGGGTCGAGCCAGGACGGCCGAAGTCAGAAGTCAGAGGTCAGAATGCAGAAGGCAGAGGTAGAGGATTGAAGACAGAGGAGGACTCGAGGAGTCAAGGGGTCGAGTGACGGACTAGAAGCCTGGTGATCAGGCAGCCGCCCGGTGAGAGCCGGGCGGCTGTCGTTGGGTCGCTGAGAGATTCCTCCACTCGGCGCAGAGCGCCTCGGTCGGAATGACAGCGCGGGCGCTACGGCTTGGGCTCGTCGATACTGAAGTTCTCGAAGCGGATCGCGGCGAGGACGTCAAAGTCGAGCTCGCCCGGGTCCAGACTCTGCAGAAGAAGTTCAAGTAAGATAGCCGCCCTGCCTGCGCGGGGCCGCACGCAGACAGGGCCGCCCGACCGGAACCGGACAACGTTCCGCCCCCTCGGGCGGCGTTGCCTTTCTATCACCCCGGCGGCTTGACAGCGTTTTCTTACTACTCCAGGAGAAGGTCAGGCGCGAATGTTCACGTAACATACGTAGTTTAAGAACTTACCCAACGTTGACCCCCGCCACTAGAAGTTGCATAATCCCTTGTGGGTTGTCCGGTTCGACCGCGTGCATTTGTGCGCGGCTCTGAACCAGCACGGCGGCACCGAGCCGAAGAACGACACCGGCACCCGAGGCGCGAGGATGCAACGACTGAATGCTCTAAGGAGGCATCCATGAGCAGACGAACTATGGGGTCCCTCATCGTGATCCTCATGCTCGCGTTCGGCGCGGCAAGTGCAGAGCCGGTCTGGGTCCCGTTCGACAGCGCCGGGCCGACTCCCCCAACCGTCAACATCGTCAGCGCCAGCCCTGCGTATGTGACGTTCGAGGTGACCATCCACGGCATGTACGTTGAGGACACGGTGGCAGAGGACGGTGTGACATACCAGAATCTTTCACTTCCAGGAGAAGGGGTGATGAGTGATCTGAGCCAACCGGAACTCCCGCAAGTAACTCGACTGATCGGATTCGCTCCGGGCGTGGAGCCGTTATCTCAGGTCGAGCTCGGGGATCAGTTGGAGCTTGAGGGCTACTACGTGTTCCCGGCACAGATCCCTGAGGTCGACAGCTATCCCGGTCAGTCGAACCCGTTCGTGATTGACAACGCGGTCTATGGTGCCGACGCGTACTTTCCGGCCCTTGGCGATGTTGCCACGGCGCACGAACTCGGCGTATGGAGGGAACTGGGTGCCGCAGTCGCCATCGTGCGCCCGTTCCATTTCAACCCGGTGCAGCGGAAGCTCGTCGTGTACCGAACTCTGACCGTGACGTACACGTTTGCAGGAGGGAGCGCACTGCCTGCGGTCGTTACTTCACCCTACTACCGGGCATACGCCGGAAGCCTGTCGAACTTCGGCTACCTGGGCATCTCGGAACCGGGCGCGCAACTCCCGCTGAAGTTCATGATCGTCCTGGGCGAGGACACACCAGCGCTCAGGCAAGCGGTCGAGCCGCTGCGTGTCTGGAAGTGCATGCAGGGATACGCGACGCAGGTGCACTGCATCGGCAGCGAGATACCGCGCGACGTGAATACCATCCGTGCGTGGATCGCCTCATGGTACAACCCCCAGGCATACGAGCTGTTCGTGCTCTTCGTCGGCGACCATGACCTTATTCCCTCTCCGCCGGGTTGGCCATACACGGGGGGAGGCTTTATCTGGAGCGACCATTGGTATGCTTGTGTTGCCGGCGGTTCGGACGACGACATCGCCGACGTGGACTTGGGCAGGATTTCCACCAGCGACCCCGCGGTGGTCTCCGCAGTCATCCAAAAGGAGATGCGCTACGAGCGGTACACGGGCCCCAACTGGAAGAACACCAGGGTCCTCATGGTCAGCAATTGGATGAATTCGGAGTACCAGGCGTGCAAGGAACGTATCGCCGCACGACTCGAAGAGCTGGGAATCTCGTGCCATCGACAGCACGGAAGCGACCCTGGGGTCACAAACGCCACTCTGATGGACAAGATTAACAGCGGGGGCGGCTACGGCACGATCAACTACCGCGGCCACGGTCTACAGCAATCGTGGGAGAAGTGGAACACGTATAACGAGTACTTCGAGAACGGACACATACTTCAGTTGACGAACTCCGATTGGCTCCCACTCGTCTATGAGATATGTTGCTGCTGTGGCAACATCCATCCTGCTCAGGGCGGAGACGAGGGACACAGCGAAACATGGGTAGAGCACGTCGGCGGAGGCGGTGTCGCCGCGTGGGGGGCGACTAGGCCTTCGGCGACCGCTCCGAATCACGTTCTGGACGAGTCACTGTGCACAATACCGTTCACCCGCCAGATAACCTACACTAACATCGTGATGAACGCCGCCAAGCTGGAGATGCTCCGCGAGTACCCAAACCCGAGCGGACACGATAACAATCGGATGTACCACCTCATGGGTGACCCTTCACTTCACGTGTGGATGGCTGACAGCGGTGCTTTGGACCTCACCTTTAGTCCTCGGCAGATAGCCCCATGGAACCCTTACTACATTGACGCTCATGTCGCACGCCTGAGCGGCGGTCAGCCGGTTCGAGATGCCGCAGTCGGAGTCTACAAGGAGGATGATATCCTCGGCTCTGCCAGGACCGATGCCAACGGCGATGCTCATATATACGTTTACGCGCACGGGGGGGGGCGTCATCCAGATCGAGGCATCCAAGCCGCTGTTCCACGGCGATGAGGGCGTTATCATCGTGAACTCCGACGGCCCGCAGGGCGGAGACGCGAACATCCCGCGCGAGTTCTCGCTGTGGGTTCCGCCTGTCGCCAGGGGCGAGTTGCGTATTCGAGCCGAGATCCCACAACCAGCCAGGCTGCGCCTGACCGTATGCGATGCGATGGGAAGGGTGATAGCAGTGGTTCCGAACCAGCAACTGAGCACGGGCTCGCACTGGATTGGGCCGGTCCGGCCCGTCGCCGGGCGCCGGGGATTGGCGCCGGGCAGCTACTTCGTCAGATACGAGAGCGACCTCGGTAGCGGACTGCTGAAGACCTTGGTCATCCGCTGACCCGAAGAGATGGCGCGAGGAGCACATGTGAAACGGCTGGTCCCATTGCTCGTTGCAGCATTGGTCGGAACCGGGATACGGGCCGCTCCGCTTCGTCGGGCGCCTCCGGAGGCGCCTGCCCCCGAAACAGCAGCTACCGTCTGTCAACCTCATTACGAATGGGCGCCTCCCCAGCAGGTGGGAATCGCCACCAAGAGCAGGTTCGGCCTTGACTGCTATGGACGGCTATGGTGTCTGCTCCTCAATCGCCCATTCAATCTCGACAGCAGCACGTTCAGCGCCGCCCGCTATGACGGGAACCAGTGGTTGGAGCCCGAGCTGGTGTTTACCGGCGGACTAGCATGCGGGCTCGGCGGCTTCGACGCGACCCGGGCCCGGGATGGGAAACTCTGGGTTCTCTTCTCGGCGGAGTACAGCGTGTCTGACTCGGCGACCGCGACGCTGTACTATGATGGGGCTGCCTGGTCAGACATCTTTATCATAGGTAACACCCAGGTGGACGTGTCGACCGGGTTCACTCTGGAGTCGGACAGTATCGGAAAGGTCTGGGCGGTCTTTTGGGTGGGGGAGGACTATCGTATCTGGGCCGACGTTTGTGATGACACACTGTGGAGTGGGGCTCATCCAATTGTGGCCTTCCCGACCGGCGAACAGGTCGCATTCTCGAGGCTGACGGTTGCCCCGAACGGCGACCGGTGGGCAGGAGCCACCGCATTGTACCCACACTACGACCGGGTCTTTCTCTGTCGGTCCGACTCTGCCGGGAACTGGCCGGACAGTTTGATATTCGACCCAAGCCCAAGTGAAGGCACACGCATACTGAGGGGTCTGGCCGCCGACAACCAAGGCAACGTCTGGGTCGTTTGGGGCGGGAACCCTTACGGCCCCGATTCCGGAATCTATGCTGCCTGCCTTGATACCAGCCTGCACTGGAGTTCCGTCTATACCATTTCTCATTCCGGCTTCTTCTGCAACATGGAGATTGATGGCGACAACAAGGTCTGGGTCGTGTGGGATGCGGACTCCAACTTCTACTACCGGGTCTGGGACGGGTCAGAATGGAGTCCTCTAGATTCAATCGTGCAACCTCCCGCGTCTTCCAGCTTCACGGATGCCATTTTCTACGACCCGGTGCGAGACCGCATCTGGATTTCGTACAGAACTCCCGATAACCGGACCTTTGTCAGATGGACTGACCCGTCAGGCGGCGTCGAAGAGCGGGAACCGGCCGCTGTCTGGCGGCCCGAGCAGGCGCTGATCTGCCGCGGCGTGCTTCTGGTGCCCGGAGCGGTCAGCGGTCGGCGGTCGGTGGTAAGCGTCTTGTTCGATATCACCGGCCGCAAGGTCATGGACCTCCTGCCCGGCGCGAATGATGTGAGCAGGCTGAGTCCCGGCGTCTACTTCGTCCGCGAAGAACCGCAAGCCACAAGCCTCAAGCCGCAAGCGGTCTGGAAGGTCGTGCTGACGGAGTAGAGCAAAGTGCCCCAGTGGTCAAGTGGTCTAGTGGTTAAGTGAGGAAATAGAACCCAGGCAGTTTGAACGAAGCCGCCAGGTGAGAGCCGGGCGGCTGTCGTTGTAGTTCGATTCGGCTACGGCTTGGGTTCGTCGATACTGAAGTTCTCGAAGCGGATGGCGGCCAGGACGTCGGGGTTGAGACTTCTCGCCGCCCATTTGTCCGCCAGCACCTTGGCCTCGATCGCCAGGCTCTCACCACTGATGTTCTTCTTGTGGCTCAGCTTGAAGAGCTGGCGGGCGAAGCTCAAGTAGGGGACATAGTTGATGGTGTTGACCTGGGCACACTCAGCGTCGAAGCGTAATGGCGCTGGCGGTGGAGAGTGAACTGAAGACGGCGTTGGGTAGATAGTTTCCCCAGCAGTTCTCCCGATAATCCTGTAGACGATTCACCGGACAATCTACAGAATAGTCTGGTAGATTGTCTGCCGGATTGCTCTCCAGATTATCCTCCGAATTGTCCGCCAGATGATTCTCCGGGCAATCTGCGGAATAGTCGGCTGAATGGTTCTCCAGATAGTTGTCCAGGCTGTCCGCCAGACTCTCCGGTAGATTGTCTTCCGGATGGTCGTCGAGATAGTCGTCCAGATGATTCTCCGGATTGTCGGCCGGATAGTCTGGAGAATAGTCTGCCGAATTGCCCTCCAGATGATTCTCCCCGCAGTTCACCAAACAGTCCAGGGAATGGGGTAGGGGAGTTTCGGCAAGGGTGAATAGTGAATTGAGAATAGAGAAGTTAGCGGATTTCGGAGTCCGATTCCGAGGGGACATATAAGAAACTGGGCTTGGCGGGCAGGGTTCGCGGGGGCGCTGAAATCCGACGTTTCTTCCGAAGGAAGTGGGGGAGCGGTAGACGCGTGAACTCACGCCGGGGTCGCGGAGTCGGCGATGACTTGTGGTCTGCGGACCGGTCACACCGCGACGTTCAGGCGTGACTTCTGTACCGAGTCGGCCGTGGCGACCGTTGCTTGGGTTTTTGAGGACTGGGTTGGCTAGTAGCCCCAGCGGCGGGTGCGCTTGGCCCAGGCTTCGGAATAGGACAGGGTCAGCATGAGGCGGCCGGCGACTTCCTTCAGGTTGGGGGGCGTTAGTTCGGGCGGAAAGGCACCTTGGGAGTCGGATTCTCGGAACAAGAGCTCGCCTGAGATATCGAGCGAGCCGAACTTGAGGATAGGCACGCTCGTTCCGAGGTGAATGCCGTTTTCCCTGATGGCGGCTCTGCCGATCTCCCCCCAGTACGCGCTACCGTAGTACCACGTCTGTTGAGAGTAGCCGACGCGCACCGGATGGAGTGAATCAATGTCGTATTCCGCGCCGATTGAGCCGCGCCAGACATCCTTGTACCCGAAGCTCTGCGTGCTGTCGCCTTTGGTGATGCTGGCGTTGGACCACGGGTGAAGCGTAAGTCCAAGGTTGACCCCAAGCCGGCGGGCCGGGTTGAGAACGGCGGCGAAGGAGAGCGAATGCGGCAGTGAGATGGCATAGGTGCGCGTGGAGTCGATGACGACGCCGTGGACGCGTTTGAAGCGATGGACGGTCAGGTCGAGCGGCGGCTCGTAGTACCCGGCCAGCGAGAAGACGCGGGACTGGAAGGATGCGCCGACCTTGAACGTGTTGCCCGCATAGTCAATCTCAATTGTGTCGGTAGAGGTATAGCCGCCATGCGGGATTTCAAACCGCCAGTTTTCGCGCGAGCCGCCCATGACGTGGTTGTACTCGGCGCCGATGCAGAATTTGTCGAAGAGCGACTTGGCGAGGCCGGCGTGGAGCGCGTAAATCCCGCCCCGGCCGATGATATGGCGGCGATATGCGGTGTCGGCGAGGGAATCGGACCAGAGGTCAAAGTCCTGACCGAACTTCTGGTTGATGCCGGCGAAGAGCCGGGTCTGGAACGGTAGCGGGGTCGCGACGTTGAACGCCGCCGGTCGGATGTCGCGAAGCAGGCGGCTGTTTCCGTCCTGCGTGCCGAGGGTTGCCGCGCCGATGGCGGAGACGTGGAACGAAGTCTGGTTGAGGTTGACGAGGATGCCCGGGTTCTGAGTAGAGAGCGCAAAGGGGTCGCCGATTGCAGCAAGTCGGGCATCGCCCGTGCCGGTCAGTTCGCCGAGGCCACGGGAGTTGAAGAAGGACTGAGCGTTCGCAGAGCGAACCAATGCAAAAGTCAAAATGCAAAATGCAAAGGTCAAAATGCCGGGACGGAAGTGGCCTAGTGGTCTAGTGGTCCAGTGGCCGGATGAGCAAGCTTGCAGTTTGCAGTTCGCGGTTTGCATTGGTCCTACCTGAACCTGTCCTCGGGCGGGAGGACGTATTGGATTTCGAGCCGGGGCGCGTTCTCGCCGGAGCGCGGAATCCGGAGCCGGAAGAGCGGCGACCATTCGGGCGCGGCTTCGATGAGCAGGCCGTAGTTCCGCAGAGAGTCAGGGGGACGAAGAGTGTCAGGACGGGGATGGTTGGTCCAGAGGGTATCGGGGTAGTTCACCCAGGATTGTACCAGCGAACGGATGTCAACCGTGATGACCGTGTCGCTGTCCGCAGGCACGAAGTACGAGGCGGACCCGATGGGCAGTTCTTCAAACCGGGCGTTGGCACCCTTCTCGGTGTAGGAATCGGTAAGGCGGTGGACGCCGAGGACAATGGTGTCGGCGCGGTGGTACTTCACCTCCGGACGGAACTTCAGGTCGGCCCGGGCAATCGTGGCCTCGGCCGGAATCGAGTCGATGTTGAACCGGAGCCACGTGCGGAACGCGACCCCGGACCCGACCAGCAAGTCGAGCAGGTTGGAGTGTGTGGCAACGGTGTCAATCAGACTGGCGTCGGCGATGTCGCTGATGACGCGCGAGGTTTCTTTGCCCTTGTTGGTGTACGTGACGCGGAGGCGCGGGGCCGTGGCCGGGGCCACGCCGGAGTTAATCGCGACGATGCCCGTGTCCTGTGGGAAAATGCCGATGCCGCAGTTGCGGATTGCCGCCTGCCGCACGGAGTCGAGCCCGACGTACGCGAGGTCAACCACGGTACTCTCGCCCGCCATGGTGCCGGTCGCCACGACGTCGTACAGGTAGTCACCGCCCAGGTCTACCCAGTGGTTGAGCGAGTCGGACATCAGCCAGGAGACGCCGTTTTCCGCCCACTCCGAAGAGCAGGGCCGGCAGGTGAAGCCCATCGTGGCCAGCGTGTCCCACTGGTGCAGCACGAGCTGGAACCCGGTAATGGAGTCGAGTACCATCGTGTCCGGTATTGAGAAACGGACGAGGAGCCGCGACTGGTACGAGGTGTCGCGGCCAAGGTAGAGCATGCTGGCTCCGCCGAGCGGGACGTAGCGTGGATAGCTGGCGGCCGTGTCCGGAACAAGGGTCGTGTCCGATGCACCGGTGACGCGGTCGCCAAGCTGGTCGTATCCTACCGGGAGCGTATTGCAGGCGGAGGACAAGAGAAGCAATGCAAAAGGCAAAGTGCAAAATGCAAAATGCAAAATGGGACGAAGCGTCGGTTTCATGCGGGTTGTGGGGACGTTTCCCGGGCCGGGGCTGTTCCATCGGGCGCGGT
>CAZQZR010000002.1:0-72239 GCA_964597845.1 uncultured bacterium | reverse complement strand
TGTGGCGTTCGATCGCCCGGATCGCGGCAATCAGCCGGTCGACGCGTGCGAACCCGGCCCTGGTCACGTGAGAGAAGTTGATACGTGCGGCAGCCATGCCGTTGTCTACGAGCGCAGCCAGGTCGGTATGCGCGCGGGGATCGGAGTACTTCCCGTCACGGCGCGGCGCCGAGAGGGAAATGCTCGGTCCGACCGTACAAATGATGGCGAGCGGGTGGTCGCGCACCGGTCCGTTCATCCTCACGACGCACCGGCTGTGCTCGCGTGCGCACGCCTTCGGGTGCTGGGTCCTGGTCTTGGGCATCATCATCTCCTTTGTCCGGCTGCGGACCTATCGTGTCTTGACGTGGCCACGGTCGGGCTATTATGCATCGACTTCGGTTCTAAGGTACAGGCTGGATTATCGCCTAACCGCCCGCGAAGTCAATCCGGCGCGTTCGTCAAGGAAGGCAGGGGAGGGGGAGAGTACGACGCTCCCCTGCTGGCAGACAACTCGGAGGCAGGAAGGTGAACCCTCCGGGGAAGAGACCGCTTTCATCTGCGCGGCACTATCCTACGCCAGGTATGTCAGGCCAGTATAAGCGGCCGGTCAGGATTGTGTTATCCCGAACGAATGGGCCCGCCTGCGTCAGACCGCGCCGAGGGCGGCGTTCAGAGAAGAAGGGAGTGCCCCTCGTGGCGCGGTGGTGTCAGCCCTGCCCGGCGCGCGACTTCCAGTATCCGGGTTGCCGGTGCAGATGCATAACCGCCAGGACCTCTATGCGTTCCGGCTTAGCGCGGTACACGATACCGTAGGGAAAACGGTGGACCCGGCACCGGCGGATGTCGTCTTCGAGCGCCGGGTATAGCAGAGGGAACTCCTGTATCCGGTGAACCGCATCACGCACGGCCACGGCGAAGCGCCGTCCGAGCCCAAGGCTCTGGGCCTGGTAGTACTGTGCAGACTGGATGAGCTCCTCGCGCGCTGCGGGATGGAACCCGACCGGACTCATCCGAGCTTACTGTTGAGTTCTTCGAATACCCGTTCGCTTGAGGAGAGAGTCACTGCCCCGTCGTCGATTTCCCGGCAGCGCCGCCTTATCTCGTCCATCCACGCCGGGCTGACTTCGAAGCCTTCCTCATAGTCCAAGCTCTCCAGCAGCTTCTCGGCAAGAAGCGCCCTGGATTCACGGGGTAGGTGAAGTACCTCTTCAATGATGCTGTCTGTCTTTGCCATCACCCAAATCTTACTGCACCTCGGACACGAGTCAACTCCGTAACCCACGTTCCGGCCGGAACCGCTCCTGTGCCTTCCGATGTACGAATCCTCCGATGCATCGATGAACCATACTTGCCGCGCCTTGACATCGCCCGGAAATATGGGAAGTGTCCCTCGCGGCCGCTCCATTGACTCAGCGGAGTTCGTGTACCCGCTGCAGCAGCTTATACGTGACCGCCTTCCTTCGCAGGTGCTCGGGAAGACCGGCCCGCTCCAGAGCCCGCCGACACCCTGCCGCGGCCACGGAAGCGCTCGGGTATCTGCCCCGGATGCGGGCTCGCGCGAACCTGTCAACGATGCGCAGTTCGTCGCGCCGCCATCGCGGCAGGAACTGCGACTTGCGCATTGCCAGGGCAATCTTCCTCAGCTTGCTCGCGAGTCCGCCCTCGGTATGGGTTCCGAACCGGCCGACACGCTCCAGAGACTTCTGGCAGGCGCGGGACGCCGCAGCGATGCTCGGATAGCGGCCGGCGATCAGCGCCCTGGCGAACTGCTCAACGATCCGCATGCCCGAGGCATCCCACTGAGCAAACTTGCCCCGCCAGCCCGTTTTCCAGGCTCCGGCGTTGATGCGCGTGGCTATCTTCGTTTCGGACCGGCGGTGGACGAAGCCGGCGCGGGCCAGCGCCTGAAGACAATCTGCGACCGCCGCTTTCCCGTAAGGGTATTCGTTCCGGGCCAGGGCTCGGTTGAAACCGGCAATGACGCGCAACTCCTTGGGACAGAAACGCGGCGTGGCCGGTTCTCTGCCCATGGCCCGAGCGAGAATGCCGACCCGGGCTTGAATGACATTGTCCGGGTGACGCGCGGCAATCCCGGCCTGCTCGCACGCGTGTTTGTACAGGCGCACTGCGGTCCGAGCATTCGGATACTCCCCGCGCGCCAGGGCCGAGGCGTGGCGCTTGAGAAGTCGCAACTCGGGGTCAGTCCAGAAGTGCTTCCGCCGCGGCAGGCCGAAATCGTAGGCGCGACAGAGCACCCTCCAGGCCACGGCCGTGTCGGCTCGCCGTTTGGCCGGCACGACCAGCCCAAGCTCGCGCTGACACCCGGGCAGGGCCTCTTTGACGTTCCGATACCGGCCCCTGACGATTGCGCGGGCGAAGCGGTCAACGACGTGGTCCTCAACTCTCCTCCAGCCGTCAGGGACCCGCCTCCGGCGCCGCGCGCCGGCCGGCTGCTCTGCCGCTTGGGAACTTAACTGCTGCTTGGCCACCATGCTCTCCTACGTCTCCTCTCTTCTCGCCATGCCGCAAGCCGTCGCATTCGGCATTCATCGTTCCGCGCTTATCGCTCATCGTTCTCCGCTAGCTCGACCATCTTGTCATGCCGCGCCTTGACATCGTTCAGAAATATGGGAAGGTCCCTCGCCGTTCTCAAGTATCATAGTGATACCCCACCTCAGTTATTGACGGGTCAAACGTCTCTAGCCACTCAACGAACAGGCCGTACATGATCATCCCCGCCTGACAGGCCAGTACGAGCTTCTGCCTGCTGTTAGTCCAGGTGTAGCCGTGCGCCCAAAGGTCGTGCACAACTCGGTTTCTCCTCTTGTTGAACGCTGTCAGTTCGGCCACGAACTCTGGGCCTTGACACATGCTCTTCACATACGAGCGATAGTCGTCTATCAAGTCCTTGAAGCGGCACTTGCCATGACGCTGAAGGAAATCCTTGAGCAGCCCCTCTACCAGCGCGTGTATGAGAAGAAAGCATGAGACGTTGTCGCCTAGCTCGAAGGCCTGCCGCGCGGCTCGCTCATTGTCAGCGATGACTTCACGCCTCGGTGTCGGCTTCGCGGCAGGCTTGTTCATGAAGGTGGGTGCGCTTTGCCTCGTCCCATGCGAGAGAAGATGTGCGCCCGCCATTCTTTCACGACCTCGGTCAGGGCACGGAGCCGCCACTTCTCTCCGCACAGAAGCTCTGTTGCCCGGGCGCAAGGATACTCGGTCTTCTCGGTGATCCCGGCCGCTCGCAGAACGCCCCATACATGTTCGTCCAGTCCTCGCGGGGACTCGCGATGCTTGAAGTGGTTCGCGACGGCGTTGATGAACTGAATTCGGGTGACACCTGGGGCGAGTGCTGTGTCGTGCGAGTGGCATTCACTCGTGAACTTCCTTGACGCATTCGACTGAACGTGGTCTTTCTCGTTCTGTACGCGCCAAACCTCTCCAATCGTGCCCTCAATGTATGCCTGCGCCGCAACGAACGCGACTCCGAGCAGCCAGACCGAGTGCTCTAGAGCTTGGTCCACATCGAACCACTCCACGTCGTCCATGCGCGTCTGAATCCGACTGAGTCCAGCCTCGATTCCGGCCATGACGTCTTGTAGTGGTGCTATGCGCCAGTAGATGTCCTCTTTACGCACTAGGCTCCAGCCTGCGTTTTCCGGCAACTGTCCCGACGACCAAGCCGTTGGCGACCCAGGACGTGGAGTTGCTCGCGCAGTGTCTTGGCCCTCGACAGTTGTTCTTCTTTGTAGTCGTCGGAGAGGAAGACCTTGCGGTTCTGGTCGAAGTGGTCAACCAGACGTTTGACGGCGTCGGGCGCGGGCGTTGCCATGCTTGAGAAGAATAAGTCCGAGGGGCGTCAAGTCAAGGAGCGGCGCGCTTCGCGTTTAGTCGAGTTCGCCCTTGCGTTCCATGTCGGCGAACAGGGTGATGACGGCATGCTTCATCCTGGCGAACGGTTCGGGCGGGAGTTCGTGCTCGGCAGCCCACATGTCGAGCTTGGCCATGGCCTTCTGACGCCAGACCGGCCGAGTCTTGCGCATCCGGCGCAGCGCGCCGAAGACCCTACGGCCACGGGTCACCACGACTTCCGGCCAAAGTTGTCTGAGCCTCGCCCCTACTTCCGAAGGAAGTAGGGCAGCATCAGAGCCAACCGAATCCGCCCTGGAGCCCATACCAGAAGTTTAGCCACAGTATACAGCTTCATCAAGCCCGTCCGAGTCCTAACTTCTGCATTCTCAATTCACTATTGGGCCTTTCCGAAAGTCCCCTCCGCCGTTCCCCCCGCAGCGGGTCCAGTTGCTCTCCCTGTTGTTCTGCCCGTTGTGGTGTGGGTCGTTCTACCCGTTGCTGTCCCGATTGCCCTCAGAATCGCTTCCCCGGTTGCTGTCCCGGTTGCGGGCCGAATAGCGGTCCCCGTTGCTCGCTCCGCTGCTCTACCCGTTGCTCTCCCGGTCGCTCTGACCATTGCGGTCTGAGTCGCCGGCCCCGTTGCTCTCCCCGTAGCTCTGACCGTTGCTCTCCCGATTGCGGGTAGAATAGCTTCCCGAGTTGCCCTCCGAGTTGCTCTGTCGATTGCTGTCCCGGTTGCAGGTACAGCTATGTTCCCAGCCAGACGTTCGAACGCGCTGCGTAGCGACCCAATCCTTACCACATTATTAGACTCGCCCGTGCCGGCGCCGGTTTCGCGGCCCGTTGTACTGAGCGCCGACCGCTCGCGGGAGGCTGTCTTTGGACTGCGGGAGCGCAGCTCCCGCTTTTCCCAGTCCGGTGTCCCGAAAAGCGGCAGCCCTGCTGCCGCACTCCAAGGCAGCTACCGCTGCACGACGACCTTGCGGAGTGGAACCGCTGACCGCTCCCGGACGAAGTGAGCGCCCGCGGGCAGCCGGGCCAAACACCTCCCTCCGTTTCGATTAACTCAGACCTGACAAGCGGCTTATACACGCTTAGTCGAGGGGGCCTACACTTTCATCGAAACGAAAGGAACAAACGATGGCTAATACGAAGATATGGAAAGCCAGAATGAGAAAAGCCTACGCTGACGAGACGAATCACGTGGTCGTCGGTGAGGTCATGGAAGAGAATTCGCTGTATCTCAGGATGCGATGCAGGGCATTTCACTTCAAGCGCCCGACGATGAACGCCAACATCGTCACCAGCGAAATCAAGGTCAGAATCTTCCCATGGGAAGAGATTTCCTACATCACCGAACTCCCGGACTCGTCGGATTGGGAACGGGCCGCCGCCGGACTGGACGAAAAGGGAGACGTTGTTCTCAAACCCGCAGCCGGCTCGCAGAGCATCAGTCTGAAGGAAGGCTTGGATGGGTGAGCAAGGAAGAGGTAGAGGTGGAGGTTAAGGTCGAGGCTGAGGTAACGACGGAGGAACGGCTTTGATGCCCTGCCACTTGGTTAACCGAAACCTGACACTCGCCTTATATGCGCTTAGCCGAGAGGGTCTATGATTCCGTCGAACATGAAAGGACAAAACCGCATGAAAAGGACCGTAATCGCCCTGCTGCTGGCGATACTGGCAGCCGGCTCTGTCTACGCCATCGACCCTGGCCAGTCAGAGCTTGAATACAACGGCTGGTTCCGCTACATGAACCAGTCAACGAAACTCGACATCACCAACCCGACCGCGAGCCGCTCATTGATCGAGCGGAACTACTGGCGCGCCAGTCACCAGTGGACTTCGCAGTTGTTCTCGAAGCTCACACTGGACTTCCTGTCGTCATCGAGCTACGCCGACGGCGCCTCGGTCCGTATCAAGGAAGCCTACATGGACATGGCACTGCCGATGGTCAAGGATTTCGTCCTGACCGCGGGGATGCAGAAGCACTACTTCAGCGAGATATATTCCTGGGACTACACCCATCCGGATAAGTCCCTCGCCGACGCGCAGGGAGTCTGCGCCAGCGCCGACTACGGCGTTACGGTCAACGGCTTCCTGCCCAAAGGTCTCGGCGAACTGCAGCTCGGCGCCTACAACGGCGAAGGCTACAAGGTTACCGGCGCAAAGAACTCCATCGCCCCGGAGTTGCTTGCCAACCTGCGCCTGACCCCGTTCGCAGGGGTCCAGGTCGGCGCCTCGGTCTTCTCCAAGGCCAAGGAAATCGCGCCCTACGCCAACAACAAGAAGGGCCGCAACAGCGACAACACCAAGTTCGAACTCGGCGACACGGCCAACATGGACCGCTTCGCCTTCTCCCCGATGGCCAAGGTCGCAATCGGCCCGGTGTCGCTGACCGGCGAGTACATCATGTTCGACTACACCCGGAAATTCAGCTACTACTCACTGACCAAGGACTCTTCGGGTAACGTGGTCGACTCGACCCTGAAGGAGAACTCGAAGGACTACGCCCAGTCCGGTATCGACCTGCTGCCGGTGGTCTCGCTCATGAGCCGCAAGCTCGAAGTCTTCGGTCGGTTCAGCACCTGGGAACGGAAAGAGCAGTCCGGCGACTCAATGCCGGTGAACCTGGCCAAGAGCCTGACGCGCTATGGCGCCGGGTTCAACTGGTACTTCCTACGCCGCGCCGGCGGTGCAAAGCCGGCGGCGATGTTCCAGTTCGCCTGGGTCCGCGAGCAACCCCGCACGGAAGGGGCTGACCCGGTGGACACGTTCATGGCCCAGTTCCGCTTCGAGTGGAACCACGTCCTGAGCGCGCTGTAACGCTCTAATACAAAGGAGAACAGAATGAAGAAACTGATTACCATCGCGGCCATCGCCGCCCTGGCACTGGGCACGACACTCGTCGCCCGCGAGCTCATGGTCAAGGGCTCGGACACGCTGCTGAACCTGGTCCAGAACCTGGCCGAGGCATTTTCCGCCGCCCAACCGGACGTCACGGTGTCCGTGACCGGTGGCGGTTCCGGAGTCGGCATCAACGCTATCATGAGCAACGAAACCGACATCGCGGACGCTTCCCGTTCCATCAAGTCCAAGGAAATCTCGACCGCTCGCGCCAACGGCGTGAACCCGACCGAATACGTCATCGCCATCGACGGCGTCTGCATCATCGCGAACGCCTCGAACCCGGTCGAGAAGCTGACCATCGAGCAACTTGGCCAGATCTACCAGGGCAAGATAGCCAACTGGAACGCAGTCGGCGGGCCGAACAAGAAGGTCAGCCTGTACGGACGGCAACCCAGTTCCGGGACCTTCGTCTACGTCCGCGACGAGGCGGTAAAGGCTGAATACGCTGCCTCGATGCGCCAGATGAACGGCAACGCCCAGATCGTCGAAGGCGTGAAGGCCGACGAGGGCGGCATTGGATACGTCGGCGTGGGCTATGCCCGCGAAGCCGGTATTAAGGTCCTGAGCTTGTCCAAGGACGGCACGAATTACTACTCGCCGCTGGACAAGGCCTCGGTCGACGCCGGCACCTACCCGCTGGCCCGGCCCTTGTTCCAGTACACCAACGGCAAGGCCAAGGGCGATGCCAAGACCTTCATCGAGTTCGAACTCAGCGCGGCCGGACAGAAGATCGTCGCGGACCAGGGCTTCTACCCGGTAACTGAGGGTTTCCAGGCCAAGAACGAAGCCAAGCTTCAGTAGATCAGTGCCTACCTCCTGTGAACCGGCAGAGGTGTCAGGGACACCTCTGCCGGGCGTGGCAGGCACGGGACAGCCGCGACGCCGCTCAAGAAGGCTGACCGACAAGAGCGCAGGTGCGCTCTTCCTGGTCAGTTCGCTGCTATCCGCGGTTGTCCTGCTCGGAATTCTCCTGTTCCTGCTCCACTACGGCGTCCGGACATTCAGCGAAGTGCCGGTTACGCGCTTCCTCTTCGGCACTACCTGGAATCCGGACGCTTACGGCGAACCGGCATTCGGCCTCATCCCGTTGCTCGTCGGCTCGTTCCTGACCACGCTCATCGCGCTCGTCATCGCCGTCCCGCTGGGCATTGCTTCCGCCATCCTCATTTCCGAGCGACTCAAGGGCTGGGTGCGCATCACGACCAAGACCCTGGTGGAGCTCTTCGCCGGGTTCCCGTCGGTCGTCCTCGGGTTCTTCGGGCTCGTGGTCCTTGCCCCGTTCATCGCCCACCTCTTTCACGTCCCGTCCGGCCTCAACCTGCTTAACGCCGGCGTGCTCCTCGGGTTCATGTCCCTGCCTACCATCATCTCGGTCTCGGACGACGCCCTGCGGGTTGTACCCCATTCCTATCGCGAGGCCGCCTACGCGCTCGGGGCCACGCCCTGGACTACCGCGTTCCAGATTGTCCTGCCCGCGGCGCGCTCGGGCATCCTCGCTGCGGTCATGCTCGGGTTCGGCCGGGCTGTCGGCGAGACCATGGTTGTGTTGATGGTCGCCGGCAACGCGGCAATCATTCCCCATTCGCTCTTCGACCCCATCCGTACCATCACCTCGACCATCGCTATCGAACTCGGCGAATCCGCCTTTGGCTCGGCCCACTACTACTCGCTATTCGCCCTCGGATGCGTGCTCTTCATCATTGCCCTCGGCACCAACCTCGTGGCGGAATCTCTCATCAAACGCGAGAGACGGAGTTTCACTCTATGACCGGGCATGCACCGACCCCGGGCCGCCAACTGCGCCGCACACGGTTCGCGAGCAACTACGGGTTCTGGCTGCTCGGCATCCCGCTCGCGCTGTTCATTGCTTTCATCCTGCTAATGTTCTTCTACCTGTTCCGCAACGGCCTCAGCGTTATGAGCTGGCGCTTCCTCACGCAGCCGCCGCTCAACGGAATGACCGAAGGCGGTATCTGGCCCTGCATCGTCGGAACGGTCCTCGTCACCTTCGTGTCGCTCGTCTTTTCGGTGCCCATCGGCGTGTTCTCGGCCATCTATCTCTCCGAGTACGCGTCCAACAACTTCCTGACCCGGGCAATCCGCAGTTCCATCCGCAGCCTTGCCGGCATCCCTTCAATCGTCTACGGTCTGTTCGGCGTCGCGCTCTTCGTCTCGGCCCTGAAGCTGGGACTTTCGATTCTCGCGTCCGGTCTGACCCTGGGTCTGATGAACCTGCCATGGATTATCACGACCGCCGAGGAAGCAATCAGTGCCATCCCCGGCTCGTTCCGCGAGGGCGCGCTCGCGCTCGGCACGACCAAATGGGAGGCGATACGCCACAACGTCCTTCCCTACGCCTTCCCCGGCATCCTGACCGGCATTCTGCTGGCAGTCGCCCGCACCATGGGCGAGACCGCGCCCATACTATTTACCGGCGTGACCTACTACACGAGGCAACTCCCGACCTCGCTTTCGAGCAAGTTCATGGCCCTGCCGTACCATCTATTCACGCTGGCGACCCAGCACGACCAGATGATGAAAGTGCGGCCCATCGCCTTCGGGACCGCCATCGTGTTGCTCGTGCTCGTGCTGATTTTCGACGCCCTGGCGTTCGTGTTCCGGCTCCGCTCCGCCGGGTCGAACAAATGGCAGGTGTAAGGATTAGCGGAAGTGGTCAAGTGGCCCAGTGGTCCAGTGTTCCAGTGTGGGACACTGCGCCTCGGATCCTTCACTTGACCACTAGACCACATGACCACTAGACCACTGGCCCCTGACATGCCCCCGACCAAGATAGCGGTCGACAAGCTGAACCTTTGGTTCGGCGATAACCACGTTCTGAAGGACGTCTCGCTTTCGGTTCCGCCCAACGCGGTTACTGCCATCATGGGCCCTTCGGGTTGCGGCAAGTCCACCCTGCTCCGCACCATCAACCGGATGAACGACCTCATCCTCGGGGCCCGGATTACCGGCCGCATCATGATGGACGGCGAGGATATCCTTGCCGACTCGACCGACGTCATCGACCTGCGCAAGCGGGTCGGCATGGTCTTCCAGAAGCCGAACCCTTTCCCGAAGTCGATATACGAGAACATCGCGTTCGGCCCCCGGATACACCACCTCGGCGCGCCCTCCGAGATTGCCGAACGGGTCGAACGTACGCTCGTCGCGGCCAACCTGTGGGACGAAGTCAAGCACCGCCTCCACGACAATGCCTTTTCTCTCTCCGGCGGCCAGCAGCAACGCCTGTGCATGGCGCGCTGCCTCTCGGTCGAGCCGGAGATTCTCCTGCTCGACGAACCCGCATCGGCCCTCGACCCCAACTCGACCGCGCGGCTCGAAGAGCTAATCCGGCAGTTGAAGAAGGACTACACCGTGGTCATCGTCACCCACAACATGCAGCAGGCCGCCCGGGTTTCAGACTGGTGCGCGTTCCTGATGCTCGGCGAACTCGTCGAGTTCGACCGCACCGACCACATCTTCACCAAGCCGCAAGACAAACGCACCGAGGACTTCCTCTCCGGCCGGTTCGGATGACCAGCGGAAGTGGTCAAGTGACCCAGTGGCCCAGTGTTCAAGTGCGGGATGCTGCGCCTCGGGTCTTTCACTCGACCACTAGACCACATGACCACTTTCTACTTTCTACTTCTTCTCTTGTATCTGTCAAGGATTGCGTCATAATTGGACGTATGAGGAGTAACCCGTGACCGCACTCGAAGGCAAGATTGCCGAACTGAAGCAGCAGCTCTTCACGATGGCCGGCATTGTAGAAGAGATGATTGCCAACAGCATCAAGGCGCTGGTCAACAAGGACCGGGCCCTGGCCGAACAAGTCATCGGCCCGGATGAGAACCGCGTCAACCGGCTGGAAATCGAGAACGAGGACGCAGCCATCAACCTGATGGCGCTGTACCAGCCCGAGGCGTCGAACCTCCGCACTCTGACCATGGTCATCAAGATCAACAATGACCTCGAGCGACTGGGTGACCACGCCGTGAACATTGCTGAGGCTGCCGAGTTCCTGATGGACCGGCCCGCGGTCAAGCCATTGGTGGACATCCCGAAGATGGCAGACCATGCGATCGCCATGCTCAAAGACTCGCTCGACGCGTTCACGCGCAACGACGCCGAACTCGCGCGGTCGGTCTGCGGCAGGGACACGATCGTCGATGAACTGAACGACACCGTGAAGCAGGACCTGGCCAAGGTGATGAGTTCCGATGCCACGACGATTGACCGGGCACTCAAGATGATGATGGTGTCGCTCAATCTCGAACGGATTGCCGACCTTGCCACCAACGTCGCCGAAGACGTCATCTACATCGCGACCGGGCAGGTCATCAAGCACGGTCACGGCCTGGCTCAAGACCCCGACCATGAGTCGTCTCATAGCAGTCGTTGACGACGAACCGGACATCCTTGAGCTCGTCTCACTCCACCTGAGCAAGGCCGGGTTCTCGGTCCGAACCTTTCCCGACGCCGGCCATTTCCAGAAATCGCTCGCATCGAGCCTGCCCGACCTGGTCGTCCTCGACCTGATGCTGCCTGATGCCGACGGCCTCGACATCTGTAAGGATCTAAAGAGGGACGGCCGGACCGCGCATATCCCCGTCGTGATGCTGACCGCCCGGGGCGAGGAGTTCGACCGGGTGCTGGGGCTGGAAATCGGCGCCGACGACTACATTACCAAACCCTTCTCGCCCAAAGAGCTGGTCGCCCGGGTCAAGGCGGTTCTCCGGCGCTATGACAAGAAGGACGCGGCGGAGACCGTCGAACTTGCGGACGGCGTTGTCATGGACCTGAACCGCTACGAAATCACGGTCCATGGCCGGAAGGTCGAAGTAACCACTACCGAGTTCAAGCTCCTCGCGATTCTTGCGGAACGCCGAGGCTGGGTGTTCAGCCGGGATGAAATCCTGAGCCGGCTCTGGGGCAACGACAAGTCCGTGCTTGACCGGACGGTGGACGTGCATGTCACCAACCTGAGAAAGAAGCTGGGCAAGGCCGGCCGGCTTATCGAGAACGTCCGCGGCGTCGGGTACAAGCTTAGCGAGTGAGACGTCACTTCTTTGTCCGCATACTCCTCGGCTACCTTGCGGTCATCGCCGCGTTCACTGTGGTGGCCCTGGTCGTTGCCGGCCGCGCTGTACCAGAAGCCCGGCCCGGGCTGGTCGCGCTGGTCCTGGTCACCGCCTGCCTGCTTCTGCTCGCATCCGGCGCAATCTCGTTCCTGGTCGCCCACGTTCTGACCCAGCCGGTTAAGAGCCTGACTGCCGCGTTCCGGAGAATCAGCGCGGGCGACCTTGACGCGCGGGTACTGCCGGCCCGGCAGGGACGGCTGCGCGAACTCGGCGACAGTTTTAACGAAATGGCATTCCGCACGCAGGAGCTGGTTGCCGAGCTCACGCGCCAGCGCGAGGCCCTGACCACGGTCATCGCCTCGATTCAGGAAGGCCTGGCCGTGCTCGATAGCGCCGGCGTCATCGTGCTGGCCAATGAGAGTTTCCGGCGCATCTGCGCCGACCGGGACGTGGTCGGCAAGCACTACTGGGAGGCAATTCGCGACCCGTACGTCGCCGGGCTGGTTAAAGCCGTCGGCCCGGACCAGTCAACGGCCACTCGGCGCTGCGACCTCGGTGGCCGTGACTATGTGTGCAGCGCCGGGTTCCTGCCCGCCGCCGACCGGCTGGTCCTTACCCTCCACGACGTCACGGAAATCAGCCGCGCCGCCGAAGTCAAGCGGGACTTCGTTCAGAACGTATCCCACGAACTCCGCACGCCGCTGACCGCCATCAAGGGCTTCGCGGAAACCATGCAGCCGACCATCGACAAGGTCAACCGGCCGTACCTCGAAACCATCATCCGCAACACCGACCGGCTCGTGAGCCTGGTCCAGGACTTGCTTACTCTTTCTGAACTGGAGGAACGCGGCACGGAACTCCAAATCGAGGATGTCGACCTCAAGGCGACGGCCGAGCAGATTCTCAAGCTCTTCGAACCCCGCGCGCGCGCGAAGGGCCTCGTCCTGCGCCTCTCCATTTCCTCCCTCCTCCCTCCTCCCTCCTCTTTCCTTCTTAGAGCCGACCGGTTCAAACTGGAACAGGTCTTCATCAACCTGCTCGACAACGCGGTCAAGTACACCGACAGGGGAGAGGTCGAACTCGCTCTCGGCCGCGAGGACGGCAGAGTGGTCATCAAGGTCCGCGACACCGGCCCGGGCATAGCACCCGAGCACCTGCCGCGGCTGTTCGAGCGCTTCTATGTGGTAGACAAGGGCCGCTCGCGTCAGCTCGGCGGCACCGGCCTCGGCCTGTCCATCGTCAAACACATCGTCCTGCTCCACTCCGGCGAGGTCGCGGTCGAGAGCACGCCGGGTGCCGGTACTACGTTCACGATAACCATTCCGGTGAAAGCGGCGTAGGCCGGCTACCGGACCACCGTCGTCTTAGCCACAAACGACCCGGAGGCGCCGGTCATCACCACGAAGTACACGCCCGGCCGGCTGAAGCGCAGTTCGACCTGCGGATGTGCCGCCGCTAGACGTGTTACCACCCGGCCCGCCGCATCAAAGACAAGGACTCCGGTCGCGCCTGGTGGCACCGGGTACTCTGCGACGCTGCCACAGCGCTGGACCACGGGCGGATGCCGAACGACCGTCAATGCGAAGACATCGGCTTCGGCAACGGCTCCGCGCCCGGGCGCGGGAACCTCAGCCAGAAAGGCGAGCGGGTCAAAGCACCAGAGCTCATTCGAACCGCCGCCCTTCAGGGCGTATGCGCGACCGCCAAGCCACGCCAGCGCGCCTCCGTGTCCGACCTTGCGCCGGCGGCTGCCCCTGGGGATATCATCGAGTTGCGACCACGAGTCGCCCCTCGTGTCGTAGCGCCAGAACTCGCTGCACCCGCCCTTGAACGCGTACAGGAACCGGCTGCCGTCGGAAGCAAGCGCTGCCCCTCTTGCCGGCTTCTTCCACTGCATGCCGCGACCCAGGCGCGGCAGGGAGGCCCGCTCGACCCATGAATCGCCGTCCGTGAAGTACTCGTAGAACTCGGTCGTTCTACCCTTCAGGCAGAAGACGCGCCCGCCGAGCAGGGCAAGACACGTACCGTGTCGGGCAGTGGTCGTGTCCAGGCCGGGCGGAAGCGGCCGGCGCGCGTGCCATTCCTTCTGCCTGACCCGGTAGACCAGGAAGTCCCGCGTGTTGCTGCCTTTGACCATGAACACCTTGTCCGAGTCCTCGACCGGCATGAATACGAGTCCGCTGCCGTACCTCACGCCCCGGGTGTGTTCGGGCAGGCTCGCAAGCGGTTGCCACGAATCGGTGGGAATGTCGTACCGCCAGAACTCGCGCGTGCCGGTGCCCTTCAAGGCGAACACCGCACCGCTTCCGTCCCAGCACAGCGAAGCCCCTGCTTTGACCTTGTGGCCATCGGTCCCGAGAGGCATGTCGGCAAGCGCGGTCCACGAATCCGCGGTCGCCGAGTATCGATACCACTCGCGACCGTTTGCGCCCTTGAGCGCGAGCAGTCCGTCGGAGACAGCGACAAGACTCCCGCCGCCCTTCACCGGCCTTCCGCGTGGCCCGCGCGGCACCGGCGCCAGTTCCTTCCAGTGGCTGCTCTCCAGCGACTCGACATGTACCGTGGCTGAAGCCGAATCGTTGTGGGGATTCTCATCGTGGCCAAGCGCGACCGTGGCCAGCAGGCTGTAGTCCCCCGGCAACGCCTTCCACTGCGGGAACGCAACTTCTTTCTGGGCCATCGAGTTCAGGCCGACCAGCACAGAATCGTCGTAGACGACCGAGCCCTGCGACTCGCACGCGAAATGGGCGTAGAAAGTCACAGAGTCATTGCCATTGTTGGCGACCTGCACACTCGGTTCAATCCAGCCTTCAGGGACTGTGTCCGGCGGCGAGTGAATCGCCAACGCCGCCGCATCTACCCTGGCTACGTGGAACTCACGCGACATGGTATCGTTGTCAGATATCATGTCTCCTACCAGCGCCGTCGAGCAAACACCGACGTACGTGCCGCTCAGCGCCTGCCAAGGAGGAAACTCAGTCGTGGCAGTGTCGCCCGGTTCCACGGTCACCGTGTCGTACGCAAGATACACCTGACCGGAACTGTCACGTATCCCAAACCAGGCAGGGATACTCGCCACTTCATTTCCAGTATTCGCGAGCCTAACCTGCGGTTCTACCAACCCGCGGCTGATAGTATCTGCCGGGCAGAGAATCTCTACCGCAGCGGCGTCACAGACGCGCACAAACACTGAACGCGACAGCGTATCGTTGTCCGGGTTGCGGTCGCGTGCCAGCATCGTCGAGCAGCGCACGGTCTGTATTCCGTGCGCCGCAGCCAGCCATAGCTTGAAGTCCACAGTAGTGTCCAGGCCGGGCAACAGCGAAACCCCGAATGCAGTATCTGAGTACCTACTTCCGACCTGCAACCAGACCGAACAGGTCGCTTCAACGGTCCCGAAGTTGCGGACGGTCGCGCGCGGCACAACGAGGACACCCGAATCAACCGTGCCCGACGGCGCGATGATGCTCGATACGCCGACGTCCGAAACGACGACCCGGAACTGCTTGCTGAGTGCGTCGTTCTCATGATGAACGTCGGGCGCGTATGCGACCGAGCAGCGGAACGTAAACGTGCCTGTCATCGTGGCCCATTCGGCAAAGGTGACCAGCGAATCACTATCAGGACGAATCCGGATAGCCAATGAGTGGCGGTAGGAAGTGCTGTCAATCCAAGCATGAACCGTCGCATTCGCCTCCACGTTGCCCATGTTGCGCACCCGGATGACGGGTACCAGTGAGTCAACATCAACCGTGTCTTCAGGTGCGACTATCGCGCTGACGCCAACGTCCTGCACCCGCACGAAGAACGAATCCCGGGCAGCATCGTTGTCCGCCTTGGCGTCGCCTGCAAGGCTTGTGGAGCAGGTAGCCGCTGTTGAGCCACGCACGGCTACAATACTTGAGTCAAACTCAACGAGGGTCGTTTCGCCCTGAGCAAGAGTAGCCAGCGTCTCCAAGCCTTGGTAGCCCGTGAAGCTGAACCTGACCGGAACGTTCACCTCCGGCAAGTCGCCGAAGTTCTTCACCCATGCCGCGGGCTGCACGACCGTGCCCGAGTCTGCAGTATCGGTGGGCTGCACGATGCGCAGGACGCCGACGTCATGCAGTCGCTCGTAGCGTCGAAGGCGGACGACCAGTCCGCTGGTGGGCGGCTGGTCAGACCAAGCGACCTGAACTCGCCCATCGTTCGCGTTCACGGAGACTCTCTGAGGGTTCACCCGTCCGGTTGTGAGCTTCATCTGACTCTGCCATGTCGCTCCGGACGGCCTTGTTCTGTACTCGACGTGCGTGCTATCCGGGCCACTGGAGTCGCCACCAACCCAGGCGACGTGAAGTGCACCATCCGCTTCGGCCGCAATGTTGACACCGGTCTGCGCCACCCGACCTGCGCTCAACTTCATCGTATCGCCCCAGCCGTTATTGCACCATGAGCGGACCATTGCCCGTTCGCGCGTCAGTGACCCCGCCAGCCACGCAACGTAGAAGCTGTCCGCGCCCCATGACACACATGGGTCGCGGCTCAGGTCAGTGTTGTAGACCACCTCAACCGCCAGCCAGTCATTGCCAACGCGCCTGCGCGACAAGACTTGATCACCCGAGGCCCGCCAAACAACCATGACCGTCCCTTCGGGGCTGCAGGCGATGGAGGGCCAAGTCGCACTGGCAGCAACTGTGTCCACAGGACTCCAGCCGTTCTGTCCGTACGAAACGTAGCGGACCGCGGGCGACGGGCTGCCTTCTGTCCGCCAGACCACGTGCAGTGTTCCGCTATCGTCGGAGCAGAGCGAAACCATGCTGTCGCCTTGCCTGCCTGCGAGCGAATCGAGTCCGGTCCAGACGCCTGTCTGGTCACGCCTGAGCAGATGCAGCATGCCCGACGCGCTGTCTTCATAGCTCACGTAGAAATCCCCGTTCGTCCCGAGAACGCACGCGGGGCCGCAAACGCCTTCCGGCGAGTTGGTCAGCGTCGCATTCTGGGACCAATGCCCGGACGGCGCGTCGTAGCGTGAGTACCAAACCTGTCGGCGGGCTCCCTGCCTCCCGCGCCAGACGACGTGGATGTTGCCCGTCGCGTCGCAGGCCACGCTGCGGGCATTGCTTGGGGCTGTCAGGTCGCTGGTGTCACGGTTGGTAATGGAGTCGATCGGCTGCCAGCCAGCCAAGGCGCTGCCTGCCAGGAGCAGGCCCAGTCCAAATAAGCGGACAAGAGGAGTCATGGCAACCATTCCCACCACAACTATGCCAAAACGACGGTTTCAGTCAATATCTTTTCAACAATTGACAAACACGAGCCAAGAGCTAGAATCCCCATGCCTTATGACGGGTGGCACTGTCGATTCCGAAGGTCCGTGCATTCGGATTCTGCGTTTCGGTACAAGGAGTAATCTGACTAAGAGCAACTGATGGAAATGCCGTTCCTGGGTGCGACGAAAGACAGTCTGGGTCTCTTCGAGGGATTCCAGGAGGGGCTCTGGTTTGCCGACAGCCACGGTCGTATCGTCTTCGCCAACCCGGCTCTGGCTCGGATTGTCGGCCAGGATAACCCGAAGGGTCTGACCGGCAAGCCTTGGCGTGAGATGTTTCCGGCCGGTGAGGCAGACCGGTTCGCGCGGCTGCGGCCCGATTTCGGCACGCGTACCGTCGCCGAATCTTCAATTCTTGCCAGCGACAACCGTCAGGTTCCAGTGACAGTCGCCCTGTTCCACCCCGCCGTTGATGAAGACGCCTGGTACGTAGGCTCGGTCCTGCCGGCCGTGCCGCCGAGGCCCAAAGTCGAGGCCGTGGAACCCTTCAGCCGCCAGGTCATGGACCACTCGGTCGACGGCATCTGCGTCGTCGCGGACGACCGGGTTGTGTATGCGAACCGCCGGTTCGAGGAGATGACCGGTTACACTGCGTCGCAGGTCACCGGTCTGGGATTCGACCGGCTCTTCGCCCAGAAGGATCGTGCCACGGTCACCGAGGTCTTCGCGGGCGCGTGCAATATTCTCTCACCGGTCCGCTACGATGTCCGGCTGGTCAATCGCTCCGGCCGCGAACTCGACTGCGAGTTGCGCATCGTGCCGACCGAATCGAACGGCCGCGCCGCCCTGCTTTGTTTCCTGCGCGACGTGTCCGGTCTCAAACAGGCGGAACGGACAAGCACGGACTTCATCGCCATGGTCTCCCACGACCTGCGTACGCCGCTCGCGGCCATCAAGGAGGCGATGTCGCTGCTTTCGGAAACCGCGGCCAGCCGGCTCGATGATCGCCAGCGCCGCTATCTGACCATCGCCCGCGAGGAGATCGACCGGCTCAACCGGATGGTTGGCAACCTGGTCGAGGTCTCCCGGATGGATTCCGGCAAGATGGTCCTGCGCTTTGATGCGGTTGACCTGTCGGAGCTGCTTTCCACCGCCATCGAGAGTCTGTCGTTGCTTGTCAGCAAGCGCAATCTGATAGTCGAGCGCAACATCCCGTCGCGCCTGCCGCCCGTGATGGGCGACCGCGACCGCCTCCTGCGCGTCTTCAACAACGTCCTCGACAACGCCATCAAGTACACACCGCCGGGCGGCACCATTCGCGTCGACATCGGGATGGTGGAGCCGGGCGCAACGGTGCTGATCGGGAAGGGAATCCTCGCCAACACGGGCTACGTCCAGGTGACGGTGTCGGACGACGGGCCCGGGATTCCGGCCGAGCTTCTCGACCGCATCTTCGGCAAGTTTGAGCGAGTTGACCCACACGGTCCCGGAATCGGGCTGGGCCTCGCCATCGTCCGCTCGATTGTTGAAATGCACTACGGCAAAGTCTGGGCGGAAAGCAACCTCGGCGAGGGGGCCAAATTCCACTTCATACTGCCCATTAAGGAGAACGCGTGATCAAAACCAACAAGAAGATTCTTTTGGTCGAGGACGATGCCAACCTGCGCGAGCTAGTCCAGGCCCGGCTCGAGAATGAAGGCTACCAGGTAATCACCGCCGGTGATGGGTTCCAGGCCGTCCTCACGGCGCGCACGGCCATGCTGGACCTCGTCATTCTCGACTTGATGCTCCCCAAGATGGATGGCTATTCCGTCTGCCAGATGCTCAGGTCCGGTGGGATGGCGAAGACCCCGATTATCATATTCAGCGCCCGTTCATCACCGGAGGACATCCGACGCGGGCTCGACGTCGGCGCGAACGCCTACGTCACCAAACCGTTTGATGCGCCGGTGCTGCTCGGCAAGATCCGCGAGCTCCTGTTCCCCAAGGAGTGGGCGAAAGAACAAGAGGCGGCCACGCCGGAGCAGGCACCCGCGCCTGCCGCCGCGCCCGCGCCAGCGGCGGCCGAGGAGAAATTGAAGAAAGAGCGCGAGGCGGCCCAACAGAAGCTGAAGGGAGAACGTGAGGCCGCCGAGCAACGTGCCCGAGAGGAAGCTGAGGCCAAGGTCCGCGCTGAGGCCGAGCGGAAGCGGAAGGAAGAGGAACAGAAGCCCGCGCCGCCACTCACCAAAGAGGAAATCGAAGCCGAAGCCCGCGACGAAGCGGAACGCAAGGAACTCGAGGAAGAAGAGCGCAGGCTCGCCCAGAAACGAGCACGGTTGGAGGCCGAGGCCAAGGCTCGCGCCGAGGCCGAACGCAAGCGGAAGGAAGAGGAACAGCGAGCCGCCGCCCAGCGCGCCAAAGAGGAAGCTGAGGCCAAAGCCCGCGCCGAAGCGGACCACAGGCGGAAGGAAGAGGAACAGCGACTCGCCGCGCAACGCGCAAAGGAAGAAGCTGAAGCCAAGGTCCGCGCCGAAGCCGAGCGCAAGCGTAAGGAAGAGGAGCAGCGTCTCGCCGCGCAGCGGGCAAAGGAAGAAGCTGAAGCCAAGGCCCGCGCCGAGGCCGAGCGAAAGAAGAGAGAGGAAGAAGAGCGCAGAATTGCCGCGCAACGCGCCAAAGAACAAGCTGAAGTCAAGGCCCGCGTCGAAGCGGAGCGCCGGAAGAAAGAGGAAGAGGAACGCAGGATCGCCGCGCAACGCGCCAAAGAGGAAACTGAAGCCAGGGCCCGCGCCGAGGCTGAGCGCAAGCGCAAGGAAGAGGAACAGAGACTTGCCGCGCAACGCGCCAAGGAAGAAGCCGAAGCAAGGGCTCGCGCCGAAGCCGAGCGGAAGCGTAAGGAAGAGGAGCAGCGACTTGCCGCGCAACGCGCTAGGGAAGAAGCCGAGGCGAAAGTCCGCATCGAGGCAGAGCGCAAGAAGCTCGAGGAAGAGGAACGCAAGTTCGCCCAGCAACGCTCCAAGGAAGAAGCCAAAGCCAAGGCACGCGCCGACAAGGAACGCAGGAAGATTGAGGAAGAGGAACGCAAGATCGCCCAGAAGCGCGCCCGGATGGAGGCCGAAGCCAAGGCACGCGCCGAAGCGGACCGGAAACGGAAGGAAGAGGAGCGCAAGCTCGCCGAGAAACGTGCCCGGTTGGAGGCGGAAGCCAAGGCTCACGCCGAGGCCGAGCGCAAGCGCAAGGAAGAGGAACAGAGACTTGCCGCTCAGCGCGCCCGGGAAGAAGCCGAGGCCAAGGCACGCATCGAGGCGGAACGCAGGCGGAAAGAGGAAGAAGAACGCCGGAAGCGTGAAGAGGAGCAGCGCGCCCGGGAGGAGGCCGAGGCCAGGGCCCGCATCGAGGCGGAACGCAGGGAATGCGAAGAAGCGGAGCGCAAGCTCGCCGAGAAGCGCGTCCGGATGGAGGCCGAAGCCAAAGCCCGCGCTGAAGCGGAACGCAAGCTCGCCGAGCAACGCGCCCGGGAAGAAGCCGAGGCCAAGACCCGCATTGAGGCGGAGCATAAGAGACTCGAAGAGGAGGAACGCAAGCTCGCCCAGCAGCGCGCCAAGGAAGAGACCGATGCCAAGGCACGCATCGAAGCGGAACGCAAGGTGAAGGAAGTGGAGCGGCAACTGGCCGAACTACGCGCCAAAGAGGAAGCCGAAGCCAAGGTCCGCGCCGAAAAGGAACGCCAGCTTGCCGAGCACCGCGCCCGGTTGGAGGCCGAGGCAAAGGCCCGCGCCGAGAGGGAGCGCAAGCACGCCCAGGAGGAAGCCGAGGCGAAAGCCCGCGTCGAGGCGGAGCGCAGGGAATTCGAGGAAGAGGAACGCAAGCTCGCTCAGAAGCGCGCCCAACTTGAGGCCGAGGTCAAGAACCGCGCCGAGAAGGACCAAAAGACCAAGCGCTGATGTCCGTGCGGCTCGAACGTTTCTCGAGCCGACCTGTCCCGAATACCGGATGACCACAGCGCAGATCATCAGAGCCGCGCTGGCCGAAGACATCGGCCCCGGCGATGTCACGTCGCGCCTGACGGTTCCGGAAGACCGGCTCGTCCGCGCCCGACTCGTCGCCCGTTCGGGGGGAATCCTCGCTGGAATCGACGTCTGTCGTCAGGTGTTTCTTGCGCTTGACCGGTCGGTCCGTTTCACGTCGAAGCTCGCGGACGGCGGTCGGTTCCGGAAGGACATGGTGCTGGCCGCAATGCATGGTCGGGCCCGACCCATCCTTGCCGCCGAGCGCACTGCCCTCAACTTCATCCAGCGGCTGTCCGGTATCGCCACCGCAACCCGGCGGTTCGCCGATGCGGTCCGGGGGACGAAAGCCGTTGTCCTCGACACTCGCAAGACAACGCCGGGCTGGCGCGCCCTGGAGAAGTATGCGGTACGCTGCGGCGGAGGCGCCAATCACCGCGCCGGGCTCTACGACATGATTCTAATCAAGGACAACCACATCGCGGCTGCCGGCTCGATTACGACTGCCATCGACCGCTGCCGCTCCAGCCGACTGCCGATGGAAGTCGAGGCTCAGACAGTGGCCGAGGTCGCCGAGGCGCTGGCCGCCGGCGCAAGACGCATCCTGCTTGATAACATGACCGTCGCACAGATGAGAAGGGCAGTCGCGCTGGCAGGTGGAAAGGCGAAGCTCGAAGCCTCGGGCGGAGTAACCCTAGGGAAGGTACGCCGGATTGCCGAGACCGGCGTCGATTACATCTCGGTCGGAGCCATTACTCACTCGGCTCCGGCCGCGGACATCGCACTCGACTTCGAAGGGTGAACGAGTGTCCCAGTGGTCCAGTGTTCCAGCGCGGGACACAGGACTCCGGGTCCTCCACTTGACCGCTGGATCACAGGATCACTAGTCCTCTTCCGATCAGATTTCCCTCACGAAGTACTTGCCCGGCAACTGCCGCACCAGCCCCTTGATTTCGAGCTGCATCAGCACCGAGAGCAGCCCTGCCATCGGTATTCCCATCCCCTCGCAGATCTCGTCCACGTGCGCGGGTTCGGCGGTCAGAAAATCCATTACCGGTTTCTCCTCGGCCGCGACCTCGACTCGCGCCCGATCCTCGGCCCGTTTCGCCACGCCCAACTCACGCAGGAGATCGTCGACCGATAGCATCGGCCTTGCCCCTTCCTTCAGCAGCCGGTTGATCCCCAGGCTCTGCTGCGACGTGATGTTGCCCGGCACCGCGAACACGGCCCGTCCCTGGTCTGCCGCCCATGCCACCGTGTTCAGCACCCCGGATTTCTCCCCGGCCTCGACCGCCACGACAACCTGAGACAGGCCGGACACCACCCGGTTTCGCTTCGGGAAGTTCATCGCCAGCGGCTCGACCCCGAGCGAGAACTCGGAGATGACCGCACCCTGCGCGCTGATGGTATCGTATAACCTCCGGTTCTCCGGCGGGTAGTGGACGTCGATCCCACAGCCGAGCACGGCCAGGGTTCGGCCGCCGCCATCCAGCGCACCCTTGTGCGCGAACGTATCAACGCCCCGAGCCAGCCCGCTCACAACCGTGACGCCGTGCTGCGCCAGTTCGCGTCCCAGCTTCTCCGCCACCTGCCGGCCGTAGTGCGACGGCAGCCGCGTGCCCACCACCGCCGCGGCGGTCGTGTCTCCAGGTTGAATCTCACCTCTGACGAACAGCACCGGCGGCATGTGCGCGAGCTGCTTCAGGTTGCCGGGGAATCCTTCATCGCTGTAGCAGACGGTTCTGACGCCCAGTTCCCGGGCCGACGCAATCCGGCGTTCGGTCTCCTCGCTGCGCTTGTAGGACCGGACCGCCGAGGCGAGTTCCTCGTCCACACCTTTGACTTCCACAAGCTCATCCGGTTCAGCGACGAACACGCGCTCCGGAGTTCCGAATCGGGCAAGCAGGTTCTTGAGCCGCGTCTCATTCATCCGCGGCACCGCGTAGAGGTCAACAAACAGCTCGTTCAAGTGAGGAAACAGTGAATTGTGAATAGTGAATAGTGAAATCCGAATCCGCCTTTCACAATTCTCAACTCCCTATTCACTGTTCTTCCTGGGGAACACGCGGTCAATCGCTGCCCTCAAGTCCTCGACCCCCTCGCCGGTCAGGCCCGACACCCAGACCCGCTCCGTGTCGAGCCGGATGGCAGGCTTGCGGCCGGTCAGGAGGTCAACCTTGTTCAGCGCGACGACGCGTGGCCGCTTCAGGATCTCCTCGTTGTAGCTGCCAATCTCGCCAATCAGCTCCTCGTAGTCATCCTTCGGGCGCCCCGCTGCCGCGTCAACAACAAATACGAGCATCCTCGTCCGCTCGATGTGCCGCAGGAACGCGAGCCCCAGTCCCTTACCCTCGTGCGCGCCCTTGATGATTCCGGGCATGTCGGCAACGGTGAACCGCACGTCCCGGGTCTGCATCACGCCGAGGTTCGGCGTCAGCGTCGTGAATGGGTAGCTCGCGACCTTGGGGTTGGCTCGGGTCAACCGGGACAGCAACGTTGACTTGCCGGCATTGGGCAGCCCGACGATGCCGATGTCGGCCACGAGCCTCAGTACGAGTCTGGCTTTACGCTCCTCAGCGGGTGTGCCTGGTTCGAACCGGCGCGGCGCCTGGTCCTTCGATGTAGCGAACCGGGCGTTGCCCCGGCCGCCCTTGCCGCCGTGCGCGACCACGAACTCCTGGTCTGCCTCAAGTATCTCGCCCAGCTTCGTGCCGGTTTCGGCGTCAAGCACGTCCGTGCCCAGCGGCACCGCTACGCGAACCCCCGCCCCGTTCGCGCCGTGTCGCTTCGCGCCCGCCCCGTGCCTGCCTGCCGCGGCCTTGTAGAAACGGTGATACTCGAGGTCGGCCAGCGTCTGCAGGTGCCGGTTGCCCCACAGCACGACCGAGCCGCCGTCGCCGCCGTCTCCGCCATCGGGCCCGCCCTTCGGCACGTACTTCTCCCGCCGGAACGAGACGCAGCCGTCCCCGCCGGACCCGGCTCTTACCTGAATTGTTACCTCGTCAACGAACCGCATACCCCTCTATCCCTTTGTCCCTGTATCCCTCTGTCACTTGCCCAGCTTCCGGCGAAGCGCCTTCACGACCGCTTCCGGGACAAAACAGCCCAGCTCGCCGCCCTTGGCCGCGAGCTCGCGCACCAGCGAAGAACTGAGATAGAAATATCGCTCCGACGGCACGAAGAAGATTGTTTCGACGCTGGGCGCCAGCTTCCGGTTGGTCAGCGCCATCTGGAACTCATAGTCAAAGTCCATCACCGCCCGCATCCCTCTGATGATGGCCTGCGCGTGCACCTGCTGCGCGAACTCCACCAGCAGGCAATCGAACCCCAGCACCGTGACCCCGCCCATGCCCTTCGTGACTTCCTTTGCCAGCCGGACCCGCTCCGGCGACGAGAACAGCGGGTGCTTCTCCTGCCGGCTCGCGACGCCGACAATCACCTTGTCAAAGAGCTGGGCCGCTCGCTTGACCACGTCCATGTGCCCAAGGGTTATCGGGTCGAAGCTGCCGGGATAGACCGCAATCCGCTGCCCCGCCTCAGCCCCTCTCTCTTCTGACTTCCGATTTCCGACTTCTGTTTTCGTTCGCCTCAAACTATCCTCCTGAGCACGCTCACCATCGTTTCGCCGTAGGTCCCCTGCTTGATGATTTCCCATCCCTCCGGCGCAACCGGCATCTCCTGCCGGTGATGCTCGACCACGAACCAGGCGTCCGGGGCAAAGACGTCGAATTCGGCTGCCCGGTCAATCGTCGCCTGGACCAGCTCGTGCAGATACGGCGGGTCGGCAAACACCAGGTCAAGGCCGGCCCCGGCCAGCTTCTTCAGCACGCGCAGCACGTCTCCGCGCGTGACCGTCACGTTCGGCAGACCCTTCACGTTGTGCCGCAAGAACCGAAACACGGTTGCCTGCTGTTCCACGAACACGACCGACGCAGCGCCCCGCGACAGTGCCTCGATGCCCAGCGACCCGCCGCCCGCGTACAGGTCGCAGGCCTTTGCCCCGCGTACGCGGGGGCCGACGATGTTGAACATCGCCTGCCGCGTTATCGCCTTGGTCGGCCGCAGGCCCGCGCGCGGATACTCAAGCTCCCTGCCTTTGTACCGGCCGGTGCTTACGCGCATGGAAGGACTATACCGAACGGCCTCAGCCTGTCAAACTCCGAGCCCCGCCCGGAAACCGGAAAGGAACCACCAAGAAACGAAGGGAGCAACCGCAGACTGCGCAGACGACGCAGATCAGAGCGCCGGAGTCCGGAAGGACTATCCACAGATTTCGCAGATTACGCAGATTTCGGTCCGCTTTCCGCCGTCCGCCGCGGCGAACGACTGGATGTGAACGCCAAGACCGCCCTCCGCTACTGCTAACCGCTAACTGACTAACTCTCTAACTCGCGGTGAAGACCGCGCCCGAAAGCCCGCCGGAAAGCTCCTTAGAGAACTTTCTCGAAAGCTTGTTCAAGAGCTCATTCGAGAGCTCATTTCAAAGCACAGCTCAAAGCTCGGCGAAGAGCTCATTCGAAAGCTCATTTCAGAGCACATTTCAAAGCTCGCGGAAAAGCTCGCGAAACAGCTTGTTTCAAAGCTCGGTTCAAAGCTCGCGGAAGAGCTTAGTCAAAAGCTCGGTTCAAAGCACATTTCAAACCTCGTTCAAAACCTCGCTTGAAAGCAACCCGGGGGGCGGTCTCCAGTCCGTACCCCATACGGGAGAATTGTGGTTCCGTGCCGACCTACCTCTACATGTTGTACGTCGCTGTGGGTTCGCCTACTGACCGAAAACTCGCGTCCACAGGGCGCTACTAGCTGCTCACTGCTATCTGTTAGTTCGCTGCCATCGGCAGCGTTGCGTCAGGAATCGCTCATCGCGTCACCGCGACTACGAGTCTCTTCCTCGTCCGAGCCGTAGGCTGTCAGCCGTAAGCTGTGGGCCGTCCCCGTGCAGCTTCAGAATCGTCTCGGCCAGACCGACCAGCTTGCCGTGCCGGGCCTTGACTATCGTTTCCCCCGGTCTTGGCGGTTAGTTGTCAGGCTTGCGGTCGCGGGCGACAGGCGTCTCGCAACCAGCGAGTTCCTGCTTGATTGCCCTGGCCCGCGCTCCGGCTTCCCTCAGCCACTCCACTTCGCTCTGGCCGCGACGCTTGCGCTCGTCTTCCATCTTCTGGCGGGTCTTGTGCAGCCAGTCCATCCACTCGAGCCCGTCAATCTTCATATCTGAGTACCTCCTCAGGAGTCTTCACGCGCAGCACCTGATACCCTCGCGCAGGTTCACTGCGCCGATGCTTCGTTCCACCCAGTCATTAGCGATGTGGCGTAGATTCAGCGACACAAGCACGTCGGCCTTGCCTATGGTCGCAAAGGCAACGTGCCTGGCGTCATTGAGATGCTGCCGCGGAATAACCTGCTCGTCCAGATAGACCGCTGTCAGTCGGGTCACCTCTGCCTCATCGGCCTCCAGTATGTGTACGTCTGCCAGTAATGCCATCAGCTCAGACCGGAGAGGTTCGGCCGTGCGGTCCAGCTCCAGGAACGTTACCGGTGACGTGACGGCGTTCAGTATCCCGAGTCGGACCTGCTCGAACAGGGTGAGCACGGCCTCGTGCCTGATGGCGTTACGCGGTTCCTTGTCGAAGCAGAAGCCAAACACCGAGGTCTCGATGTAGAGCAGAGGTTTGTGCTTCGCGCTCACGGTTCAGTATAGCCCTCCTTGTCAGGCCCGTCAAACTGGCATGCGGGCCGTAAGCTGTCAGCCGTAAGCCGCAAGCCGTCGGCTGTCATCATCGTCTCGACCAGGCCGGCCATTCTGTCGTGCCCGGCACTCATCGCTCCGCGTTTATCACTCATCGTTCTCTGCGCGAACTCGACCATCTTGTCGTGCCTATCGTGCGACAATCAGTTTTCGGCTTCGTCTGAGTCCATCTCGCGGAACTTCGGCATTCAGGAAATAGACCCCGGGTGTGAGGGCAGGAAGACTCTTGGTATGCTGCGTGGCGCCTTCCGGCGCGGAGATCTGCCAGGAGGAGAGCTTCCCGCCCTGAAGGTCATATAGCGATAGCGAGACACTCGCCGGTTCCGGAAGCCTGAGTGTGTAGACAAGACTCCGTTGCTGGATCGTGCCCACAGCCAGTCCGAACGCGTTGTTTCTCGTCCGGACAACTCCCTCGGCGATTCCCGGCACCGGGTCCAGGCTGATCACGGTGAAATCGGAGGCAGTCTCGACCGGAGAGCGATACCCGGCTGCGTAGACATCGCCGTCCGCGCCATAGACCAACGCATAGGCCTGATCCCAGTAGCCTGCCGGGCCGTCGTAGCGGTAAACCCAGCGTTCGCCTCCGCTTGAAGTCAGGCTGATCACGGCGAAGTCGCCGAACGGCAACCAGCCACAGCTTGATCCCGCCGCGTAGATGTTTCCGTCCTCACCCCAGACTAGCGCAGAGGCAGCGTCATCGCCGTCTCCTGGTCCGGTGTTTCGGTAAGTCCAGCGTTCGCTGCCGGCAGGCGTCAGGCTGACTACTGTGAAGTCATACTGATACCCTTGCGGACCCCGAAAGCGCGTGCCTGCGGCGTAGACGTTTCCATCGCCGCCAAACACGACCGAATAGGCCTCATCAACAGTGTTCCGCTGAGCAGTGCGGCGATAGACCCAGCGTTCAGCGCCGCTCGAAGTCAGGCTAAGGACGACAAAGTCCCCGGAATTGCTGGAGTCCTGACTCATGCCCGCGACGTAGATATTGCCGTCCGCGCCATAGGCCAGCGCATTGGCACGGTCATAGCAGTTCCCCGGTCCGTTGTAGCGGTACACCCAGCGTCGACCGCCTCCCGGAGTCAGGCTGATCACAACGAGGTCGAGCCCAGTATCGCTGCCGACGCTGTATCCTGCCGCATAGATATTCCCATCCGCACCGACGATTATCGAATTGGCTATGTCGGCGCTGTCTCCCGTGCCGTAGTGGTAACGATAGACCCAGCGCTCGCCTCCGGTTGCAGTCAGGCTGACCACTGTAAAACCGCCGAGGGTGTCGCTGCCCGTGCTGTGTCCTGCCGCATAGATGTTGCCATCTGAGCCACAGGCCAGTGACCTCGCGGCGTCGATAGAGCGTCCTTGGCCTCGGTAGTGATAGACCCAGCGCTCGCTGTCGGATGGGGTCAGGCTGATCACCATGAAATCAAAGCCGGTGCTGTTGCTGTAACTATATCCCGCTGCATAGATGTTCCCATCCGGACCAATGACCGTCGAACCGGCCCCGTCGGTACTGTCTCCTGTGCCGTTGTAGCGATAGACCCAGCGCTGACTGCCTCCCCGCGTCAGGCCGACTACGGTGAAGTCGTTGCCGCCCTGGCCGTTGTGGGTGGTACCGGCCGCGTAAATGCTGCTGTCTGCGCTGCAGGCAATCCCAACGGCCCTGTCCGTGCGGTCACCCGATCCCGGGTAGTGATATACCCAGCGCTCGGTCTGGCCGCAAGCGATTGCGAATAGGATGGAAAAGACTATTGTTGCCTTAGCCATTTCTCCTCCTTGGGGAATACCGGAATAGAGCTATCCCCATTACATGAGTTGTCACTTCTGCTTACCTTCCACGACTCTGATCTCTTCGTCCGTCAGACCGTACAACTCATACACTAGTGCGTCTATCTGCTTGTCCGTTGCTTCAATCGTGCGGTTGAGGGATTCCTGCTCGTGCGGCGTCTTGGCCTTGGGCAAGTCCTTGTGCAGCTTCAGCATCGTTTCGACCGACCATCTTGTTATGCTGGGTCTTGACGCTGTCATCAGATCAGGTGATTGCCCTGATTCTCCTTCGTAGAACCTGTCTCTCACTTGACCTTCACCACCGGCAGGGGTCTGGGGTTGCTGCCGCCAGGCCTGAGGAAATAGATCCCCGGGGAGACATCGGATCCAATTCGGTTTCCGAGGTAGGTCCCCACCCGCTTGCCGGAGAGGTCGTAGAGCGCAAACCGTTCGCTCTCGTGACCGGGAACCGCAGCGAAGGACCGGAAGGGATTGGGGGTTGCCGTGTAGGCTTGAACTTTCGACCCTTCGACCTTCTTTTGCTCCGCTACCCCCGAGAAGTCCCGCGTGGAAGCAAGCCACAACGCTGCCAGGTAGGGCGTCTCCCAATGACCCTTGGTATAGGAGATGAACAGGTCCGGGCCATCCGCGCAGAAGCCCAGGAAAGAGGTGTAGGCGACTATCGCCTCCACCACTTCGTTGTTCCAAGAACCGCCGTCGCCCCAAGCGTGTTTCAGGAGCATTTCGTTGTGGCAGTAGTAGGCGATGTGCACCGTGTCGTCAGGGGTCACGGCGATTTGGTTGCCCCAACCCCTCTTGGCCGTCTGTGAGCCCGCGTCCACGAGGTAGTTGTTCCATACCCCGCCGTCTTTCCGGGCGAACCACACGGAGAACTGCCCGCCCGGCGGCCCGTTGCTGCCCTGGAAGAAGGAGATGTTGGGAGTTCCCCGGCGGTCGAGGACTAGCGAGGAATAGCTATTAGCACCAGGTGAGGGGACGGTGTCGTGGGTCCAGTTCGTTCCGTCGAAGATGGAGTAATACACGTTGTAGTCGCCATTTTCCATGTAGATAAAATGGGCGTGGTCGAGGGAATCGAAGACCAGGCAGGGATCCCATGCTATGTTGTCCGGAAGGCCGTCCACAAAGGTCCAGTTCCCGTCCTGTTTAGAGGCATAGCGCAGGGGAATGCCGGTAATCCCCCGGAAGTAGGCGATATGAGGATTGCCCAGGGAATCCACCGCCAGGGAGACCTGGTCGGCCGTCGACGCATCGCCGACCGTATCCACGGTTTCGCAATGCCATACGCTATCGAACAGGGCATACCCGAGGCCTTCGCCTTCCGCACAGTTATAGGCGACGTGGATTCGTCCCTGCCGGTCGAAAGCCGCCGAAGGTCCGCCGTTGGTGTAGTCCTCGGCTTCGGCTACGACCTCTCTGGTCCAGCCGCTCCCGTTCCAGAAACTGTGGACCACGTAGACATCGGGGGGAGCACCGCGGTAGTAGAAGACGTGAGGAAGGTGATTCGCGTCCATGATTACCGAGTTCTCTCCGCAGGTAGTGTCGGGGTCGACTTCCTGGAGATACCACGTTGCGGCCTGCAGGGGAGCAAGGCTGAGGAGAGTGAAGAGCGCGACGCAGAGCGCGGGGAGGACCAGGGTAATGCCCTTAACCGAAACCTCGAACTTTGACATCGGAGACCTCCGTTGGTTTGAGGTGAATGGACCTTTGCTGACGTCCGCGCCGGCAGTGCAGCGTTCTGCCACTGCGACCAGCGGAGCGACCCGGCGGTATTCCGCAGGCAGACCGCCCCGGGCCATTGGCCCTCGCGGTGACAGAGCCGGATCACTACTTATGCAAGGTTTGATAGTGGTCGGATTATACCGGGGAATGCCGGGGACACAAGCCGAAATGGGTGCTACGCGGCGATTTTGGGAGAGAAGTCGGGACACCTCGCGATTTCGTGCGTATCAGGCGTGCCTGAGGTGTGAGTTTCCGGTTCCCAGTTCGCAGTTGACCGTGGCGGAGCGGGCCACCGACTTCCGATTGCCCGATAGCCTGAGGCCTGAGGCCTGCTAGTCCTCCGGCCGGAGGATGATGATGGGTGTCAGTTCGTCGCCCTGGCCGGCCGGGTTGTCGCGCATCGCTTCCTGGACCAGCTTCACGTCGAGGCCCTCAGGAATACCGACAACCGCGCAGCCGAAGATGTCGTTGGCGTCAACTATCGCCACCGGGATACCGAGTTCGTTCGAGAGCATCTGCGCGGTTCCGTCCGGGTCCTTCGGCCCCTTGATGACGCACTCGTAGAATTCCTTCACGCCTGACGTGTGGGCCGCGTCAATCATCGCCGCCTGCCTGCCCGCAACCCGGTAGAAGTCGCCGCTTCTCCCGCGCAACTTACCCCATGCGCCCGCAATCGCCGCCCGGATAATCCGCGGCGCGCCCACTTCTTCTATTGCGCACTGCATGGACCACGGGCTGCGCAGCCCGATGCCGTACGGCACTTTCTTCACGAACCGCCAAAGCACACTTGCCCAGAGCCCGGGCCGGATTCTCGAAATCGGAATCGCCCGGCCCTGCATCACCGCCACCGGGCTTTCGGCAATCGTGATGATGTCGCCGGGCCGCGCCACTGCCAGCGCGTAGCGCTTCATGGTTTCGACCAGAGGGTCGGTTTCAAGCAGCACGTGGGTCTTCACCGGAATTCGTCTAACCTGCCGGCCCTGCACGGCCAGGACCTCGGGTTTCTCTTTCTTTGCCATCGGCTCAATCTACCAACAAACTGCCTGAAATCAACTCCACAAGCGCGGCGCGTCCAACCGCTCGGGAACCGAAATGAAACCGCCAAGAACGCCAAGGCCGCCAAGGCTGCGCAGAACATTTCCGTCCGGACTCATCTTTGTGTCTTGGTGGTGAAACCCTGTTCCGGTTCCTGAGCCGACCGCTGCGCTTTACTTGGCCCGCTTCGGGAATATCATACTCAGCAATGAACGAATCCCCGGGAAACGACGCCCACGACAAGTCGCGCTTCACCCGCCGCGTCGGCGTGTTCAGCGTCGGGACGCTCGTGTCCCGGATTCTCGGCGTAGCCCGCGAGTCGGTGTTCGCGTACCTGTTCGGCGCCGGGTTTGCGACCGACGCCTTCAACGTGGCGTTCCGCATCCCCAATGTGCTCCGCGACCTGTTTGCCGAGAGCGCGCTCTCTGCCGCCTTTGTCCCGACTTTCGTCAAGAGCCTGCACGGCGACGACCGCCGCCGGACGTGGGCCTTCGCGTCGAACATGCTCAACACCATCGTGCTCGTCACCGGAGCGCTCTCGGTTCTGGGCATCGTTTTCACGCCGTGGATTGTGAAGGTCATCGCGCTCGGGTTCGCCGACCAGCCGGCCAAGCTGCACCTGACCATGACCCTGACCCGCATCATGTTCCCGTTCCTTCTGTTCGTTGCGGTCGCGGCGTGGGCAATGGGCATCCTGAACGCCGGCGGCTCCTTCTTCGTCCCGGCAGTGGCACCGGCCGCGTTCAATGTCTTCTCGGCGCTCGTCCCGCTGGCCGCGTACGGTTTCCTGAAGACGCGCGGGATTGACCCGATACTGGGTATGGCCTGGGGCGTGACCATCGGCGCTGTAGCTCAATACCTGATTCAGGTGCCGAGCCTGCGGAGGCAGGGGTTCCGCTGGACTCCGGTTATTGACCTCCGTTCGCCGGAACTGCGGCAGGTGTTCCGGCGCTGGCTGCCGATGATTCTCGGGTTCGCGACGTGGCAGATTAACTTCATGATCAATACGTTCCTTCTGACCTTCCTGCCCCAGGGGTCGGTGACGTGGGTCAACTATGCGTACCGGATTCAGCATCTGCCCGCCGGCCTGTTCGGCGCGGCCATCGGTTCGGTCGCGATTGCCGAATTCTCGCACCAAATGGCGCGGGCCGACGTGTCACAGCTCAAGGGCCGTTTCCGTCACTCGATGGGGCTTGTCTCGGTCCTCACGCTGCCGGCCGCGATCCTGCTGATTGCTCTCGCCGTCCCGGTCACGCGCCTCATCTACCAGCACGGCCGGTTCACCGCGCACGACACCCTGCTCACTGCCCAGGCGCTGGCGCTCTACTGTACCGGCATCTGGGCCGCAGCCGCCACGCGTAACATCGCCGCGGGTTTCTACTCTTCCGGCGACACCCGTACACCTGCCTTTGTCGCCATCGGCGTGGTCGGCAGCAATATCGTCATCAACCTCGTACTGATGCGCATCATCGGTTTCCGCTCCTTCCCGCTGGCCGCGTCGGTCACCCAGCTTGCCAACTTCGCGATTCTCTTCCTCATCCTGCGCCGGCGTACCGGTGGACTTGAGGGTCGCTACCTCGCCGGCATCACCCTGCGCACTCTTGCCGCCGGCCTCCTGGCCGGGGTGATTGCATTCGGCTGTGCCCGCGGCATCGAGCACTTCCTGCCGATGCGCCGGATCCTGCACCAGGCGGCGCAGGTGTTCATCGCCGGCGGAATCGGGGTGCTGGCCTACTACGGTCTTGCACTGCTTTTCCGCATCACCGAAGTGAAACAGGCGGCGAGGGATTTCCTCGGCCCGCTGCTCCGGCGCGGGTCGGCTCCGCGCATCTGACGTGATGCCCCGGACACGACCCGGAACTGAAACGGCCGAAAGTGCGTCTAATGAATCGTTATGCCTGCAAGTTTGATCGGAGACGATGCCGTCCGCGCGCCGGTGCTGATCGCCGGATGGCCGGGTATGGGGCAGGTCGGGCTGGGTGCGTGTGATTACCTGCGGCAGAAGCTGGGAGCGCAGTTGGTGGCCCGGATTGACGTCAGCTCCTATCACCAACCCGATGCCCTCACCGTAGAGAACGGACTTGGCCGAATGCCGGAGCCTCCGAAGCAGGACATCTACTACGCGAACGAACCGCCGCTGTTTATCTTCCAGGGCGACGAGCAGTTGAGCGGCGAGCCCGGGTTCAGGCTGGCGGCCGAGTTGCTTGACTTTGTCCATGGGCATGGCACCGAAACTGTGTTCACCGGCGCGGCCTACGCGATGCCGGTCAGCTTCCGCCAGCGCCCCGAGGTATATGGGGTGGCCACCGACGAACACCTCAAGGCAAGATTCCTCGCCCTTGGAGTCGAGCCGCTGAAAGAGGGCCGTATCTCCGGTCTGAACGGGCTGCTGCTCGGGTTGGCCGCCCAGCGCGGGTTGCCGGCCGCCTGCCTGCTCGCGACCATGCCCCAGTACGCAATCGAGGCTCCGAACCCAAAGGCGTCGCGCGCCCTGATTCAGGTATTCCAGCGCATCCTCAACACCACCGTCGACATGTCAGAGATTGACGAGTCGGTTCGCGATGCCGACCGGATGTTCAGGGAGTTCGAAGCCAAGGTCACCGAGGCAATCCAGCAGTTGAAGGAGAACCTTGGCTCGCGCTCGGAGGGCCCGGAAGGCGAAGGGCACGAGTCCGAGGACCGGCCCGAGCCGCACGACCTGATGGAGCGAGTCGAGAAGCTCTTTGACGAGGCCCAGCGCGACCGCACCAAGGCGATTATCCTGAAGCAGGAACTCGACCACTGGGGACTTTTCAACCTCTACGAAGACCGCTTCCTCGACCTGTTCGACAAACAGCCCCGCACCCCCGGCGTCTAGCCCCGGCCCCTCAACCCGCCGTCATGGAATTACGGAGAGCAATCCGTAGATTCCGCAGATAGCGTCGATGCGACCAATGTCACCCCGACTCTGAGAAGGGGTCTCGTCCTCAATCGACACACGACAATCGGCAGTCGGAAGTGAGATAACCGCCAAGGCCGCCAAGAACGCCAAGACCGAACCGGACTCTTACCACCAAGACACCAAGACACAAAGAGTCAAGGGACGCGCCGTCCGCCAAGCGCTACCCGCCTCTCGTAACTCGTGACTCGCAACCCGCAACAGCTTTCCACAAAGCTCGTCGGAAAGTTCTCTGGAAAGCTCATCGGAAAGCATCTTCGAGAGCGTCTTCGAGGGCGTCCGTGAAAGCGTCGTGCAAGGCGTCGGCGAACGCTTCGGCCATCGCTTCGCGACAAGCTCGCGCAATGACTCACGCCAAAGCTCGCGGAAGAGCTCCGCGCATTGCCCAATCCAAACCTCGCGTCAGCGTCCGTTCCAAACCTCAACCTCAACCTTAACCTCAACCTCGTTCAGAATCCTCTTCGATTGCAGCCCTGGGGGTAGGGGAGGGCAGAAGGCGTGAATCGTGGATAGTGAATTGAGAATAGTGAAGTTAGGATGCTTTCCGGCCGGTCGTGGAATATGTACTATACTACATATCTGGAAAGGCGAGAACGAGCCGCAAGCCGGCGGCTGTCATACGCATCGTCTCGACCAGGCCGACCATCTTGTCATGCAGCGTCTTGCCATCGCTCAGACGCATCGGGAGTGTTCCAAGTTTCCGTTTGTGGGCCCCGAACTCGTGCCGTCCGGCATGACACGTGATTCTGCTTGACACGTTGCGGCGATAACATATACTGTGCCAATCCAGTTACCTGGAGTTGGATTGCCCGCGAAGGGCAAGCGTGAGAGTGCCCCCACGGGGGGGCACTCTCATCTTGGAAACAGTACAATGCCATAGCCGTCCACGCGGCCGTCGTAGAGGTGCCGGTTGTACTTGCGCTCGATTACAGTGAGGAGCCGAGCGGCGAATGGACTCGGTTCGTCCACGACCAGCCTGCTCCGCCAGAGCGTACCATGTCTAACCGGATGAGCGAGAATATCAGCGAGTTGCAGTCCGGCGATGTTGGCGGACTTCAACTTTACCTTGAGTTCACGGCTTGTCAGAGCCTGCTGAAAGAATCGCGCCTCTCTCATCCATGCGCCGCGCTCATAGGTGAACGCATATGACTCCTTGAGCTTTCGGTCCTCGCTACCGCCCCGGCTCTCTGCCATCACATCGCCGTGCCGGCTCACGTGGTTCAGGTAGCCGCAGTAGCGCTGGAGCATGAACCCCATTGCCAGATGATACGGATGCGCGGGAGTAGGGTACTTGGACTGAAGGGTCGCCTTGTCGATGACAACAGCAACAACGGTGAACTGCGCCTGTTCGACGAGATTGACCAAGTCGTCGTCGAACGCCTGCCTCGTATTGTCGTCTCGCAGACGCCAGAAAGGCCCTCGCCGGTTGATGATGTCCTCCCGATGCAGAATCACGGGTTCGTCCGGACTGTGCGGAACGTGCTTCTGTTTGAACGTCTCCAGCCCGGAGTGAAAGTCATGGTAAGCGTCCCCTCGGAACCAACAACCCAGCAGGCACAGATAACGGTGCCGTTCATCTTCCATGCGCTTACAGACATGGTCGCCGGACTCATCCACATACAGCCGGTAGCGCTGCTCGGGTGGAAGGTGTACGGACGTCCGGGCCTCAACCGATGCGGTCATGGCCTACCTCCTCCCTCGACAATCTTGATCTCATCCCCGGTCAATCCGAAGAGTTTGCAGGCCAACGTGTCTATCGCCTTGTCCGTCGCCGCGATCTGGCGCTGGAGGGTTTCCTGCTCGTGCGGCGTCTTGGCCTTGGGCATGTCCTTGTGCAGCTTCAGCATCGTCTCGACCGGACCGACCATCTTGTCATGCCGCGCCTTGACATCATCAGGAGATACGGGAAGCGTCCCTCGCGGTCCTAAGTTCCTCAAGTTTGCACGCCGGGACTCCGGCCTTCTCGATGATTGTCCTTAGTTCCCGCAGGTCCTGTTGAGACTTGGCGGCAAAGAGGAACGACGCGTGAGACACGTAGTAGAAACTCGGGTAGCCGTGCTCCTTCATTCTGGTCATTTTCTCCTGCCGAGCCGCTTCCAAGGCCTTCGGGTCCCCGCGACCGAAGCTCTGGTCGTAAGTGACAACGTACCTGACCCCGGATTCTCCGAGCCGCTCGGCGATGTAGTCTGTCGTAACGTGTCGTGGGGACGGTTTGTCAGTCAGGCTAATCCCCGTGTCGGGATCGAGTAGGATTGAGAAAACACCCGAAGGTTGTCCACCTGCCATCTGGATACGCGTCAGCCGCGTGAACTCCCGCTGCAAGTCGTCGTCTTGGTAGAACAGCGGGTCAGCGTACAACGGGGCTGTATGTTCGAGCAGGTCGGCCCAGAGTCGCTTCACTATATCAAAGGAGTCACCCAGGAACTTGCGTTTCACGTCTGGTTACCTTTCTCAACCATCTGAATTCCCTTCTCCGTCAGCCCCGTACAACTCATACACCAGCGCGTCGATGGCCTTGTCGGCAGCGGCATATCTACGGCTGAGGGCGATCGAGACTGCGGATCTCAAGTCCCTTCTCGGTGACGTGATACAGCTCGTCGAGCAACCGCTGAAGCTCGGCTCGATTGTGCGTGTTGGCCGCCTCCAATGACTTGTTCAGGAAGTCCAGCAGCCATGCGGTGTGTCCTTCACCGAGGACTGTCTCCATGTATGTTGCTGAATCACGGAGACGGCCTGAATAGCGGTTCAGGATGCCGCCGACGGCCATGTAGAGCTCTTCCGCGTCATCGGGAAGAAATGGGTACTCGGCGTGCAGCTTGTCCAATTGCATGAGGTAATCTTTGTCGACATGCGCATAGTGCTTGTCGCGGAGAGCCGTGAGTTTCTCAATCTTCTCTTCGAGCTCGCTGAGCCGCTGTCTGTCGGCCTTCACCCAGGTCATAACTGCATTCTGTGGATACGGGAAGATGGTGGTGTTTTGCTCCACGAAATTCAAGAGCCAGTACACGCTTGCCGCATCCTTGTGCGTATCGACTAGTCTGGCAGCTATCATCATGACCTGACCGGCAATTGCATAATGTGCAAGTTTGAACAGGGCACGGTCCGTCTTCATCAGGGTTGGGTACTGACTCAGACACTTGCCCAACGCCCGCAATTCGCGGACGTACAGCCGTCCCCACCAGCACTGGCCGGTAAGCTCATCGAGCCCACCCTCGAACCGGCGCCGCAGGCGTGCATCTTCGCACGAACTAGGATCTGGGTTGTTCATCCTGCAGCTCCTTGACTACTCTGGTCTCGCTATCCGCCAGTCCGTACAACTCATACACCGGCGCGTCCAGTGGTGCCCCATTTGCCACTGCTACTCAACTACTACGACCTTCTGCGTCTTGCCACTCATGCTCTCGTGCACGAAGTAGACACCGGGCGCGAGACCCATGGTGCTGTTGGGGCCGGGACGGAGGGCTAGAACCTCTCGGCCGGCAATGTCGAGCAGGGAGAGGCGACAAAGCGTAGGTGACGAGGGACGAAGGAGGAGGCTACCGCGGACGATGGTGGGGACTGGAGGGCGAGGCTGCGGCCGCTCGCTCGCCTGCAGTGCGACGTGGTCGTCGGCGAAGACGGCGATACAACCTGCTGAGCCCTCTGCAACGTAGACGCAACTGCCTACGGCGTCCCAGGTGACCGACAAAGGTGAGGCCAGCAACGGAAACGTATCGGTTATCCCATTGTTGACTCCACTGATAACGGCGAGGCGGTTCGGGTACTGGATGCCAACATAGACCTTGTTGTTGGCACTGTCAGCACATATCAGGACGGGGTCTCCGTACGTTGTGTCGCGGGCAACGATGCTATCCCTCGCGCAATCGACCACGGTCACCCGATTGCTCAAGGCGTCGCCGCTATACAGCTTGTTCGCGGCTGAATTCCAGAACAGCGACGGACCGTAGTCGTTGACCTTGAGCGAGTCCACAATGTAGTTTCCGGAGCCGTCGATGGCTGCGAGCGTACCTATTCCAAGCGCTAACGCGTATTCCTTGTTCTCCGCCACGTCATAGGCCAAGAGATGCCCGTAGCCGGGATACCCCAATCTCAGCGCGGCTTCTACGGTATCCGCATCTGAATCCAGAATGTAGAGGCTGTCGACCACCTTGCTGGAGCAGTACACTTTGTTATCAGCAGAGTTGCGGGAGAGTCTCCATGGGCCTGGGATTGTAATACGGTCGGCTATTTGCCCGGAGGCGCAGTCGATGACAAGAAGCTGGTTGGTGTAGAAGCTGGTGCAATAGAGCTTGTTCCCGACTGGATTCCAGAGCAGCGTGCCGGCGACTGGGTCGCAGCTGTCGACATCTGCAGTCCAGTCTAGCAGCGTGTCACTACGCGTATCCACGGCAACTACGTCACACCGTCGCTGGCTAGTCGGTCGTCTGGTGAGCACGTACACCGTGTGCATGGAGTCGGGTTCTAGGATGGCCGGCCGGCTCTTGCCGAGGGGTATCATGCCGACGAGCGAACGCGATGACCCGTCTATTACGGCTAGCTCCCGTTCACATGCGACGAACGTCTTGTCGGACAGCCGGCTCCATGTGGCGGCAGCGGGACCGCGGCCCAATGGCGTGGTGTCCACCTGAACTCCGGCGGCGGGGTCGATGACCAGCAGGTCATTGGGATACCTACCGCCCCAGTACAGTGTGCTATTCTCTGTATCCATGCACTTCCCCACGCCCGGCAGTCCGCTGGTACTGATGCTGTCTGCAAGTGAGTCCGCGGCGCAGTCGATGACATAGATGATCTCGCCGTCCGTACAGGCCACATACAGTCGGTTCCGCACCGAATCCCAACAAGAGCCATAGAGAGGCGAACTGGGGAGGGTTATACGCTTCGCTACGGTGTCCGAATCACAGTCGATGACCGCGATATCATTGGATGAGCTGTTGACACAATACAGCTTGTTGGCTGTGCTCGCATAGACCAAGCCTATAGGGTAGTCCCCTACGAAGAGACGGCGAACGGCGGTATCGCCCGCGCAGTCAACGACGAGCACGCTATCGGCGTTTGGGGACGCGCAGTATATTTTGTTCGAAACCGAGCTGTAGGCCATGGCCTTCGGATTGTCGGGAGCGCGCAGAGACCTGATGATCTGATGTGTCATGGCGTTGATGCAAACGACGCTGTCGATGTCCGAGCAGGCCGCGTACACCCGCCTCCCGTCTGCGCCGGTAACCAGTTCGCCAACGGTAGAGCCTATGTTAATGGTTGCGATTACCGTGCCGGTTGAGCACCGGAGTACCTTCACGGCACTGCCTCCAGCAAAGAAGAGCTTGTCATACAACTCGCTGTACGAGAAGCACGTTGTTGGTGTGTTGACAGTGTCGACTACCGCATAGGTTGATCCATCCATTACGACCAGTGCAGCGTCGGCGGCGAAATAGATGCGGTTCCAGCGAGACAGCCAGAGGCTTCGCACGATAGCCGTGCCCGGCACCGCAACACGAGCCAGCTTATGATTGGTCAGGGCGTCGACCACCAACACCCAGCCATTGTTGCCGGAGCAGAAGACTCGGTCGTCTTGCGAGTCGTAGACGAGACACTTGGGGTCTGTAATGCCGCAGAGTGAGTCAGGAATGTAGATTCTCTTCTCCTGCCACTGGCCAAACAGAAGACTCGGTAGGGCAAGGAGTGCGGCAACTACGGATAGATGGAACCTCATTTCATCCTCCTAGCATTGTGACGTCGGGGACTCGGCCCGGAGTTGTTCTCCTTTGTAGTCGCCGGAGAGTAAGACCCTGCGGTCTTGGTCGAAGCGGTCGACCAGGCGTTTGACACTGTCAGGCGCGGGCGTGCCCATGCGGCAAGAGGATAGGCGTCAGACATGGCAAGTCAAGCGGACGCGCGGCCCGCAAGAGGGCTTACTGTTGATGGCTAGCGGCCAGCAGCACCGCGCCCGGGGCCGCGTCGGCCGATGTGACTCAGGGGTGGGCCGAAGACCTCGGGTAATTCCGGGGACAATCAATCAATTCCTGACGCGCACGGGCCTCTCTCCTGCCATCGGCGCAAGCCGAGAGCCGTCGCCGGCCCGGTGGGCGTCCTCAATCTCGATTGTGGAGCCCGGATTCCAGATTAGCCTCCGGTGAGGCCCGCGCGTGAGTGAACTGTTCTACGCCTCGGTGTTCAGTCTATTCTCCCGTCACCCGTTTCATCCATCTCATTGGGTGTCGCGATGTGTGGAAGACGCCGAAAACGGTCGCAACGTCTGACTCGTACTCGTAGAACATTGCGTACGGGAAGCGTCGGAGCAGGGCGCGGCGGAAGTTCCTGAAGATGGTCGGGTGCATCTTGGGAGAACGACGGACTGCATCGATGCAGGCATCGAGGCAACCCAGGAACTCCTCTCCGAGTCCAACGCGCTGGCCTTCGTACCATGCGTAGGCGTCGGCAACGTCCTGCTCGGCCTCAGGGGCCGCGATGACCCTAACGGCCACGTCGGCTACGGACTCGGCGTTTGACTTCTTCCCAGGCCAGGCCAGTGCCCGGGTTTTGGGCCAGATTCGCCTTGCGGCGGACCAGTTCCGCCTTCTGCCAGTCGTGAACCGGCACCGCATCCGGCGCGGCCGCCAGGTCGTCCCACAGGTCTTCGACCAATTGCAGTTTCTCTGCCGGGCTCAGGTCAAACACCGAACCGTCCACGGCACACGCTACGTTATCCTCTGATTGCCTGACTCGTTTCACAAGATTGAGTGTAGGGAGTTCACCCCGACGTGTCAATCTCGCGCACGGGGAATACTTCCAGGAATACTCGCGGGGATAATACCGGTGGAGGGAAATGAGGGACAGTCACCTATTAGAGTCCAGGAAACGGTGACACAATGCGAAGCCCCGCCTGTCCAGCGCCCGGTGCTGCTTCGTTCGTGGTCGATTCGGTCTCGGGGCACCGAGCGAGTTACGAGTTGCGGGTTACGAGTTGCGAGGGACAAGGATGAGGGATGAAGGATGTGGATTATCGGTGACGCTAACCGTTTTCGGAACTCTGTCAAGCTAGAGGCAGCGAAGCGGAGAAACGGCGGCCACGGCCGAATCCCTGCCGGGCCGACGAGCGGTCGTGCCCTTTACTCTTTCGCGACGCCGGGTATATTATCCCATGCGTAAGTTCACAGCGATAATCCTTGGCGTCAGCTTCGTCATTGGGGCCGCGGTGTTCGGGAACTTCTTCTACCGCAGCCGGATGCAGGATAACACCATTCGGGTAGTCGGTGCGGCAACGAGACCGTACGAGTCCGATATCGTCAAGTGGCGGATTTCGGTCGGCCGTTCGACCGGGCTCGGCGACGCAAGCGTGGGCTATTCCGACACCCGCAGAGCGTTTGATGGCCTGATGGCGGAGTTGAAGGCTGCCGGCGTGAGCGAGAAGGAGATATCGGTGCAGCCCATTAACCGGAACCCGGTCTACGACAACAACGGCAACCAGACCGGGTACAGCTTCACGCAGAGCGTCTACGTCATATCGTCGGACCTCGCGACGATTGAGAAGCTGGCGCTCAACCCGGACGAGATGTACGAGAAGGGCGTCGCGCTGCAGTCCTCTTTGCTTGAGTACTATTTCTCGAAACTGCCCGATATCAAGAAGGAACTGCTGGCCGAGGCGACCCGCGACGCGAAGCAGCGGGCCGTTGAGATTGCGAAGAACTCCGGCTCCGGCATCGGCTCGATGCGCTCGGCCCGGGCCGGCATCTTCCAGATTACCGAGCCATACTCGACCGACGTGTCCGACTACGGCATCTACAATACCTCGACCCGCCAGAAGGATGTGACCGTGACCGTCACGGCCGAGTTCGCGGTGAGGTAAGAGGCCGCACCCGGCCGTCTAACGCGCGGGGGCGGCGAAGCCGCCCCCATGTGGTCTCAACCTTTCCGCTGTCACGAAGTGTCATTTCCTCTGTCCGGGCCGGTCGTCGCCTAAGGAGTTCGGTGCACGGCGCCGGAGCCCGCGCGTCCGACTTCCCTGCTGCAATGCAGACCGCACGCGTTCTTGCCGCGCCAGCCGGAGGACACAATTGTCAGTTCGGGTGAACCCTCAGAACGGGTAAGTCAGTATAGGACTGGTCAGCCCGCTGTCAAGGAGGGCTGCCGGCCCGGATCCGACATTGAACCGCCAAGACGCCAAGAACGCCAAGCATATAAGGACATTCCTTGTCCGGACCCTCTCCGTGTCTCTGCACTACAAGCGTGCAGGATCGTCGTCTTCGCGACGCTGTTTCTCTCCGCCGTCTCTGTCCTGGGGCCGCCAAGTTCTTGGCAAACACCGTCAAATGCCGTCCGCATTGACGCAAGAATCGGGTTCGATTCGGAACTCAATCTGTGTCCATCTGCGTTCATCTGTGGTTCCATCGGGTTTGGTTGCGGCCTCCGAGGCCGCGTTGTGCCTCAGTGGTAAGTTCCTATCTCGGTTCTTGGGGCCGGTGGTTGAATCCGCGTTCTCCCGGCCTATACTGATTCATGGCTAACTGGAAAGGCCCGCTGGAGAAGATTGATGATACCCGGCTGCGAATCCCGAAGAGTTACAATCCGAAGATGCGCGTGGACGGCATCATCTATTCGGACGCGAGCCTGCTTGCGGACATCAAGCAGGACCAGGCGCCGGAGCAGGTGGCGAACGTGGCCACCCTGCCCGGAATCGTCGGCCAGTCAATGGCGATGCCGGACATTCACTGGGGTTACGGTTTTCCCATCGGCGGCGTCGCCGCGTTCGAGACCGCCGAAGGCGTTGTGTCGCCCGGCGGGGTGGGCTACGACATCAACTGCGGCGTACGGCTGCTGCGGACCAAGCTGACGAAAGCGGACCTGAAGTTGGCTTTGATCGAGAAGCTGGTGAAGGCGATGTTCAACAATGTGCCCTCCGGCGTGGGCTCGAAGGGGAAGATTCGCATCTCTCAGACCGAGGTCGCGCAAGTGCTGACTCACGGCGCGCACTGGGCAGTGGAGCACGGGTACGGTACGGACGATGACCTTGAGTACACCGAGGAGCACGGCCAGATGGCCGGGGCAGACTTGTCCGGGGTTTCGTCGCGCGCGTTCGAGCGCGGGATGCCGCAACTGGGCACGCTCGGGGCGGGCAACCACTTCCTTGAAATCCAGGAAGTGGCCGAGGTGTTCGACGCGAATGCGGCGCGGGACATGGGCATTGCGCTGGGGCAGATTACCGTGATGATTCACACCGGTTCGCGCGGGCTGGGCTACCAGATATGCGACGACAATGTGAAGACGCTGGGCGCGGTATCTCAGAAGTACGGTATCGAGCTGGTGGACCGGCAGCTTGCCTGCGCGCCGATTGAGTCGCCCGAGGGCCGGAAGTACTTCGGCGCGATGGTCTGCGCGGCCAACTACGCGTGGGCGAACCGGCAGGCAATTGCACACTTGGTGCGTGAGGCTTTCGCGCAGGTGCTCGGGATGACGGTGGAGCAGGTGGGCATGAGCCAGGTCTATGACGTGGCGCACAATATCGCCAAGTTCGAGCAGCACGTGGTCGGCAACGAGCGCGTGAGGCTGTGCGTGCACCGGAAGGGTGCGACCCGTTCGTTCGGCCCGGGCGACCAGGCGACCCCGGCGCGATACCGGCACCTCGGCCAGCCGGTGCTGATCCCCGGGGACATGGGCACGAGTTCGTACTTGATGCTCGGAACCGCGACCGCGGAGCGCGATACGTTCGGCTCGGCCTGTCACGGCGCGGGCAGGGTCTGGTCCCGCACGCGCGCGCTCAGGGAAACCGAGCACCGGAACGTGGCGCAGGAGTTGCGGGCCAAGGGTATCGTCGTCATGGCCGCAAGCAAGGAAGTGCTGCGCGAAGAGGTGCCGGATTCGTACAAGGACGTTGACAAGGTCGTGGACGTGTGCGCCCGCGCCGGCATTGCGCGCAAGGTGGCGAGGATGAGACCGCTTGGCGTCGTCAAAGGATGACGGCGCAATTCCTAATTGCCAATTCCTAATTCCTAACGAAGCACGAATGACGAAGCTCGAATGAAGATTCAGCCCCGAAGCACGAATGGCGGCCCGCCTTTCCGCGTTTGGTCATTCGTTAGTAATTAGATATTGGGTATTAGTAATTCGGCTATGCGGTTCGCGGACAAGGTCGCCCAGTCACCGCTCGAACCCGGCGTCTACCTGCTCAAGGACGCGAAGGGCAAGGTGCTCTATGTCGGCAAGGCACGGAGCCTGCGTGAGCGGCTGAAGTCGTACACGCAGCCGCAGGAAAGCCCGAGGCTGCGCTCGCTCGTGAGCAAGGTCACCGACCTTGAGACGGTCATTACCCGTTCCGAGGTCGAGGCGCTCGTCCTTGAAGAGAACTTCATCAAGTTCAAGAAGCCGCGCTACAACGTGCGGCTGCGGGACGACAAGAAGTTTCCGTATCTCAAGATTACCGCGTCCGAACTGTTCCCTCGAATCTTTGTTACCCGAAACCTGAAGGACGACGGCAGCGTCTTCTTCGGTCCTTACACATCGGCCAAGGAGTTAAGAAAGGCGCTGAGAGGCGTGAAGCGGATATTCCGTATGAGGACGTGCAAATACCGGCTGCCGGAAGACCGGCCGGCGCGGCCGTGCCTCAACTTCGAGTTGAGCCGCTGCTCGGGTCCGTGCGCGGACAAGGTGACGCAGCAGCAGTATGGGCAGCAGGTGAAGGACGTGATTCGCTTCCTCTCCGGACGGTCCGATGAGCTGACTGAGCAGGTCGAGCAGCGGATGTGGGCCGCATCGCAAGCCCAGGACTTTGAAGTCGCGGCCGGCCTGCGCGACCAGTTGATGGCACTGCGCGAAATCAGGAAGGACCAGCAGGCGGTGATACAGGACAAGACCAGCCGCGACATCATCGGGCTGGCCAGAGGCGCGCGGGCCGCGGTTGCCGCGCTGTTCCGGGTGCGCGAGGGCAAGATCGTGTCGCGCGAGGAGTACCCGCTGACCATCGGCGAGGACGCGCCGGATTCGGAGATACTCTCGACCGTTATCCGCTCAATTCACACCCACACGCACGACATTCCCGACGAGATAATCCTGCCGGGTGCGATTGAGGATGCGGAAGTGCTGGAGGCGCTGTTTGCCGAGAAGCGGGGGCGGAAGGTCAGAATTGTTGTGCCGGAGCGTGGGGAGAAGGTGCGGCTGACCGAACTGGCGCGGGCCAACGCCGAGAAGGCGCTCGTCGAACTCCGGCCCGAGGAGCGGGTGCCGGCCGGCAATCGTGAACTGGCGGAGATACTTGGGCTGGCGACCGTGCCGCGGATGATCGAGGGCGTGGACATATCGAACACGCAGGGCACAAACGCGGTAGGCTCGATTGTCGTGTTCCGGGACGACCGGCCGACCAAGCAGCAGTACCGGCTGTTCAGGATACGCACTGTCCATGGGCCGGATGACTTCGCGATGATGGAAGAAGTGCTGTCGCGGCGGGTGCGCGGACTGCTGGAGAAGAACCGGCCGCTGCCCGACCTCGTGCTGGTTGACGGTGGCAGGGGCCAGCTTTCGTCCGCGGTCAAAGCCTACAGCCAGTTCGACGCCGACATCCCGATACTCGGGCTGGCCAAGCGCACCGACACGCTCTACTACGACGACGGACGGGAAATCACGATTCCCGTGACCTCACCCGCGCTAAAGCTGCTCAAGCGGATCCGCGACGAGTCACACCGGTTCGCCATCACCTTTCACCGCAAGCTGCGCGGCAAGAAGATGGTCGAGTCAGAGTTGGACGAGATCTCCGGACTTGGCCCGATGCGGAAGAAGGTGCTCATTCAGCACTTCGGGTCACTGGACAGAGTCCGACTGGCGAGCGTCGAGGAGATCGCGAAGGTCAAGGGCTTCGGGCCGGCGCTGGCGGGCAAGGTATACGAGGCACTGCGCGGATAGGACCGACCCTTGCGTCGGCGTGACGCGTTAGTCCTTCAGTTTCTTCAGAATGTGTCGGAGCGAGTTGTAGATGTCCCTGAGATTCTCGCGTAATTCTGACAGCGATGCGCCCTGGGTCATGTAGTCGGGATACTCGGCCAGGTACCCGAGCCATGCTCCGTCTTCCTGCCAGTGGACGTAGGTGATGTCTCTGCCAATTCGGCCTTTCCCGCGTTTCGTCATTCGTTGGGCATTGGTCATTGGGGTCTGCTTCTCGGGGCATCGGTGCTGAACGTACACGCCAGGCGCCTGACGCTCCATGTCGGTCATACGGCGATTCCTTCGCTTCGGAGGTTGAGAAAGAGATGGCCGCCGTCGGAAGCGTAGCGGGCGGCCGAGACGTAGACACAGGAAATCAGGACGTCATTCTCAAGGGAGAGTTGAGCGGTTATTGGCACGACACGGTCAATCTCGACGTTTGGGTCCACGTCACCATTGAGCACGATAGCCACATCAATGTCCGAGTCAGGCGAGGCGTCGCCGCGCGCCTGCGAGCCGAACAGAATAACCTTCACCAGCCGGTCGCCGTAGAGGGCTTCGAGCCGCCGGCGCAGCTCGCGGAGGATATTCTGGATGCTCGCGCTCACATTCTACCTCGACGGCAGTATAGCTCTACCTGTCCTGGAGGTCAAGAAGCTGGGGCTTCGAGCTTCTCCGCGTTTGGATATTCGTTGGGAATTGGTCATTGGGGTTTGGGTATTTCCTGAAGAATCCTGACTTTCCCCGCGTCCCCGTCCACCTGAATCATCTGCCCGGTCTTGATTAGCTTGGTGGCCGGGCCGACGTTCACGACCGCCGGGATTCCGTATTCGCGCGCCACGATGCTGCCGTGGCTGAGCAGCCCGCCCTGGTCCATTACGATTCCGGCCGCGGGTATGAAGTAAGGCGTCCAGCCCGGGTCGGTGAAAGGCGCGACAAGAATCTCGCCGGGCAGGACCTGCTCGGTCCCGGCGAGTAGTATCACGCGCGCCGGGCCGGTCACGATGCCGGGGCTGACCGCCAGCCCGGTCAGTTCCTCGGACGTTGAGTCAATCACGTCTGGTTTGTGCTTCTCCGGGTCGTAGCGGCCGACGGTGATCGCCGGTGGGGCGAGAACCAGGTTCCTTTCGTATTCCGCCCTGCGTTCGGCAACCCGGCCGCGGACGTTGAACCCGGCGTTGCCGCTGACAACCGGCTCGACCTCGGGGAACCGCAGGAAGAAGATGTCATCGGCCTCGGCGAGTACGCCGCGCGCGGCCAGCTTCTGTCCCAGTTCCAACAGCACTGTCCGCGTGTCCGCGATGACGCGGATGCCCGCGTCTTTCACGTTCTCGCGGATTGCGGCAGATAGCTGGGCCTGCCGTACCACATAGCCGAATACCCAACGCTTGACCGGGTTGCGTAGGCGGCTGAGCAGTTCGGACCGCAGGTGTTCGCGCTCATCGGCGTGGCGACGTTGGTCGGTCTCGGGGTCGGTCTTGCCTTCAGCCTTGATGAAGTTACGGACGACCTCGATCACGTAGTCCGGCTGCTCGCGCCAGCGCGGATTGTACATGTCCATCTCGCCGCGGGCGTGGTGGCCGTGAAGGTGCATGAACCGGTCCCAGCGAGTCAGGGAATCGCGGCCCGCCGTTGAGTCTTCCAACTGCGGGCGGAGTTCTGCCCACGCGGCAGGCGACAGCAGCACGCCCCGAACGTCCGGTGATGCGGATGCGTCGCGTGCGAGTCGCCAGAGCGCGATTCCCGCCTCCGCGCTCTGTAGTTCGCCGGTGCCGGCAAGCAGGCGGCTCGCATTTGTCCCGGTCGCGTCCTTGAGCCACTTGCGGCACAGGTCGTAGAGCACCGACGTGAACATCATCCCGGCAAGGGCATAGCCCAGGCCATCGCCGCCGACGCCCATCTGTTCCATCGTCGCCGTGGCCTTCGCGGTCAGTTCCGCTTCTGAGAAACGAGTCAGGTCAGGCCGTTCCTTCTTCTCATATGTGGTTCGGGCCGCGGTAATCCATTTGCGCCCGCGCCCCGGCCCATGCTGGAGTATCCAGAGGAGAAATCCGGGCAGCTTGAACAGCGTCTTGAGCGGGCTGACCTTGATATCCGGCAGGTCGCCGGCCCCGAGCTCGAGTTTGGCGCGGTCCTCGGGTTTGAGGTTCTGGCCCCCGAACATCTGGGCCTGGCTCATGCGGCCGGCGAACGGCATCCTGCGCACCATTCCTGTGAACGTGTTCAGGTTCATGTAGATGCGGCCGGCGACGTTGTCGAAGAGCGGGTTCTCGCCAGTCGAGATGCCGATACGTTCGATGATGCCGCCAAGCAGCTTGCCCACGTAGTCGCCTACCGTCGACCAGACCATCGGTGTGAGCACGCCGGGCAACACCTCGGCCGCGTTGGTCGTCGACCAGACTTGTCGGTCCGCCCATGATTTCGGCTGACCGAGTGTGGTAATCGGCCGCGACTGGAGCATGAACAGATTTGGCCCGGCCATCGCCCACTCGATGTCTTGGGGAGCGCCAAAGACCTTCTCGACCTTGAGTGCAAGGCGGGCCAGTTTGTGCGCGACCTTGTCGGAGATGCAGGGCTTGTCGGCGCGGGTGTTCGGCACCGGCCGCTCGACGGGAGAGCCGGTCGGGGAGAAGGCGGTCTCGACGGACTTGGTGGAGATGGAACGCTCCGCGATATGCAGGTTGCTGCGGTCAATCACGAAGCGGTCGGGTGTGACTTTGCCTGAGACGAGTGCCTCGCCAAGTCCCCAGCAGGCTTCAACGATGATGCGGTCGCGGCTGCCCGAGACCGGGTCGGCGGTGAAGACTACGCCCGCCGCATCGGCCGCAACGAGCTGCTGCACGATGACGGCCATGGCTGCCTTGTCGTGGTCGAAGCGGTTCTTCTCGCGGTAGTCGAATGCCCGTTCGGTCCAGAGCGAAGCCCAACACCGTTTGACCAGCTCGACGCAACCGGTGGCATCGGTTCCCCGCAGATAGGTGTCGTAGAGCCCTGCGAACGAGTGGCCGGGAAGGTCCTCGGCAGTCCCGGAAGAGCGAACCGCGATGAGCGGAGTTCGAAGTCGCTTAAAGGCAGCGCGGATTTCGGCTGCCGTCTCTGTAGCCAGTTCGGCAGAAGAGATGAGCTCCCGGGCTGCGGTGATGTGCTCGCGTTCCGGCTTGCCGAGCCGCAACGTGGAGACGTGCGCGCGATAGGCCTCGGCCGTGACGCAGAAGCCCTCCGGTACCGGTACACCGGCCCGCATCATCGCGGCAAGGTTCAGAGTCTTCATGCCGACCTTTGCGGCATCATCATCGCGGACTCGATGCAGTGGGATGACGAGACGTGGGGTCGGGCTCACGGTGTCAGTATCGCTGCAGCTCGCGCCGTGTCAATATGCTCGGCGGCGGGCACCTTGGTGCGGCAACTCGCGGCGACCGGCTGGCCGGGGTCCAGCGGTCGGTCCGGGCCGGACGCGATGGCCTCGGCATGACCGCGTCGCGCGGCGTCAACTACTGCCGCACGGCCACCGGCGACTTTCGCTCAATGAAGAGACTGGTCCAACTCGACCAACACGACAGCGACAGTCAAACTGGGGGCAGGGGATTTTCCGCGCCCGTGCCACTTCGGGTGTTCTGAGATGGAGAACGGGGATTTGATAAATACTGTTGACATTTCGGAGTTCTCACTGTATAACAATACCATAAGACCTAATCAAGGAGGCCGAATGTGTAAGACAGTCCTTGCCGCGGTGCTTGTACTTGCGGCAGCCGCAATCGCCGTGGAATACCCAGTTGTTCCAGGCGCAATCTCCGCAAACCCAAACATCGCAAGACCGAGTGACCGGGACCAGTCGGGACCCGAGGTGCCGTGGGCTCCGGTGTGGACTGCTCTGGAGCGGATGACGCTTTCGGAGCGGCAGAACTCGGAAATCAGTCTCGAGTTGCCGAGTGACGCCAGTCCTGAGGCGCGCGCCGCCGCGCGCGATGTCGAGAACCTCTGGAACACAGGCCGGTACGACGAAGCCCTGGCCGGTTTCGCAGAGGTCGGACGACACGTTGACGTCCGGCAGATCGCCGTCGGCAATCGCTGGCGCGTGCCGGTGCCAACCACAGAGACGGACCTGTGGGGCGACGATGTCCGCATCGGCAACCGCGATTCAATCAGTGCTCTGGCGTTTGACATCCACCGGGCCAGCGGTAATCTGTTCGCGGCACTGCTGCTGAAAGGCGACGGCGCAACGTACAAATGGACAGTCAACTTCTCAACCGACGGCGGTCTGACGTGGTCTGAGACCTTTAGCTGGAACGCCTTCTATGGGATGAAGTCGTTCAGCGCAGCGGTGCTGGGCAACTACTTCCACGTCGCCTTCGGTCGCGGCGCGGCCCAAGACCAGGCGTTTCTGTATCGGTTCCGGACCAGTGACGGCGTGCAGGAGAACTTCAATAACGGTTCAGCATACGTCACGGTTTTCACGGTTTCGTCGGACTCGATAAAGGAAGTCGCGCTCTCCAGCAACCAGGACTACCAAGACAACCGACTCTACTACACTGCCATGTTGACTCAAGGAGCAGTCAAGTACTGTTGGGCCGACACTGGCGCCGTGAGCTGGGACACGTCCTACGCGACCGGGGTCACGAACGGCGCCAACGGGCTCGACGCCTGCACCAACGAAGGCTACGACAGCACCTTCATCTGGATTTCGTTCTACGATCAGGCCGGCAACCTCCGCATCATCGGTCGCCGCGGGACCGGATTCACGAATTTCGTCACCCGGCCCGCCGGAGGTGGCGACTATACATCAATCGGAGCCTACCACGACACCATCGTCTGTACCTTCGACTACCAGGCCCACAGTCCGACCGTGGTGCGATACGAAACGAACTACGGAGGCGGACACCCGGACAGCCTCTGGCGGTATGGTTACCCCGCTTGGGACACGACGACCATCTCGGAGTCGCCTGATGTGGCCCTGCGCAAGGGCGGCGGCGAGGGTTTTGTCTACCGCTACTACACGCCAACCCGCGAGTTGCGGTACATCTGGCGCAACTACTACGGGAACTGGTCGACGCCGGTCGCTATCGCCGACCACGAGCCGTACTACAACCGGCCGGCCATTGAGTATCTGGGCAGTGGAGCCTACGGCGTTGTGTACGTGCGCTGGAGCAACTTCACGGCGTACTTCGACCGCACGGACTGGACCGGCATCGCCGAGCAAAGGCGGTTGGTCCAAGACGAGAATATCCTCAACGTTACCCCGAACCCACTCTCGGGCCACGGCCGGCTGAACTACACGCTCAACCGGGCTGCCGACCTGCGGGTGCGGGTGTACGACCGCACGGGCCGCGTCGTGCGGACGCTCTTCGACGGCCGCAGCCCTGCAGGCAAGCAATCGCTCGGGTTCGATGCCGCCGGCATGGTGCCGGGCGTCTACTTCGTCCGTGCCGATGCGGATGGTTCGGTGCTGACCGTGCCGGTGACGGTGGTGAAGTAGCGGGCCGTCAGGTCGCGCTGGATAGCAGCGATACTTGGTGTGCGGGCGGGGCTTGGCCCCGCCCGCTGCCTCCCGTTGCGTCGACAGAGGGGCGGAGGTCGAATCGCCGGGACGTTCCCGAATGTCCGGCCCGGAAGCCGGGATAGAGACAACCACGGAGAGCACACGGCGCGTAGGACGCGCAGGTCAAAAGGTAAGAGCCAAATGCCAAGAGCCGAAGCGGTGGACCGGTGACTCCAGATTCGGGAACTCAGTCTGTGTCCATCTGCGTTGGCCTCGGCGGCCCCTGTCCGACAGTGCATCTGTGGTTCCATGTCAGACTTCAGGCCCGGAAGCGCGTTTGACAACTCCGGTGCCGCGGCTATGCTCAACTAAATGTCGGAGATGCAGGCCCAATCGAATTGCGCAGCAATCAACATAACGCGAGGCGTCGCGTTGGCGACCGAACTGGAGGTCGCCACGTCGCTTGCGGCGCGCACCAAAGGCCTGCTGGGGCGGCGCGGACTGCCGCCCGGCAGTGGCATGCTGATCGACCCCTGTCCGTCGGTTCACACCTGGTTCATGCGTTTCCCGATTGATGTCATCTTCCTCGACAGCAAGAACCGCGTGGTCGGCCTGAAGCGCAACCTGAAGTCATTCCGTATGGCCGGGGCCTGGCGCGGAGCCAAGACCCTTGAGTTGCCGGTCGGCGTCATCGCGTCAACCCGAACGCTGCTCGGCGACTTCGTGGCCTTCCAGACCACCGCCGCGAAGACCTGAAGGTATCAGCCACAGATGAACACCGATGGACGGGCAGATGCGAAGGGCAATCGCTGTCACGGCGGTTGTTGACAGCGGCAGGGGCGGAGTATAATCATACGTCCGCAGATAGCGTCACAGTCCGGGTTTACCCAAAGGAGGTACTGTGAACGTCCGCCGTGCTCGTGTTCCGCACAATCGTAGCGCCCATACCCACAACCGGGCCGTATGCCCCTTGTCCGTCCTGCTGGCCATCTGCTGCTGCCTGTCATCTGTCAGCTCGCAGTGGCTGGAGACGACGATTCCCTTACCTGACTCGCTGGGCGGGGTGTCGTATCCGCAATGCCTGGCGTACGACTCGACCAACAACACCGTCTACGTCGGCGGGGCCTACAGCGACTGCGTGATTGCGATTGACGGAGCTACGCGCCAGAAGATTGCTCGAATTCCAGCCGGGGCGAACGTGCGAGCCCTCTGCTTCAATCAGACGAACAACAAGATCTACTGCGCCAACTACGCCGGGAACAGCGTGACCGTGGTTGACGGCGCGACCAACAGCGTCATCGCCACCGTGACTGCAGGTAGCCACCCCAATGCACTCTGCTACAACGCGACGGACAACAAGGTCTACTGCGCGAACGAGAGTAGCGGCAACGTGACAGTGATCAACGGCACGGCCGACAGCGTCATCGCGACCGTAACCGCAGGCTGCGTCCCTCAGGCCCTCTGCTACAACCCAACCAACAACAAGGTCTACTGCGCGAACGACAGCAGCGACGACGTGACCGTGATTGACGGCGCGACCGAATCGGTCATCACGACCGTCGCTGGAGGAGTGAATGCTCTATGCTACAACTCCCGGGATGACAAGATCTACTGCGCGGGTAGCACCGTGGCCGTGATTGACGGTGTCGGAGATACGTTGATTGCCAGCGTGCCCGTCAGCGGATGCGTTCTCTTCTACAACCCTCAGAACAACAAGGTCTACTGCGTGGGCCGGTTCACCGACAGCGTGGTTGTTATTGACGGCGCGGCCGACTCGGTCATCGCGACGGCGCCCGCAGGCGATCGGCCACAGGCCCTCTGCTACAACCCGACCGACAACAAGGTCTACTGCTCGAATAGAGGTGTCGCCAACGTGACTGTGACTGACGGTGCGACCAACAGCGTCGTCGCGACCGTTGTGGTCGGCGACTGGCCGTTTGACTTCTGCCATAACCCAATTCAGAACCGTGTCTATGTCGCCAACCTAGAAGGTTCCAGCATCTCTGTCCTGCGCGACTCGGGCGGGGGGATAGAGGAGAGCTTCAAGCCTCAAGCTGCAAGCACAAAGCCGGCACCGACGGTCATCCGCGGCGTGCTGTGCTTGCCTTTGGCGTCGAGCGTTGAGCGGGAGGCGTCAAGCGTGTTGCTCGACATCAGCGGTCGAAAGGCACTGGACCTTCATCCCGGCGCGAATGATGTGCGGGCGCTGGCGCCGGGGGTGTACTTCGTGCGAGAAAAGCCACAAGCCGCAAGCCCCAAGCCGCAAGCTATCCGGAAGGTCGTCCTGACGCGGTAGAGAGTCCGCGGGATAGCTGTCCAGACAACCCGGCAGAGAATTCACCGGACAATCTGCCGAAGGGCCTCACGGATTGCCTGCCCCGTTGCTCCGCGGGCTGCTTTCCGTGTTGCGTGCCCGGCGATTGTCCGGGGAATCTGCAGAATGGCCTGCCGAATTGCAGGCCAGGCAGTTCTCCCGGCTGCTCGCCGGATTCTCGGGCAAGTAGCCTGACCTGTTGTTTGCCCGATGGCCGCCCAAGTAGCTCCCCGGATTCCTCACCGGATGGCGCGGAGAATAGCCTGCCAGATTGCTCGCCGGGTTTATCGCCCGGTAATTCACCAAACAGCTCAGGGGATGGGATAGGGTAGATTCAGGAACGGCAACTAGCACATTGAAAACACAGAAGTTATCTGATTTCGGGCCACAATTTCCTGGGGACATATAGTAAACTGGGCTCGTGCGGGCCGTCTCCAAACGAGCCACCGGGTCACGCTCTCCCTGCGAGGGAAGCAGGGATTCCTGTGAGCGTTCCAGTCGGAACAATAGACGACCAATTCCAGAATCCTCCCATTGAACTAACTGCGCTCCTTCGTCTAGCTTGACTGTGGCCTGGTTCCTCATATTCTCAGAGCCTATGGAGTTCGCAATGTCGCCCTTGACGCAAGATGGAATCTGACGGCCGGACACGACCGTCGCAGCGCCAGCGCAGTCGGGCGCAGTTGCCAAGGAGGGAGAGCGAGTAGTTCAGCCACCAAAGCGCGGGTTATCGCCGTCGCCTTGTTGTCGTTCCTCTGGTGCCGAGCGGTGGTTGCGCAGTATGGCCTGCGTACTTCGTATCAACGGCTGCCCGGTGTAGAAATCATCGGGCCGGCCGCGGTCGTAGCCCCTGATGCACACGTCGATGACATGCGTGAACACACCAGCCCGGGCCAGCCGGACTTGACTTACTACCAGCCGTCAGGTTGGGATTTCCCGATTGTCCCGTCCAACGCTCCCGGTACGCACACCGTGCCTAATCCCCTGCGTGCCGGCACCACCTACATTGACTGGGCAGGCACGAACGCGGGTGCCGTGCCAACAACGGACACTTTCTTCATCTACTTGTACTGCGACGGCACGCCGCTGCAGGGATGGGTCTGTCCTCCTCCCGTCCCTCCCGGCGGCTGCTACGTGGTCGCGGACCACCAGACATCAATCCCGGCCGGCAGTCACACGTTGATGACGTTTCAGGACTCGACGAACCGCATCGCCGAGTCGCACGAGACCAACAACCGCTATTCCCATTCGTGGACGTGGGACGGCAGCAGCGTGGCCTACGACCATATCGTAATCACTTCTTCCGCGCTCGCGCCGAGATTCGCGTCACTATCGAGCTTCGTCAAGGTACACCTGGGGCTGAGCGATACGACAGTGACGGTGGAGAGTATCTACGCGGCTTTCCCGGGGCGCGACAACCCCGAGAAGATAAGAAACTTCGTCAAGTACGCCTACGCGAACTGGTCCACCACGGTAGTGTTGCTGGGAGGCGACGTGGACGTCGTCCCGTGCCGATATGCCCGCGCATACGCGGCCGGAGCAGGTCTAATTCCCTGCGACCTTTACTACTCCGACCTCGATGGAGACTGGGATGCCAACGGCGACTCAGTCTTCGGTGAGGTCGGCGACAACGTGGACATGTATCCGGATGTCTTCGTCGGAAGAGCGGCCGTGTCCGACGGGACGACAGTGGACCTGTTCGTACAGAAGTTCCTTAGCTACAGCAGCGACTCGACAGCAGCCTATCTCGGGAAGGCGGTTCTGGGTGGTTTCGACCTCGACGCACAGACCTACGGCGAGACTACGATGGAGCTATACGAAGACGCCTTCGTACCGGCGCGAATGAAGCCATGCAACAGGGTGTACGATAGCTACTCGACCGACCATAAATTATCGATGATGGCATATCTGAACGGGGGACAGCATTTCTGGATTCACGCCGACCACGGCGGCGAGGATGCGCTCGGTTGCGGGTACTTAAACCACAGTCAGGTCCTGTACCCAAGCGACCTCAGTGGACTGACCAATGGAAACAGCTTGACCATTCTCATCTCGATCGCCTGCCTGATTGGAGCGTTTGACGCATCCGACTGCATAGTAGAGAGCTTCCTTAGCGCCCCCAATGGGGGTGGTGTGGCCGCTGTGGTCAACTCGCGTGATGGCTGGTACACTCAAGGCTCCAACCCGCAGAGAACCATGTCTTCCGCGTACGTCGAACGGTGTCTCCACTATCTCTTTGGTCACACTACCGGCAATGCATCTCTGGAGGATATCGCCATTGGCAAGTCGGCACTCGTGCCGCTCGCGGACACCAATGGTTACTACCGTTGGTGCATGTACGATGTGAACCTGCTCGGAGAGCCCGCGATGCCGGTCTGGGTTCCGTCGTCTGGCGGCATTGCGGAAAGTCCCGGCCCGGTCGGCCCGCCGGGAGGAGTTACCATTACAGCCGCAACGTACTTTGAGTCCGCAACAAGGCTCCACGTTCGCTTGGCCCAAGGCGGTCACGTGCGGTTGGATATCTACGACCGCACGGGTAGGAAGGTCAAGCGCTTGGTCGACTCTCGTATGCAGGCTGGAAATCACGATTTCACCTGGGACGGTCGCGTAGATAGCGGTGCCAACGTGTCCGCCGGTGTCTACTATGTACGTCTTGAGGCCGGCCGGCAGTGTGGTCAATGCAAGCTGGTCCGGCTTGGAGGCAGGTTGCCCTGAGGTTCACAAGTCTGGTGGCGTGCGCGGGCGGGAACCCGTGGATTGCAGCCGACTATTAACCGCATCCCTGCGCGAGCCGCTTCCGTTGACTTGTGGGACTCCTCATATTAACATTCCTGCGTCTGACGGGCAGGTATTGCCGGCCCGGAGGAATCAGAATCGAAGCCATTTCCCGGACCAGGGCCTACGAAACGTCGAGCGCCGAAGTCCGAACGCCGAACTCTCGAAGGTCTGAGTCTTGAGGGAACGCTTCATCTGACAGCAGTTCAACCCGCAAGATTGAGGATGGTGAACTATGGATGAGTCAATCGCTGTGCGCGAGCCCCGGCTGGGCGTTGTCGCTGTGTTCGTCGAGAACCGGCTCGACATCGCGCCCCGAGTGAATGAGATACTGAGCCAGTACGGCCGGATTCTCGTCGGCCGTATGGGCATTCCTTACAAGGAACGCAATCTGTCTGTCATCGCCGTCATCGTTGACGGCTCGAACGACGACATCGGCGCGCTGACCGGGAAGCTGGGCGCGATTCCGGGCGTGAGCGTGAAAGCTGCGCTGAGGAGAAAGAACGGGGTCGAGACAGCGGACGAAGTCAGAAGCCTGAAGCTAGAAGCTAGAACGCAGAGCAACGACAGGGCGGAGGCAGAGTGAACGCCACATCTGCGCCGAAGGCGGTCGACTTCATCGGTGACGGTCGCATAGAGGAGACGCTGGCCGCGGCACGGCCGGACGCGGTTCGCGTGCGGGAAGTGCTCGCGAAGTCGCTCTCGAAGAAGCGGCTGGAACCAGAGGAAACCGCAGTGCTGCTGGCAATCAACGACCCGGCCCTGTGGCAGGAGGTCTTTGCCGCGGCCCGGAAGCTGAAGAACGACGTGTACGGCAACCGCATCGTCCTGTTCGCGCCGCTCTACGTCGGGGACAAGTGCATCAACAACTGCGCCTATTGCGGGTTCAAGAGCTCCAACCGCGACGTCGTGCGCAAGACTTTGTCCGACGACGAGTTCCGGTCAGAGCTGGTTGCGCTCGAAGGACAGGGACACAAGCGGCTGATTCTCGTCTGGGGCGAGCATCCTGACTACTCGGCCGAGGAGATGGCGCGAATCGTCAGCATCGCCTACGCAACCAAGTCGGGCAAGGGAGAAATCCGGCGCGTGAACATTAATGCCGCGCCGCTCGATGTGGCCGGCTACCGGAAGATGAAGGAAGCCGGCATCGGTACGTTCCAGGTATTCCAGGAGACTTATCACCACGAGACCTACGCCCGGGTCCATCCCCAAAATACGCGCAAGGGCGATTACCTCTGGCGGTTGTTCGGGCTCGACCGCGCACAGCAGGGCGGGTTGGACGACGTCGGCATCGGTGCCCTGTTCGGGCTCTACGACTGGCGGTTCGAGGTGATGGGGTTGCTGGCGCACACGATTCACCTTGAGGAGCGGTTCGGAGTCGGGCCGCACACCATCAGTTTCCCGCGGGTGAACGCTGCCTCGAACGTGGAGCTTGACCGGTCGCACTTTGTCTCGGATGAGGACTTCAAGAAGGTGATTGCGGTGCTGCGGCTGGCCGTACCATATACCGGCATGATTCTCACCGCGCGTGAGACGCCGGCGATACGGCGCGAAGGGCTGGCGCTCGGGGTTTCCCAGATTGACGCCGGCTCGCGCCTCGAACTCGGTTCCTACCAGGAGTGCCGTGACGGCGAATGCCAGGAGCTCAACCGCGAGCAGTTCGAGCTGCACGATACCCGCCCGCTCGATGCGGTGGTCCACGAACTGATTCGAGATGGGTACATCCCGAGCTGGTGCACGTCGTGCTACCGGCTTGGCCGCACCGGAGAGCATTTCATGGAGTTCTCGATTCCCGGGTTCATCAAGCGCTACTGCACGCCGAACGCGCTGTGCACGCTGACCGAGTATCTGACCGACTACGCGACGGAGGAGACCAAGCGCGACGGCTTCGCGCTGATTGAGAAGCAAGCGGCGCAAATAGCCGACGAGAAGACCCGGGCCCAGGTGCATGCCCGAATCGAAAAGATTAGGACAACCGATGAGCGGGACCTGTACTTCTGACAACGCACTATGCTTGATGCATGATGCACCACGCCAGACATGTCCGGCGTCGAGCATAATGCGTAGAGCGTAGAGCATTTCCATGGAACGAACACCCAAGTCCATGCGCCTCCACATCGGCATCTTCGGCCGCCGCAATGTCGGCAAGTCGTCGCTCCTGAACGCGCTCACCCGCCAGCAGGTCTCAATCGTGTCCGACATCGCCGGCACCACCACCGACCCGGTCGAGAAGCCGATGGAACTGCTCCCGCTCGGCCCGGTGCTGTTTATCGACACCGCGGGCGTCGACGACATCGGAGCACTCGGTGCGGAGCGGGTGGCGAAGACTCAAAAGGCGCTTGACCGTACCGACCTCGGCGTCATCGTGGCCGATTCCGGCGAATGGGGCGAATTCGAAGAGGGCATCATGGCCGAGTTGAAGAAGCGGAAAGTGCCGGTGTTCGTTGTCTTCAACAAGAGCGACCTGGGCCGGCCCGCGCCGGAGCTCGAGGCTCGGCTGCGCGACGACGGCATCCGTTCGGTGCAGACCGCGGTTGACCGCGGCGAGGGTGTGCTGTCGGTACGCGATGCGCTGATTGCGGCCGCGCCCGACGACTTCCTCGCGCCGGACCCGATCATCGGCGACCTGCTGCCCGAAGGCGGGCTCGCGGTGCTGGTCATGCCGATTGACAAGGAAGCGCCCAAGGGTCGCATCATTCTGCCGCAGGTGCAGACCATCCGCGACCTGCTGGATAACGATGCCTACTGCATGGTCGTGAAGGAACGGGAACTGCGCGACGCGCTCCTGCGCCTGAACCGGAAGCCTGACATCGTGGTGACCGACTCGCAGGCGTTCCTCAAGGTTGCCGGAGACACGCCGAAAGACGTGAAGCTCACCTCCTTCTCTATCCTCTTCGCCCGGTTCAAGGGCGACCTCGTCGAGATGGTACGCGGCGCGACCGCGATTGAGCAACTCAAGCCGGGCGACCGCGTGCTTGTGGCCGAGAGCTGCACCCATCATCCCATCGGTGATGACATCGGCCGCGTGAAGATTCCGCGCTGGCTCACGCAGTACGTCGGCGGCAAGCTGGAGTTCGTCACGCACCAGGGGCATGATTTCCCGGCGGACGTGTCGCAGTTCAGCCTGGTGATTCACTGCGGCGCTTGCATGACCAACCGACGCGCGGTGCTGAACCGCGTGGCGCGGTGCCGCGACCAGGGCGTACCGATTACCAACTACGGTCTGACCATCGCCTATGTGCTCGGCATCTTCGAGCGGGCGCTTGAGCCGTTCCCGGCCGCGCTTGCCGCATACCGGAACATGAAGGCGGCGCGGTGAGCGGGTCTGAGTCCAATCCCTGGGAAGGCGGCTGACCGGGGATGCAGGCCGCGGGCGCGGTCTTCAAATTGCTGCAGGGGAAAGACGGAACAAAGCCTGGGTCCCTAAGCCTGACCCGCGATGAGGTGCTGGCCTGGCTCAAAGAAGAGGAAGAATGGAGGCTTGATTTCCTCTGGGAGGACGCCGATCGCGTGCGGCGCGAGCACGTGGGCGACGAAGTCCACCTGCGCGGGCTGATTGAGCTATCGAACTACTGCCGGCGCGACTGCCTTTACTGCGGCATTCGGGCATCACGCAGGATTGAACGCTATCGGATGACCGAGGATGAAGTGATGGATTGCGCGCGGACTGCACAGCGGATCGGATACGGCACGGTCGTACTTCAATCCGGGGAAGACCTTGGGCTGACGACCGACTTCATCACCAACCTGGTCCGGCGCATCAAGACCGAGGCCGGGCTTGCCGTAACGCTGTCACTGGGCGAGCGAAGCCTCGACGAACTGAAGGAATGGCGAGCGGCCGGCGCGGACCGGTACCTGCTCAAGCACGAGACGTCCGACCAGGAGCTGTTCCATCGTATTCACCCTCACCTCAATCCTCTCCCTTCAAGGGAGAGGAGGCCAGAATCGGAGCCCTCGCCCCATCGGGGAGAGGGTGGGGGCGAGGGGCATTCACCCAATCCGAGGGTCGCACTCCTTAAGCAGGCCCGCGCGTTGGGCTACGAGGTGGGCTCGGGCGTCATGGTCGGCATTCCGGGCCAGAGCTTCGAGTCGCTGGCCGATGACATCATGCTTTTCCGCAACCTCGACCTCGATATGGTCGGCTGTGGCCCGTTCGTTCCCCATCCGGATACGCCACTGGGTCAGGTTGTCATTCCGAGTGAGCCGCGCGAAGGGGCGAGATTTCTCGTCTCGTCCGACTCGCTCGAAATGACAGAGCGCGGCGAATCGAGGAATCTCTCAGTCAATCCGCAGGTTCCCGCGACTGACCTGATGACGACCAAGGTGGTGGCGCTAACGCGGCTGGTCTGCCCGGATTCAAACATACCATCGACCACGGCGCTTGCCACGGTCAACAGGGAGCACGGCCGCGAACTGGGCCTGACCCGCGGGGCCAACGTCTGGATGCCGAATCTGACGCCACTCAAGTACCGCGTGCTGTACGAAATCTACCCGGGCAAGGCCGCAGTCATCGACACCGCCGAGGAATTCCACGCGAACCTGCTTGCCACGCTGCAGATCATCGGCCGCGTTCCGGGCAAAGGCCCGGGCGGACGACGCAGCCCACGAGTCGGGTGCGATTGACCGGCCGGGCTCCCACGGTAGGATTGTGGCCTCCATGCCGGACGTAACGAAGCCGACCGAGACGCCGCTCGTGGTCGCCGAGGGTCTGGTCAAGCGGTTCGGCGAGCTGGCGGCAGTGGACGGCATCAGCTTCGAGATTGCGCCGCGCGAGGTGGTTGGATTCCTCGGGCCGAACGGCGCGGGCAAGACCACGACTATCCGTATGCTCTCGTGCAACTCGCCTCGAACCAGCGGCCGGCTCGAGGTCTTCGGGTTGGACGTCGCCCTCCACCCGCGCGAAATCAAGGCGCAACTCGGAGTCGTGCCGCAGGATAACAACTACGACCCGGACCTTTCGGTCATCGAGAACCTGCTGCTATATGCCCGGTACTTCGGTATATCCGCGCGCATTGCCCGGCAGCGGGCGACCGAGCTGCTTGAGTTCGTCCACCTCACCGACAAGTCAGGAGAGAAAGTGGACGAGCTTTCGGGCGGGATGAAGCGGCGGCTGATTCTTGCCCGCGGGCTCATCAACACGCCGCGGCTGCTGGTGCTCGACGAGCCGACGACCGGGCTCGACCCGCAGGCGCGCCGGCTCATCTGGGAGCGGCTGCGCGAACTGCGGCAGCGGGGTGTCACCATCATCATCACGACCCACTACATGGACGAGGCCGAGCAGATTTGCGACCGGCTGCTGATAATGGACAGCGGCAAGGTCATCGCCACCGGCTCGCCGCAAAGCCTGATAGGTGAGTATGCAGGTAACGAGGTACTCGAAGTCGTCCCCGAGGACGGCGCGGCGACCACGGTCGAATCGGCGCTGGGCGAATGCCGGTTCCAGAAGCTCGGAGACAAGTTCGAGATATTCGCATCGGACTGTCCGGGCGCGCTGGAGCGCATCCGCAATCACGTTCGGCTCACCTCGTACAGCGTGCGCCGGGCGACGCTTGAAGACGTCTTCATCCGGCTGACCGGCCGGGAGCTGCGGGACTGAGGATGAGGACGAAGTCAGAATGCAGACTGCAAGATGCAAAGTGCAAAATGGCGGAACCGGAAAGGGCAGGTCGTAATTCGTTTGCTACCTGACCTGAGCCTGCGGTTGTGGCAGGTCTGGTATCGCAACTTCCTGGTTTTCCGGCGGAATTTCCTCGTCAACTTCCTGCTGCCGATGGGCGAACCGCTGCTCTACCTTGTGGCGATGGGCTACGGGCTCGGTGTGTTCATCAAGCAGATTGACGGCGTGTCATACGCGCGGTTCATCGGGCCGGGGCTGGTCTCGGTCGCGATGATGTACGCATCGTTCTTCGAGTGTACATACTCTTCCTTTGTCCGGATGATATTCCAGCGGACGTTCGACGCCATCATTGCCACGCCGGTCAACGTCGAAGAGGTCGTGGCCGGCGAGATATTCTGGGGCGCGACCCGGGCTGCACTCAACTCGACGATGGTCTACGTCGTTGTCATCCTGTTCGGGCTCGGGCCGGTGTGGCTGCTGCCCTTCGTCCCGGTCTTCGGGTTTGTCTGCGGCGTGCTCTTCGCCTCGATGGGCATGATTGCCACCGCGGTCGTGCCTTCGATTGACTTCTTCAACTACCCGATATTCCTCTTCATCACGCCGATGTTCCTGTTCAGCGGTACGTTCTTCCCGCTCACGACCCTGCCGAAAGCGGTGCAGACCATCAGTTACGTCCTGCTGCCGCTGACCCACATCGTCCGCATCAACCGCGGCCTGATTCTCGGACATCCTGACGTGACGCTGCTCGGCAGCCTCGCATGGATTCTCGTGGTCGGCGCCGCGGCCTTCTTCACCGCCCTCGCGCTGATGAAGCGCCGCCTCATCAAGTAAGCCGTACACGGCATACCGTGGCCCGTATCGGCTTTGAGTCTCAGGCCGGAGCCCGCAAAACGCTGGCGAAGTCGCCATCGAAATCCCTCGGGAAATCCCTCTGCAAATCACGCCGCGAATCAGCCTTCGAGTCGCGATGCGAACCGGCCGGTGAGTCGAATTCCGAATCGCCGCAGGAGTCCGTCTTCGAATCACCCTCCAAGACGGCCCGCATGTCGCGCTGCAAATCGGCCGCAGAATCGCCGGGAAAACCCATCCGCAAACCCCGGCGAGAACCCCCTTAGGAATCGCCCCGGGAACCGTTCCGGGAACGGTTCCCGCCGTGGTTCGCGGAGTGTCGTCTTGAGCGGGTATTGGATGGCCTAACAGAATCTATTTCGGCCACTTAGGTCAGTTCAGGCTTGCCCAAACGCCGCGTTCGCCGCTCCGGGTCCGTTCTGCCTTGCCTCGCACCCGGAAAGCCGCGAGTTTGGGCGTCCGAGCTTGACCGTCGTATCTGTTTGTCTTGTGGCTGGTTCCGTCTACAGGGTGACGATGACCTTGCGATGGCCAGAGCTTGCGGTCTGCGGCTTCCGCCCTGCCGCCTCGCGGAACAGGTCATGTCGCTCCGCGACCAGCGAACCTAGCGTCGTTGTCCGTCTTGTCACACTCCGACGCTGAATGCAGGCGTGGTCGATGGAGTTAAGTGCTGTCCCCGAAACTCCCCTGAGGGAACGGCTCACGCGCCGAGCGCGCGTTCAATCTCCGCGATTAATCTGGCCCAGACTGCCGGCAGTCGGGCGGCGAGGCCCTGCAGGGGTTCCTCAGTCACCATGAATCCGTAGCCGTGGACGAAGAAGTGGCGGAAGCCCAGGTACTCTTTGAGTTCCTGAGCCAGTTCGTTCGAAACGACCTTCTCGGCAACGGAGCGCTTAAGCAATTCCTGGTGCCACGTGCCGGTCTTGGGTATTTCGATTGACCGGGCGGCAAGCGCCTGCTTCAGGATGTTCTCGATTCCGTTGTAGACGTTGTGAACGAAGCTTGCAGCAGCCGTGAGTTCGACTACCGACCGGTCGGTGCGCGCCATTGCCTGGCTGAGGTTGGCCAGCGCCATCTCGACGTTCTCCTTCTCGGCCAGGACCCGTTCACGAAGTTGAGCCATAGAGCACAACCCCGTCGCGTTCGACCAGTTCCGTGAACCGGGAGCGAAATGCAAGGTCAACAAGGTCCACCGGCTTGGTCAGGCGCATCATAAGCTCGCCGTAGAACCGGAAGAAGAGCCGCGGTTCGATTCCCTTGACGCCAAGGTCAATATCATACGGTTCACGGCCTTCGGCGATTGACGAGCCGAACAGCACAATCTTGCCCACGCGGTACTCGCGGGCAATCTCGGTAATCGTGTCGCGGTCTCTCTTGGCTATCATGAGTTCGTGTGAGATTATGATGAGGCGACAGGAGAAGTCAAGCGGGTCCGGCACAGGGGAGTAGGTAGCAGGTGGGAGGCAGGCGGGTAGGATGCAGCGCAGGGGCGGGTCAGGTGCGGCTGACGGTGACGCGAATGAGGGCGTGCAGCATACGCCCGATTTCCTCGAAGGTAGATGGCTGCGCTGCGGGCGCTGCGATGTATTCTACCTTCTGCCTTTCGCCTTACACCTTCTGCCTTCCATCTGCCTTCTGTCCTGTGGCAAACAGCGGCGCGAGGCTTGCGGCCCAGGCTTCGACTTCATCCCATTTGCGGAAGTCCCCCGACTCGGCCTTCATCGCCTTCATGATAGTCCGCTCCACCAAGCCTAGCTTCTCGAGATTCAGCGCGCCGGCGAACAGACCTTCGCTGAGCGGCTTGATTCGCAGGCGCACGGGGTCGAGATAGGCGCTGGCCGTGGCCCGGCTCTTTCCGTCCGGCTCCTTCATCGCCAGGCAGACGACGAACGCCGCGAACGGTTTCGAGCCGAGGTCGGCTTTGTTCCGGTCGAGGAACTTGAGCGCCTCGGGTTTGAGCTTGCCGGCGCGGACCGAGCTGCCGAGCACGACCGCGTCGTAGGGCGCGGTGTCCCGGACTTCGCCGACCTGCACAGCCGTTGTCGCGAAGCCGCTGCGGTTCAGGACTTCGGCGACGCGATCGGCCACGCCGGCAGTGGACCCGGCCCGCGTGGCATACGCGACCAGTACTTTTCGTGTCATGTCAGTCATTGTCACCTTTCGGATTGAATGTTATTACCGGGCCGCGCGTTGTCAATCAGGAGAGGGGTGTTTCCCATGGACAAGAGCCGGCGGCCGGCGCAAGCCGGCCGCCCGTATGGCTTAACTTGACCGTTTCGCTAGCGGTACTGGTCTACGATGTCGTCGGTGTAGCCAGCGACCGACTGGGCGAGGTCGTCCACCTCGTTGACGCCGACATCGATCATTTGGGCCGTAATGAACTTGTGGCCGGGGTACAAGACGTAGGAGACCGATACCGCCGAGCCGTAGCCGGTTTCTTCCGGGTTCTCATCCATGGAGACGATGTAGAGCTCGAGCCTGGCGTTGTCGGCCGAGTAGACGACCTTCAGTCCCTGTTCGCGCAGGTGTTCGCGGACCGACTCGGCGAACTGCGCCCCGACGTAGTCGTCGCCGGTCTGACGGACATAGACTCCGACTTTGTTGCGCGGGAGCCGGATGACGCTGGGAAAGTAGACGGGTGCCGGGTAAATGACCGGGCCGAAGTGGAACAGGAAGCTCCACGAGCCGTGGTACTGTTGATGCCGCCACTGGTCGTGACGGCCATGCCAGCCCGGACCTCCGTTGAAATGACCGCCGCCGCCACGGCCGCCATTGCCGCGGCCGCCGCCAGGAGGACCAACGCGACCGCCGCCGCGCGGCGGCGGGGCGAGCTCACCAGGGTCGTTCGGCTGGTTCACATGGGGCGGCTCGACGACTACGCTGGACTCCACTGGCTTGGGCGAAGTCGGGGTCCGTACCGCATCGGGCCTGGGAGCCCGGACTGCCTCGGGTTTGGGTTGGGGTGCCTGGTCAGGCCTACCGGTTTCCTCCGCCGGTTGAGCCGGGGCGACCGCGGTCTTGTCACTGGTCTGGTCACGATCCGACTTGGGTTTGTTGACCACGGCATCGTCACCGGCCCAGGCCGTGAACGCGACGACCAGCAGCGCCACTGCCAGTAGTCTTGCCTTCGAGCTTCTCATAGTTACCTCTTTCGGGTGGATTACCTGCCACCCGTTCAGGAATTCTGCCGCACTCTGCTGCTTTCTTGACTCCGGCCGAGGTTGAGATGTTACCTCACCGCCTGGAGCCAGTCCAGCATTGAGCATCATACTCTTAGACACACACAACCATCCTTTCCCTGCTGTTCCCTCGACCGCACGGCGGCAGCGAAGGTGGGAACGGAGAGTCGCGGCGCGACGGCGTCGATCGCACTGCCGCGCTCCCCGCCTCTGTCCGCCTGTAAGTGGTTCTGGAGTTGACCGATGGGAAGGATGGAGGTATAGTCTCGCCGGCGGCAAGCGCCAACAGGCAGTGAAGTCTGACCGCTCGGTCATCGGTTCGTCCCGGCATTCCGCGGCGAGGGTTGAGCGGCCAGAGATCACATAAGGCAAGGAGAGCGTATGAGAAGATTAATCGTCATCGCGACACTGGCGGTCTGCGCCAGCGTTTACGCAACCGGTGGGATTTCCGGAGTCGTCACCGACTCGGCAACCACCCTGCCGATTCACTATGCCCGGGTCAGCACCCGCGCGGATAGCAGCATCGCGTACACCGACAGCACCGGTTACTACCTGATATCGTCGCTGCCGCCGGGAGAGTACACGGTCACAGTCACTGCCACCGGCTATGTCGGCGACACGTATCCTGACCCGGTCGTGGTCGTGGACAGCGAGGTCACGACAGATATCGACTTAGCCCTGGTGCCGCTCCCGCCTGCCGGCATCTCCGGTCGGATTACCGACTACGAAACCGGCGGCCCGATTTATCACGCGACCCTGAGCGGCAGCGGGCTGCCGACCGTATACTCGGACTCGAACGGCGCCTATTTCATCTCCGCCAGCCCGGGTCGATACGTGCTCTGGGGCACGCAAACCGGGTATATGGGCGGCATCTACCCTGAGTCGGTTCTCGTCGTACAGGGCGAAGTGACTGACAGTATCAACTTCGCGTTCATCAGCACCACCGGCCAGACCGGCATCGGCGGCCGCCTGACCGACGCGAGCCGGATGCTCGGCATCGGCGGCGGCACCGTTATCGCCTCCGGCCCCGGCGGTTGCGACACCGCAATGTCGGTCCCGACCGGCGGCTATCTCATCAGCGGCCTCGCCCCGGGGCACTACGAGGTGACGGCCGAGGCCGAGGGCTTCCAGACCCAGGTCGCCCCGGAGTCGGTGCTGGTGGAATCGGCCCAGGTGAAATGGTGTCCCTTCTATCTGCAGCCGGAGGGCACACCGCCTACCGGCATCTCCGGTCGGATTACCGACTACGAAACCGGCGACCCGATTTACTACGCCACCCTCAGCGGCAACGGGCTGTCGACCACCTATTCCGACTCAAGCGGCGCTTATTTCATCTCCGCCAACCCGGGTCAGTACGTGCTCTGGGCTTCGCATGACGGTTGGATGAACGGCATTTATCCCGAGTCGATTCTCGTCGAGCAAGGCGTAGTCACGGAGAGCATCAACTTCGTCCTGATATCGACAACCGGTAAGACCGGCATCGGCGGCCGCCTGACCGACGCGAGCCGGATGCTTGGCATCGGCGGCGGCACCGTTATCGCCTCCGGCCCCGGCGGTTGCGACACCGCAATGTCGGTCCCGACCGGCGGCTATCTCATCAGCGGCCTCGCCCCGGGGCACTACGAGGTGACGGCCGAGGCCGAGGGCTTCCAGACCCAGGTCGCCCCGGAGTCGGTGCTGGTGGAATCGGCCCAGGTGAAATGGTGTCCCTTCTATCTGCAGCCGGAGAGCGCCAACCTCGGCGGTGTGTCGGGAATGGTGACCAATCAGGGCAACGGCTCGCCGCTCTTCGGAGCGCTGGTCACGGCGACCAGCACAGGACAGGGCATTGCCAACACCGGAACGCAGGGCGCGTACACGGTCCGGAATCTTGTGCCCGGCACGTACCTTGTCAAGGCCGCCGCAGTCGGGTTCGAGTCACAAGCGTGGGACACGGTTGAGGTGACGGCCGGCAACGTGGTGCCCAACGTGAGCTTCGTCCTTGAGCCGTCCAGCAGCGGGGATGGAGGCATCGCGGGCAACGTTTCCGATTCGGCCGGGCAGAATCAGATTTGGCACGCCCGCGTATTCGCGTGGAGCAGCGAGGGCCAGGGCCACGCGTATTCGGACTCCGGCGGCGACAACGTGATTACCGGGCTCGCGGATGGGTGGTATCGAATGCGCGCCGAGGCTCGGGGCTACTATCCTGCGTACTACCCGGAGAGCGTCGAAGTGGCCGGTGGCCAGACCACGAGCGACATTGATTTCCGGCTGCGGCCGGTCGGGAGCCTTGTGGCCGGCATCGCCGGCTTTGTCTATGACGGCTATCAGCAGGTCGAGATTCCGGGCGCGCACGTGAGGGTGACCGGCAGCGAAGGTTTCTGGGATGTCCATGCCGGCAGCTCCGGTGACTACGTACTCGATGGCCTGCCGCCCGGCGAGTACATCGTCCAAGCCGAGGCGTCGGGCTATCAACCCGGTCAGTACCCGGACATCGTGACCATCGCGAACGGGGAGGTGGTTTCCTTCATCAGCCCGGCGCTCTATCCGCTGACGCCCGTGGCTGAGCCACAAGCCCAGGCCGGCATCCCGACATCGTACCTCTTGGCCGCGCCCAATCCTGCCCGTGGGGCAGTACGAGTGCAGTGGCAGGTCAAGGAACCGGGCATCGTGATGCTCCGCGTGTTCGACAACGCGGGTCGCGCCGTGCGCACGATCCAGAACGGCTACCAGGCGGCCGGACGCTACTCGGCGAACTGGAACGGCATCTGCGACAATGGAATGCACGTCGCCAACGGCGTCCTCTTCTACACGCTTGATGCACCCGGAATCCATCGGGTCGTCAAGGTCGCGATGGTAAGCAGGTAGTGCGGTAGCGTCTGCAATGAGAGGCGCGGCGGGGCCGCGCCTCTCCAGTTTCAGGCGAGGGGCGGGCGGCGAGCGACGCATTCCTCGATTTCCTCCCTCTGTCCGCCTGTAAATAATCCTTGACAGAGAGGCAGCTAGGCCGAAAATCAGGCGGAGGCGGTTGACCAAAGGCGACCGCACGAGGTCCGAAGGTAAGCGTAATTGCCCTGAAGGGCAGAGAGGACTCGCATATGCCAAGAGGACAGGCCCTCATGAAGAGGACCGTGAAACTGACCGAAGACATGCAGCCGGTGTTCGGCCCGGGCAAGGTAATCAAAGTCAGTGACCTGAACAAGAAGCTCTGGGCCTACATCAAGAAGCACAAGCTGATGACCGGCGAAGGCCCGCTGATGAAGCGCTCCATCAAGGTAACCGAGGACATGAAGCCAGTGTTCGGTCCCAAGGCGTCAGTCAAGATCGGCGAAATGATGAAGCTGCTCTGGGTCTACATCAAGAAGTACAAGCTGTTCTAGTTCAACCGACCGGAGCCCCGGGCTCGTGCGGCGACAAACCCGCGCGGGCCCGGAGCCTTTCCAAGGCCAAGTCAGATATCAAAATGCAAAGTGCAAGAGGCAAAGTGGCGGAGCCGGACACGAAGCAGGGAACACGGATTACGGTGTACGGTATGCGGTGCACGGTTAGCGGTCTGCTGGGAAGAAGAGAGCGGTGACTGGCCGGCCGTCGGGTCCTTTGCCCTGGAAGGAGTCGAACTCTACCCCCAGGTCCGGCAGTTTTCCGGCCCGGACCGATTCCCTGTACGACTCGACCGCCCCGGAAACCGCGATACCTTCGGGCTCAGCGCGGACGTGACGAATGTAGATGTTGGCGACTGAGCGTGGCTCGCCGGGATACTTGAGGGAGACCAGCCGGCGGGCGTAGAGCGCAGGGTTCTTCGGTTCGGTTGGCTCGGCAGTGACGAAGGCCACGATTGAGAGCTTGGTCCCGCCGGTATTGTGCGTCGCCGTGTAGGTCTGCGGTGCGTCCACGTCGAAGAAGCGATACGGCCGGGTGATGGTTGAGAACCAGCTCCGGTCGGGCAGGAGCGACAGCGTGTCTTTGAACAGGCGGTCAAAGACGAGTCGGAATGTGTTGACCGGCGTGATTGAGTCGTAGGACAGTCGGTTTGTGTCACCGGGCAAGAGCACCGCGTTGAGAATGGCCATCCGCTCGGTCAACTGGTCCGGCTCCGGGTCGTCCCAGTTGAGCATTGAGCCCGGACCATGGTCGCCCTGCAGGATAATGACCGGGGGCTGTGGCGAGGCGTCTAGAATCCGCCTGACCATCTCCTTCACCTTCCCGTCGAGGAAGGTAACCTGGTCCCGGTAGCCGGCGACGTAGTCGCGCCTGACGTTTTCTTTGTCAATCGAACCGAATTCCCCGCCCTCGGTCATGGTGAAGAGCCCTTTGGGGTTGATTTTCTCGCCGTGTGCGCCGAAGACAAACGGCGGGTGGGGACTGACAATATGGGCGAAGACGAACACCGGGTGCGGGAGCCGTGTGGCGTCCGGCAGGTGCCCAAGTGCGTAGAGCACCTCCGTGCGGTGGATGTCGTACTGGCTGTGGTGGAGCAGGCGGTCGAGGATGAGCGGCAGCGGCGTGGTGCTGATGAGAACGTTCTGGAATTCGCTCAGCGCCCAGCGCGGGGCGAAGTGGACATCGGCGTTCTTGAAGTCGGTGCCGGTGTAGCCCGAGGCAAATGAGGCGATGGTGTATCCGCGCCGCCGGAGTTCCTTCATGACCCGGTTGTCCGCAATCATGTGCACCAGGGCCGACCGGTTATCGGATTCAGGCCCGACTCGGGCCGCGACTGAGTCGAGGTACGTCATGTTGAGCGAGGATGCTAGTGACAGGTACGTCTGAGAGTAATTGGAGCGGCCGGCTGCGGCGACGTTGAACCCGTTTTCCGTGAGCCAGTGGACGAAGCTCGAATTGTCGTGGTTGTAGACGTCCTTGAGTACATCGCTGCGGGCATGGGCGTCAAGGATGACATAGTAGACGTCGGGCTGGTTCGTGGTGTCCGCCCGTGCTGTTCGAGAGAGACTCTTCTTTGATGTTTCACCTCGCAGGAAAGCCGGGACGCCGGTGACGAGGTTGATTGCGACCAGCGCCAGGGAAACGAGGTTGAGAAAGACAGTTAGCCCGCCGAACTCCCGTCGTGGCCGGCCGAAGAAGAGAAAGCCCAGCAGTAGTATTCCCGCAGCTGCCATGGGCAGGAGCCAGGGCGCGGTCTTTGAACCGATGGCGCCGAGCGCACGGCCGTAAATGTAGAACAGCACGAGGAAGAGCGAGACGACCAGCGCGGCGCGGCGGCTGCTGCGCATCACGACCCAGAGCAGCAGCCAGAGCGCGAGCGCTCCGGCAAAGGACACCGCCAGCGGTAGCAGGAGTTCGGACCGCGCGATCGGCAGTGTCGCGGCGTTGTGTGAGTAAAGGAACAGAATCGGGGCGAGGGCGAAAAGGAGGTGGTGGAACGGGACGGGCCGCTTCACACTCGGCCCGGACCGGAATGCCGTTCCTGAAGCACGGTCAAGGCCGGCGGAGTTCCATCAGGTAGATGGTGCGTTCGGAGCCTTTGACCGGGGACGAGACGATGATGGCGAAGCGGGCTGAGAACGCCTGCTCGAATCCTTCCCTGGTGTAGGCCGGGAAGATGTCTTCGCGGGTGGCCAGCAGGCGCTTGACCTGTGAGTCGGACTTGGGGACGAACTCGATGACGAGCGTTCGACAGATGCCGGCAAGGAAATCGACAATCATGTTGAAGGGCAGGTTGTTGCCGATTGCGAGGTGGTGTACCAGGGCAAGGGCCAGGGCGGTGTCGCAGGGGCCGCGTTCGATGAGCGACTGGCGTTCTCGGTTCTGCCAGCCGATGGCCGGGCTGGGATTGGTCAGGTCGGAGAGCAACGGCAGCAGGTTCTTTTCGTCCCGCTTGCGGCAGTCGAGGTAGTCATGCTCGACCGCGGCCGGGTCGATGTCGAATG
>CAZQZR010000001.1:81832-85201 GCA_964597845.1 uncultured bacterium | reverse complement strand
CATGTCCCTGGTAGTACCCACAGGCCGAAACCTGATATGTCCCGGCACCAAGGCCTGCCACGCCGTAACTGGTCTGCTGATAGAGCCCCCGGTGGCTGCGTCCATTCACGCCGCGCGCCACGACTTCGGCTTCTTCAAACACGACTCCGCCGGTGCCGGTCAAAGTGCCAGCAATCATGCTGTAGTCGTCGTTCGCCTCGCCGGGCGTCGGTGTCGAGTCGATGTACCAGTTCATCGACTGGTCCTCGGCGTCATCGTAGTTCCAAAACGAGACGCTCCCGGTCGACGGTGGCAACGGAGCACTGCCGCAGCCGGTGGGTGACCTGGGATAGTGGACGACGTCGACGACCTCTCCAGAATCAGAGATCAATATGACACTGTCTCCAAGTGGGTTGAGACGGATGGTGCCGTATCCAACGTCTCCCCATGCAAGTGCGGTGGAATCAACCAAGAGAGGTGGATCGAACTCCCACAGATAGCAGACTAGCGTGCAGGCTGACGTGGACGTCACTATCTGCCAGCCGGACAGATCAATTGACTGGCGGTCGGGAGCACAGTTGAGTTCGACGAACTGGTGCGCGGAGTCAACGCTGACTTCGCTCAGGTACGTCTCGACGTAAGGATTGGCGGCAACCATCGCCGCCGCAAAGAGCAAGCAGACCAGAAGTTTGGTCATAGCCACCTCCGGGTAGTATTCTAACCTCGGACCGGAAGCTGTCAACAGGCGAGGTCGCGCCGATGGTCGGCCGTGTCCGATGGGTCGGACGAGCCCGAGACGTCAGACGGGAGCGGACTGCTTGACACTTCACGCTCGAATTATAGGGGTATGATTCTGCAAGAGCTTGACAATTCGTGATTTTGGGCGCATAATGATACCAGATGCGCGAGCCGTCCGCGGCAAGACTACGCCGAATTCCACCCTACCTGTTTCAGGAACTTGATGATTTGAAAGCCCGCACCGGCGGGGATTTGATTGACTTGGGCGAGGGCAGCCCGGACCAACCCGCGCCCAAGGCCATATCCGCCGTGCTCACGCGGGCGTTGAAGGCTACCGAGAACCACCGCTACCCGAGTTACGCCGGAAAGCTGGCCGCCCGCGCGGCCGTGGCGTCATGGTATCGCCGCCGTTTCCACGTCGAACTCGACCCGGAGACCGAGGTTACGATGCTGCTCGGGTCAAAGGAGGGCGTCGCGCACCTGATTTGGGGAACGTGCGGGCCCGGCGACACCGTCGCGGTTTCCGACCCGGGCTACCCGGTCTACCAGAACCAGTCGCGGTTGTGCGGGGCGACGCCGATCCCGGTGCCGCTGGAAGAGAAGACCAATTTCCTTCCCGATCTCGACTGGCTGTCGCGTATCGCCCCCCGCATCAAGCTGCTCTGCCTGAACTTCCCGGGCAATCCGACCGCCGCGGTCGCGCCGATTGAGTTCTACCGGGCCGTGGTCGCCCTGGCGGAACGGCATGGGTTCTTCGTCATAAACGACAACGTCTATTCCGAGCTCTACTTCGGCAAGGTGAAGCCGCCGAGCATCCTCGAGGTGCCCGGGGCGAAGACGCGCTGCGTCGAGTTCCATTCGCTCTCCAAGACGTTCAACATGGCCGGTTGGCGCATCGGCATGGCGGTCGGCAACGCACAATTGATTAAGGCGCTGCTGAAGATAAAGCAGAACACCGATTCCGGGCCGTTTGGCGCCATCCAGGACGCCGCAATCTTCGCCCTGCAGAACGGCACGAAGCACGCGACGGCAAACCGCGCAATGTACCGGCGGCGACGGAATGCGTTCTGCGGAGAATTGGTCCGGCACGGCTGGGGCGTGGCGCTGCCGGACGCGACGTTCTACGTCTGGACCCGGGTGCCGGCCGGGTACGACACCGCGCCGGCCGGCGAGTCCGTGTCGCTCAACTTCTCGCGCAAGATGCTCTCGAATTGCCGGGTGATGTGCGCGCCCGGAACCGGGTTCGGCCAGTACGGCGAAGGATTCGTCCGGTTCGCGCTCGTCGCGCCGGAGCAACGGCTGAAGGAAGCGGCGAAGCGCATCGGCAATTGGCTCACATGAGGCCGAGAATAGTGAAGGGGAAAGTAGAAAGTGGAAATGGCAAAGTCCCGACTTTGGATTTTCTACTTTCCACTTTGGCTTCACCGTTCATGACTCCCGATTCCCGAACATGCCTCTAGTCGTCCAGAAGTACGGCGGGAGTTCGGTTGCCGACATCAGGGGAATCCGCCGGGTCGCGCGCCGGGTGGTGGCGACGCGCGCGGCCGGGAACCGCGTGGTGGTCGTGGTATCGGCGATGGGCGGGACCACCGATGCGCTAACGAAGATGGCGCACGAGATTACGCCGATTCCGCAGCGGCGGGAGCTCGACATGCTGCTGACCGCGGGCGAGCGCGAGGCGATGGCGCTGGTATCGCTTGCCATTATGCACGAGGGGCTGCAGGCGGTTTCGTTCACCGGTTCCCAGGTCGGTATCATCACCGACCCGTTTCACTCGGATGCGCGGATCGAGGAGATTCGTGGCGACCGGCTCCGCCGGGCCCTGCGCGGACAAGTAATTCCGATTGTCGCCGGGTTCCAGGGCGTGAGCGCTGAGCGCGAGATAACTACGCTCGGCCGCGGCGGTTCGGACGTCACCGCGGTGGCGCTGGCCGCGGTGCTCGGCGCGGACCGGTGCGAACTGTATAAGGACGTGGACGGGGTACACACCGAGAACCCGGCCGAGTTCCCGGGCGTGCGGCTGGTGCCAAGGCTCAGTTTTGAAGAGCTGGCCGAACTGGCCGGCTCGGGTTCCGAGGTGATTCACCCGCGGGCGTGCGCGCTCGCGGAGAAGTACCGGGTGCAACTCTCCATCCGGTCCTCATTCAACGATAAGCGAGGTACGACTGTGGCCAAACTTGAGAAGATGGAAAAGGCTTTTGTCCGGGCGATGACGCACAACCACAAGCTGGTACGGCTGTCGCTCGTCGACGTGCCGAAGAAGAAACGCTGCCTGCACCAGGTCGTGACCCAGCTGGCCGCGGCCCGGGTGCCGATTGTGTTCTTCAACCACGGCGTGGTGCACGGCGACCGGTTCGACCTGTCGTTTATCATCCCGGAGGAACAGCTTGCCCCGGCGAAGACGATATTGGCGCGGCTTGCGAAACAGGTCCGCGCCGTGCGCCTCGAAACGAAGGAAAGCCTCTGTTCGGTGTCGGTGGTCGGGCCGGGCGTGGGCTCGGACCCGGAAATCCTCTCCGGCACGCTCGAAACGCTGCACCGGGTCGGGGTTCACCTCGACGCATTCTCGACTTCGGAAACGAGGCTGTCGTGTTTCATGGACCGGAAGGACCTGCGCCTCGCCGCGGCCGCGCTGCTGGCGCGGTTCAGGCT
>CAZQZR010000001.1:0-81732 GCA_964597845.1 uncultured bacterium | reverse complement strand
TGGACCGGAAGGACCTGCGCCTCGCCGCGGCCGCGCTGCTGGCGCGGTTCAGGCTAAAGTGATGACAGAAGAGAACCTGGTAGAGAGAGCAGAGAGCAGAGAGGAGGGAGCAGTCGAGGACAAGCCGGCAAGCGTCCCACCCGTGGACGCGGTCGAGACTCCAATTCCCGAGTCCCCGATCCTTGACCCCAGACCCCCGGCCCCCGACCCCTCGTCCCTCGCCCCCAGTCCCTCGTCCCTGGACCCTGTCCAGGTCATCGAAGCCCTGCTCTTTGCCGCCGACTCACCGGTTAGGCTTGACCGGCTGGCCGAACTGGCGGAGGCATCGCCCGAAACCACACGGGCGGTGATTGACGGCCTGAACGCAACCTACGAGGAAACCGGCCGGACGTTCCGGGTCCAGCGTGTGGCACAGGGCTTTCAGCTCTACACGATGCCGGCATACGCGGAGTTCGTGCGCCGGCTCTACCAGCACCAGTACACGCACCGGCTGTCGCGGGCCGCGCTCGAGGTGCTGGCGATTGTCGCGTACAAGCAACCGGTCACGCGGCCCGAGATCGAGCAACTGCGCGGAGTTGACTGTTCGGGCCCGCTCGTTACACTGCTCGAACGGCGGCTGATTGCGACCTACGGTCGCGCGGCTCGTCCCGGCAATCCTTTCCTCTATCGGACCACGCCCGAGTTCCTGCGCTATTTCGGGATGGCCGGAGTGGAGGACCTGCCGCGAATGGAAGAAATCGGCGAATTCCTGGCCCGGCGCGAGGCCGGTCCGGACGCCGGCAACCCGGATAGGGCCGAGACAAAGGCCCCTGTTGAACAGCCGGCCGCAGCGGCCCCTGTTAAGCAGTACGACTCACTGGCAATGGACGGCGGCCACAAGGATGCGGCGCCGGAAGATGCGAGGTAGACAACCATGTTTGAACGACTGAAAGAAGAACGGCCGACTCCCGACCCGGCGAAGCTGGTGGTCGGACTCCTGTCGTCGGAGCAGAACCTGCTGTCGCAGGCACACTCCGCGCTGGTTGAAGGGTTCGGGGCCATAACCGTGAAGAGCCCGGAGATTCCGTTCAACTTCACGGACTACTACGAAAAAGAGATGGGGCCGAACCTGACTCGACAATGGGTGGGGTTCGAAGGCCTGGTCGAGCCCGACCAGCTCAGCGATTTCAAGGTTCAGGCCGGTCTTCTTGAGAAACGATTCCGCGGGCCGGACGGCCGGCGCCGCGTGAACCTCGACCCGGGCCTGCTGTCACTGCACAACCTGGTGCTGGCCTCGACCAAAGGCTTCGCCCACCGCATCTGCCTGCGCGACGGCGTCTATGCCGAGATCACGCTTCTCTTCCAGGCCGGCAAGTTCCAGCCGCTGCCCTGGACCTACCCGGATTACCAGACCGACGACTGCCGGGAATTCCTGCTGCACTGCCGCAAGGACCTGCTCGCCGACATCGCCCGGCAGAGGACCGTTACCGGCGACCCGTGGGTTCCGGCGTCATGACGAGCAAAGTGCATTGAAGGAACTGCGCCACTACTTCCTCACCGGCGTCGCGACGCTGTTACCGCTGAGCGTCACCGTCTTCATCTTCTGGCTGATTATCGTCCGGCTCGGCAACCTGTTCCACCCGCTGTTCAGGCTCCACCCGTGGCTTGAGCGCGTGCCCGACTGGGGCGCGACGCTCGCCGGGTTCGTGCTCTTCATCCTGCTCGTCCTGCTCACCGGCTGGATTGCGTCGGGTATTATCGGGCGGCTCACGCTCGGCTGGCTCGACAGGCTCCTGCGGCAGGTACCGATTGTTAAGACGATCTACTCGTCGGCGCGACAGCTCACCGACGCGGTCTTTGTCAATCGCAGCTCGTTGCGCAAAACCGTCATTGCCGAGTACCCGCGCCACGGGCTGTTCGCAATCGGGTTCCTCACGTCGGATGACCGCATCACGCTTGTCGATGGCCGCAAGACAGTCTTCGTCTTTTTCCCGACCACACCCAACCCGACGTCCGGTTGGCTCGCGTTGATTCCTGAGGGCGATGTCACTCAAACCAGTCTGTCTATCGAAGAAGGTCTGAAACTCGTCGTGTCCGGCGGCGTCATCAAGCCCGAGGATCTGGGTTCCTGCATCGGACCTGGCGCCGGAATCTGACCGCGTCTGCGTCGGGCCGCGCGGTTTCTTCTCGGGCTTGGGTTTCGGCGGCGGTGCGGGCAGCTTAGGCGTGTTGAGTCGGCGGCGGCGTTATTCGGTCAGCACAACCTTCCGGCTGATTCTCGTCGTACCATTGTCCAGCGTGTAGAAGTAGATACCGTTGGCCAACCGCCGACCTCGGACGTCAGTGCCGTTCCAGACGCTGGTGTATACGCCCGGTTTGGTCCTCCGTCTGCCGGCACCTCGGCCAATCTCATCTCTCCCTCTGTGAATGCAGCTTGACGCTCTGCTTCCTACCTCAATTTGACGGCCTTTACACGGACTCCGCCCGGTGCGGCCAAGACATACACGCCCGGAGGCACAAGCCGGCCCCGCTCGTCCCGGCCGTCCCAGACCCAGCGGCACTCGCCCGCCGGAATCTGGGCCTGTTTCACCAACCTTCCGTCCTGCGCATACACGCGCGCAGCATCACCGCCTCTCGCGGGCGAATTCCAGACAACTGCAACACTCTGACTGAACGGATTCGGCGTGACTCTGACGCCCCAGGACCCAGGACGGGACGACTGCGTCTCACCTACCCCCACCGATGTGTCTCTCAGGACATGAACGTACGGTCCGTTCAAGTGGCCCAGATACAGCCTGTTGTGGCGCGGGACGGCAGCAAACACGTATGGGCAATCCCCCACCTGTAGAATCGCTCGTATCTGCGCACCGTCACTGGTGAGCACGAACACCTCATCAGAGATTGCCGACGCGCAGTACAGCAACCCACTCCGCTCGAAGTACGCAAGCCCCCAAGGCTCTGCTCCAATGACCGTGGTCGCCAGTACAGAGTCATTCTGCGCCGACACGGTCGCAACATAGTCACTGCTCCCCGTCAACGTGCCCAGGTAAACCAAACCGGCGTCCTCGTTACCAGTCGCGCTCAGCACATAGTCAATACCGGACAAGGTGATGCGCGCAACAATGGTGTCAGAGAGTCCGCCGATGACAATGCACTGCCGGGACTCCCCTCCGCTGTAGAACTTGTCCGCGTTCCGGCAGTAATACCCGGCGTTCGGGGTGCCGCCGACAACCACCGTCTTGATGACTTGATTCGTCCTCATGTCAACAATCGAGACCGCGTCGGCATCGAAGTTCAAGACGTACAGCTTCCGCCGCAGCGTATTCAAGTACATCTTTATCGGACAAGCCCCGACCGGAATGTACGTCAGCAGAGAATCGGTCGCGCAGTCCACCACCGCGACGCTGTTGGTTGACTGACAGCTCACATAGACTCGGTTTGAGACAGCATCCCAGACCGGTGTAGTCGCGCCCTCCATCGGTATGCTCTTGATACGAATGTGGGTGGCACCGTCCACGACCAGCAACGAGTCGTCCGTCTGCGTGTTGTAGTAGCTGCAATATGCCTTGTTGTCGGTCGACTCATACGCAACAGCAAATGCGTATCGGAGCGGGAAGCTCTTCACCACTTTGTTGCTGTCGCAGGAGATGGCGAAGAACACTCCGGACTCACTGGCACCGTAGAGCACATCCTCGCGCGAGTTGTAGGCCAGGCTGCCGACCCACGCCCCGCCAACATCGATTGAGTCCTCGACGTACTGCGCCCGGCCCGTCGCTGCAAGCAGGCAACCCAGCAGCAGCGCCGCGCACAGACGGTGCCGGGAACTGAAGTTCATGGTGTGTCTTCCTCGGCCAGATATTGCGGCAGAACTCCGCCCATGTCAAGCACTCTCTGCGACCCCTCCGGACTGCCCCGCCCCTGCCGCACGGCAGATGGCCGCAAGGGTCGCGCCGGATGTCGAAACGCCTCCTCCGGCCGAGTTGAGCTGCTCCCGAGCCAGACCTCGCCGCCTCCGCTGCCCAGCCCGCCGCGCGGGCGGCTTCCGTGCCGTCAGCGCAATTCGTAAGCCTTTGGTTGTCGGTTGTCTGGAATCCGAGCCGGGCGCGAAGGTGGACGAGACAATCGGTCCAACTCGCCCCTGCTTCTTTTGGAAGCAGGGCGGCATCGGAACTAGCCGGCTTCGCTCCGGAGCCCATACCGGAAGTTCAGCCACAGTATACAACTTCACCAAGCCCGTCCGCGTCCTAACTTCTGCATTCTCAATGCACTATTGGGCCTTTCCGAAAGTCCCCTCCGCCGTTCCCCCCGCAGCGGGTCCAGTTGCTCTCCCTGTTGCTCTACCCGTTGTGGTGTGGGTCGTTCTACCCGTTGCTGTCCCGATTGCTCTCCGAATGGCTTCCCCGGTTGCTGTCCCGGTTGCGGGCCGAGTAGCGGTCCCCGTTGCTCTCTCCGCTGCTCTACCCGTTGCTCTCCCGGTCGCTCTGGCCATTGCGGTCTGAGTCGCCGGCCTCGTTGCTCTCCCAGTTGCTCTGACCGTTGCTCTCCCGATTGCTGGTAGAGTAGCTTCCGGAGTTGCTCGCCAAGTTGCTCTCCGAGTTGCTCTGTCCATTGCTGGCCCGATTGCGGATGCAGCCATGGCTCCGGCTACACGTTTGAACGCACTACGCTACGGACCAACCCCTACCACCATTTTAGACTCGCCCCGTCTGGTGTCGGTTTCACGGCCGGAGGGACCAAACTGCCCGCTGCTCTATTCGGTCCGCACGACCTCGCGGACGGCACGCAGCTTGCAGCTTGAGGCCTACGGCCTCGTGCTTGTGCGGCTAGCGTCGCAGTTTCTTCTCGGGCTTGGGTTTCCGCGGCTTTGGCCTGCGCGGCTTCGGTTCCTTCTCTTTCCGACGCTTCCTGTCCGGCTGGTGGTTCTCGTACAACTCGACCAGTTCGGTCAGCCGCTTCATCACCCGGCCGTTGACCGTATCCGCCGGGTAATTGCCCTTGGCATCCGGCGTGCCCGCGCTAACCCCGGTCAGTAGTTCGATGCCCTCGTCAATCGTGCTCACCGCGTAGACGTGGAACCGGCCGTCCTCAACCGCCGCGATCACGTCGGGCCGCAGCATCAGTTCCGGCACGTTCGATTTCGGAATAATGACGCCCTGTTGTCCGGTCAGTCCGCGCGCCTGGCACGCTTCGAAGAAACCCTCGACCTTCCAGTTGACGCCACCGATGGGCTGAACCTCGCCTTGCTGGTTGACCGAACCGGTCACGGCCAAGTCCTGCCGGATGGGCAGGCCAGACAAGTCCGAAAGCAAAGCGTAGACTTCGGTTGACGAGGCCGAGTCTCCGTCCACGCCGCCGTAGGACTGTTCGAAGCAGATTGAGGCGGAGAAAATCAGCGGCTGCCGGCGCGCGAACTTATGACGCAGGTAGCCGGAAAGAATATAGACGCCCTTGTCGTGGGTCGGTCCGGAGAGCTGGGCCTCCCGCTCAATGTTGATGATGCCGGCCGAGCCCACCCCGGTCTTGGCAGTAATCCGGGTCGGGATGCCGAACGCATACTCCCCGGTTTCGTAGACCGCCAGCCCGTTTACCTGCCCGGGCTTCGCGCCGGTCACGTCGATGTAAATAGTGCCTTCGCGAATCGCCTCCTGCAGTTTCACCTCGAGCAGCCGAACCCGGTCGCGACGGTGGTTGATTGCCTCCTGCACGTGTTCATAGTCCACGGACTTGGCGCCGGCCTTTGTCGCCCAGTGGCTCGCCTCGGTCAGGAGTTCGCTGACGATGTTGAAACGGGTGGAGAGCTTGGTTGAGCGGCCGGCCAGCCTGACCCCGTACTCGATCACGCCGCGCACGCCCGACCGGTCAAACGGACGGAGCTTCTCCTTGTCGCAAAGCGTCTTGACAACTTGTACGTACTCGCCGACCGCTGCCTTATCGAGGTCCATCACCGAGTCAAAATCCGCGCGCACCTTGAAGACCTTCTTGAAGTCCTCGTCCGCGCCGGCGAGCAGTGAATAAATCTGCAGGTCGCCGATCATGATGACCTTCAGGTCGATGTCCACCGGTTCCGGCTTCAGCCCGACCGCACCGAACAGGGCGGAGTACGGATCGCCGCCGGTAATCTCCAGTTGCCGGTTGCGCAGCGTGCGTTTCAGCGCCGGCCAGACCCCCGGCTCCACCAGGGCGTCAAGCGCGTTTATGACGAGGAACCCGTGGTCCGCGCACAGCACCGAGCCGGCTTTGATTCTAGTGAAGTCCGCCCGCCACTGCCCGCCCCGGTCCCAGACCCGGTCAATCGAGCCGAACAGGTTCTTGTAGTTCGGGTTGGTCTCGAAAATCACCGGCGCCGCCTTGATGTTGGAGTTGTCGACCAGCACGTTCACCCGGAAGTCGAGGTACGGGTCGGGCCCGCCGGGCTGCGGCGGTGCGGAAGCGGCAGCCTCGCCTTCCGCCGGCGGTTTCTGGCGGAAAACGTCGGGCTGGGCCAGGATCGCGTCCTTGACTTCGGCCAGGTAGTCGGTAAACGGGGAGCTCTTCGAGTGGGCCGGCCCCGGGTTCTTCGTTCCTTTAGCCGCATGTTCCCGCATCCGGTGATTGCAGCGTTCCTCGATGTCGGCCAACCGTTCCTCGACGACCGGCCGGAGGATACTCTGGTCCAGTTCCGCGAGCGTGTCGCGGGCCGCCTTCTCCAGGTCACGGATGTCCTTGAAGATAACCGCGAGCTCGGCGGCCAGTTCCGCGTACCGCGCCTTGATTTCCTCGGCACGCGCTGCGGTAAGCTTCCCCTCTTCGACCTGGGCGGGGAGCGCATCAATCTTGACCGGCTGCTTCTCGACAATCGGGGCGAGCTCGGGTCGATTGAACGGCCCGGTCTGGACCAGCGCGAACCCTTCGGTCGCCACCCGCTTCTCGAATTCCCGCACGCGAATGCCGCCCCGCTCCTTGAACCCGTCCACAATCCCCTGCCGCCGCTGCTGGTAGGTGTCGCTCTCGAACAGCAGTGGCACGTTCTTGACCAGGTATTCGATGAACTCGTCCATGCAGCGCCGGAACTCCTGTCCCTTGCCCGCGGGCAGCCTCAGCAGCCGCGGCTGGTATGGGTCGCGGAAGTTGTTCACGTAACACTTGTCGTCAAGCTCCCGGGGCCGGGTCTTGGTTGATTCCAGCAGCTTCCGGACCGTTGTGGTCCGGCCGGTACCGACCCGGCCGGAAACGAAGACGTTGTAGCCGACCGATTCGATTTCAAGCGCCGTGTTCAGCGCGTCGACCGCGCGGCGCTGGCCGACTATCTCGGACGAGACCGTGATGTCGTCGGTCGTGTCGAACGTCAAATTGTCTAATGTGCAGTGCCAGCAGAGTCGGTCCGGAGCGATTTCGAAACGGAGGGAGGGATCAAGGGATCGAGGGATCAAGGGATCGAGTATCCGACTTCCTGCCTTTATCCCTTTATCTTGTCCCTTTGTTCCTTTCTTGCTCTTTCCCTTCATCCTTTGCCTCTCTTTCTAGTCGCGCGTGGCGACTTTCAGGCTCGGAAACATCAGGAACGGTGCGTAGTACGACCCGAGGTCACGGACAGAGTTGCCCACCGCCTCCACGTTCCGGAGCATCTCGTATGCGTTGCCGGCAATCATTGTATCTTTGACGCGGCCGGTCACCTTGCCGTTCCCGATTCGGAAACCGGACGAGACGTTGATGGCCACGTCGCCGGCGAGCACGTTCGACTGGCCGCCGCCGATGCAGTCGTAGACCAGCAGTCCTTCGCTGATGCCCGCCAGCACATTCTCGAACCGCGCGTCGCCGGGAACGAGTTCGATGTTGCTCACACCGGGTTGTGGCTGGGACGTGTAGTCGCGGCCGGCCGAGCCGGAGGTTTGCGCGCGGCAGGCGGCCGCTGTCGCCAGATCGAACAGGAAACCGGTGAAGATCCCCCGGTCGAACAGGACGTTCCGGCGCCGTGGCACGGCTTCCGCATCAAACGGGCTGGACGCCGTACCAAAGTCGCGCAACCCGTTGTCGACGATGGTAATCTTCTCGTCCAGGAGTTTCTGCGCGGTCTTGCCAATGAGCGGCGATACGCCCTTCTCGAGCTGCTTGCCGTTCACTCCGACCAGGAGCGGATAGAGCAGATCCGGTACCGCGGTCGGCATGAAGATGACCGGGTAGGTTCCGGTCGCCAGCCGTGCTCGCGACCGCGCGAGGATTGCCCGCTCCTCGATTCGGTCGGCCAGCACGCCGATTGACGGCGCTGCGCCCGACGACAGGTTCTCATATTCCGAAATCCAAACCAGCCCGTCACTGACCACAAGGCCGGTGGCAGATAGTTGGAGAGTGGCGCGCGAGAAACGTCTCTTGAGTCCGGCGCTGTTCGCGATCACAGTCTCGCCGTAGGCGCGGGCCATGGACACGTCGAGCTTCAGGCCCGGCACCCGGGCCCGCACGGCATCGACCAATTCCCGGCCCCACTCAATCATCTTCAGCGCCGGCAGCATTATCACTCGATTCTCGAAAGTCTTTACCGTTGGGTTCGGTTCCGGCCCGGGGAATTCGAAGCTGCACTGCTTGCCGAACTCAGCCGTGTCGAGCGCGGCCTGGACCAGCTCGTCGACCTTGTTCGGGTCGCTGCTCGAACTGAACCCAACCCGTCCGTTCTTCACTACGCGCAGCCCGTATCCGTGAGTCAGTCGGCTTTCCTGTGAGTGGAACTCATTCGCCTGGAACTCGACGACCGTCCGGTCCTGCTCGGAACCGAACACCTCGGCCTGCGCTCCCCGTGCCTGCGCCAATGACAGTATCTGGTCTTCCATCAGCTACCGCACTCGGCAGAAAGGATGAAGGATGAGGGATGAATACCCGACTTCTGGCTTTTTTGCTTCATCCTTTCCTGTTTCATCCCTTCCTACTTTCCTCCGATTACGACGTTCCTTATCAGGACGTGCGGGGCGCCGAGCCCGACCGGCAGCGGCGCTTGGCCGCCTTTGCCGCAACCACCCAGCCCGCCGAACACTACGAGGTCGTCGCCAATCATGTCGATGCTCTTGAGCGTCTCGAAGACGTTGCCGGAAAGCGTCACGTCGCGCAGCAGCTTCGTCTGTCGGCCGTGCTCGACCAGCCGCGCGTACTGGGACGCGAAAGTAAACGACTCGAGCTCGGTCATTCCGCCGCGCGACCCGCAGACGTACAGCCCGCGTTCGAGCGAGTCGAGCATGTCCTCGATGTTGAATGAACGCGGTTCGATATAGGTGTTGCTCATCCGGACGATGGGCGCGAATCGGTACGACACCGCGCGGGCGTTGCCCGTGACCTTCTCGCCCATCCGCTGCGCGCTCTGCCGGTCGTGCAGGTGCGCGGCGATGCGGCCGCCCTTCATGAGCTCGGTCCGCTCTGCCTCGATTCCCTCGTCATCGAACCGGAAGCTGCCGCGCTCGCCCGGCATCGTCCCGTCGTCGACTATCGTCAGGTCATCAACTCCGTACTTGGTCCCGACCTTCATCAACTCCCGAAGCCGCTCGTTCGTGGACAGGAAGTCGGCCTCGCTCAAATGCCCAAACGCCTCATGGGCGAAGACACCGGCGAGCAGCGGGTCGATGATGACGTCGTACTTCCCGGCCGGTACCGACTCGGCTTTCAAGAGGTCGAGCGCGACCTTGGCGATGCGCTCGACCAGCGGCTCGCGGTTCTCAAGCGATGCGAATCCCTGGGTCTTGCCGAACGAATCGGAGTAGTCCTGAACATTCGCTCCGTCGCGCGCCACCGCGCGGCACATGAAGCCGGTGTACACCGACTCCTGCGTGATGAACCGGTCCTCGGAAGAAAGGAACGAGGTCCTACGAAACGTATCGCTGTACAACGATAGAGTCGTCGTGATGCCCGCGGTCTTGAGCAGGATGTCGTTGTAGTGCTTGATGAGCGCGTGCTTGTCGGCCAGCGGGACTTTGCGCGGGTCGTCTGCCTCGGGCACGGTCACGCTGTCGGTGTACGCGGGCATTTTGCCGAGTGTCTCCGGTCGCGCGGGCATCGCCTCGACCGCCGCGGCCACTTCCCGCGCCAGGTCCTTCAGCTTGTCGTCGACCTGATTGAAGCTAGCCGTACCCCAATTGCCGCGGTGGAACACACGGATGCATCCGCCCCGCTCAAACGCCCGGCCGATTTCGTCCAGGTCGCGGCCGCGGTAGATAATTCGGGCCTGCTCGGACTCCTCAAGCCGGATGTCGGCGTAGTCGCTCGCCACGCCGCTCAGGACATCCGCAAGAAAAGGCTTTCGAGTCTCCATGGCAACTCCTGGTCGGGTATCTGTAACTTCTCAGCCTCAAAAGCGTAGGGCTGAACTTCGCTTTGTCAACCGACACAGCGTGAGTCCGACGAATTGAGGCGTCTCTCCGGCCGGCCGCAGAGGACGTGGATTCGCAAACCGCCATAGATGAAGCCCGAAGCTCGAGGCTCGAATTCCGAATCAATGTCGAATGCCCCAAGTTCGAGACCACTGCGCTTGTTTGATCCAATTGTCGGGGGCTCGACAGACTTGTTCTTCGTCCTTCGGGCTTCAATCGTCGTTGGCCTCGGCGGCCCCTGTCAGACAGTGCGGACTTCGGATTTCGGACTTGGTTCTTACGACGTGCCTTTGTGGTCAACTCCTATGTCGGCTCTTAGGGGAAACCGGCGGCTTGACGAAGGACAATGTTCGGGTAGAGTATGGCCGCCCGTTCGTCACCGAGACCCTGACAATACTATTTGGAGGTATGATGAGTGCTCGATTTCCTGCCCGGCTGCTCGGATTGCTTGTTCTGCTCTTGGCCGCCGGCTGCTCGACCGCCAGTGACGCCGACCCCGTAGATACCGGTGCGCCGGCGAACTCCGGGGCCGATCTATGGTACACTCTGATTGCTGTTGTAGTAGGACTTGCGCTTGGGTTCCTCGTCGCCGCGACGTTGGGGTACTTTCGACGTTCGTCTCACCGGCATCACCACCGGCACCGCACCGAGGCCGGCTGGAAGCGAATCAGCGAACGCATCGCCGCGACGATGTCACGGATGGGGAACTTCCTGCGTCCGTCTCGCCGGCATCACCACCGGCGCCGCACCGAGGCCGGCTGGAAGCGAATCAGCGAGCGCATCCAGACCGGCACCAGCCAGGGACTGGCCGAGTGGCGCAGCGCGGAGCATGAGGGAAACACCGACTGGGATGATCTCAGTCGCAGAATCGAGCAACACATCCTTGAAGAGATGCGCAAGCACCATGACTAGCGCCAACCGCGGGTTCCGGGGTCCTGGCCGGTTCGCTTTGTAACTCTTTGTGGTTAATCTCGGGTTTGGGAACTGACCGGACACTTGACCGCCACATTTGCCGCAGTAGAGTATGATATTCGTATCGTAATGGAGGTGCCGCTATGACACATAACTGGCCGAAAATTCTGCTCGCCGGATTTCTGCTTCTGCTTCTGGTCACGAGCTGCGCGCCCGGCAACGTCCGCTACAGCACCGAGACCGGCAGGCCCGCCAACTTCTGGGCCGGGCTCTGGCACGGGCTTATAATCATTGTCACGTTCGTCGTCAGCCTGTTCACGAAGGACGTCGGGGTCTATGAACCCAACAACGTCGGCTGGGGCTACAATCTCGGCTTCCTGCTCGGCTGCATGATTTCGCTCGGCAGCGGCGCACGCAGCGTCGCCCACCGCCACAAGCACCGGCACGAACCCGACTGGGACCGAGTCGGCCGGCACATCGGCGACAGCGTCAAGGAAGGCCTTGCATCATGGCGCACGCAGGAGCGTCCGGCCGAATCCGACCAGGACTGGGACGAACTGGGCCGGAAGATAGAAGAACGCATCCGCGAAGAGATGAGGAAGAACCGTGAGTGAGCTGCTGTCCCGTCCGGTTCGCCTCTTCACTCTTCTCTCTTCTCTCTTCACTCTTTCCCTCGCCGCTCAGTTCGTCAGTGAACCGGGGTATACGCTGCCGGCAGAAGAAACGCGCATCGGCGACATCTACTACGGCGGCACGATGCTCCGCATCGAGGGCCGGCTTGACGGTTCGGCCATCGCCGGGGCCCAGTCCATCAACGTCTCCGGCCCGGTCACGCGTAACCTCTTCCTTGCCGCCCAGAGCGTGGATGTCGCGGGCGCTGTTGCCGGCGACGTTGTCGCCCTCTGCGCGACGCTGAACGTCAGCGGTCGCGTCGGCGGCGCGGTCCGGACCGGCGCCGGCACAGTCTACATCAACGGCGCGGTTGGCCAGGACGTGCTGGCCGGCTGTGCAAACCTCGTCATCGGCAAGAACTCCGAAGTGCGGGGCGACGTCGCCGCCGGTTGCCGGTCGCTCGAAATCGCCGGCACGGTGCGCGGCGACGTCAAGGCGGTTGCCAACGAAGTCGTCATCTCCGGCTCGATTGACGGCAACGTCGACGTAACCGTGGCCGACAAACTCACGCTTACGCCCGACGCCCGTGTCTATGGCAACCTGCGCTACCGTTCGAACAAGAAGATCGATATCGGCAACCCCGACATGGTCTTCGGCAACATCGACCACGTGCTGCTCCCGTCACCCAAAGAAATCGAAGACATGCGGAATATGAAACCCCGGCCCGGCATGTTCGTCACGTTCTTCCTGCCGTTCACGATTCTCTCGATACTCGGCGCGCTCGTGGTCGGGTTCCTGCTTGTGGCAATCTGGAAGCACGTGCTCAATGAGGGGCTCGCTCGCTCGCTTAGCCATTGGGGTCGCACCGTCGGGTTCGGCGCCATCGGGTTTCTTATCGGCCCGATGAGCATCCTCGTCGCCTTTGCGCTCATCATCACGATCCCGGCCGGACTCATCGCCGCGGCCGCGTACATTGTCTCGCTGTACCTCGCCAAAGTCCTTGCCGGCCTGTTCACCGGGCGGCTGCTGTTCCGTATCTTCGGCGCGCCTGAAATATCGCTCTGGTGGGCCGCGCCGGTAGGTATCGTAATCGTCTTTGGTCTGTGCGCCATCCCGTTCGCGGGCTGGGCAGTCTGGCTCGCAAGCATGGCGGTTGGTTTCGGGGTCATCGCCGAACTGCTCGGCATGTCCCGCACCGCATAGTCAGGAGGAAATATGGACCATTCGACCCCGCCTTCGCACAGCGAAGGCCTGAAGAAGTATATTGACCGGGCAGACCAGGCGCTGGCCGCACGTCAGCGCGACATCGTCCGCGCCCGCAAGCTCCGCTTCGACACGATTGCCGTCCACGGACTCTACACGGTCGCGGAGTCGCTCGACCACAATCACGGCGCGATAATGGAGCCGACCCTTTTCTCGTCGGCGCAGGCCTACCGCGACTCGGACGAAATGGAGCTTGCCCTTGGCTACAAAATACCAACCTGGTGCTACACCCGCATCCACAACCCGACGCTCGGGTTCCTTGAAGACAAGCTCGCCCTGCTGGAAACCTACGGTTCAGACATCGAGGCCGGGTGCTGCGTCTACTCTTCCGGCATGGCCGCCATCGGCAACACGGTCGATGCGCTGATGGCCCTGCCCGGCACCAAGCCGCCGAATTTCGTTTCCACCTGCCAGCTCTACGGCGGCACCTACCAACTCTTCGACGCGCGCCTGAAGTGCGAGCGCGGCATGGACGTCCGGATGGTGGTCGATTCCAGCAACCTTGACGAGTGGCGCCGCACCATCGACAAGAATACCCGCTTCCTCTATGGCGAAATGCCGTCCAACCCGGGCCTTGCCTTCTTCGACATCGCGGCGGTCGCCGCGCTGGCCCACGAACACGGCATCCCGCTCGTGCTCGACGCGACCATCGCCTCGCCCGCCCTGATGCGGCCGCTGCTGCACGGCACCGACGTGGTAATTCACTCTGCGACCAAGGTGATGAGCTGCTCCGGTCTCGGGATGGCCGGCGCGGTTATCGCTCGTATGCCGATTGTCTCAAACATTCCGAACGACGAACTGAAAGCCAACTTCGCGCTCTACCTCAAGCGCTACCCCCAGCGCGAGCAGGGCGGCTGCCTGCACCCGTTTCAGGCCACGATGACGATGTCCGACCTGCGCACGCTGCGCGCCCGCGTCGACGCCTGGAGCCAGACCGCGATGACAGTGGCACGGTTCCTCGAAGGTCACGCGGCCGTGCTCGCGGTCAATTACCTCGGGCTCGAAAGCTACCCCCTGCACGAACTGGCGAAGAAGTACTTGTGGCTCGTCGACGCCGAGCACGACGAGCACTACGGCAAGCCGGTCAACCGTTACACCCACATGATGTCGTTTCGGGTGAAGGGCGGCCCGGACGCGGCGCGCAAGGCGTTCGACCGGTTCGAAATGATCTGGCGCGCCACCGACCTAGGCCGGGTCAAGACCGTTGCCACCATCCCGGCCATCTCGACGCATCTCCTCCAGGGCGAAGAAGCACGCAAGAAGGCCGACGTCCCTGCGGACCTGATTCGGCTGTCGGTAGGTGCGGAACACCCGGATGATATCATCGGGGACCTAGACCAAGCGCTGGGAGCGGTGAAGTAGGAAGGGTTCGAGGAATCGAGGATTCTAGGATTCCAGTGGGCGGAGCGTGCTAAGGAATTACCGCGACCTGCTGGTCTGGCAGAAGTCGTACCGAATCTGCCTGCAGGTCTATCGGTCGACAAGGAAGTTCCCGGCCGACGAGCGCTACGGCCTAACCTCTCAGATGCGCCGGGCCGCGGTCTCGGTTCCGTCCAATATCGCGGAGGGATACAGCCGCAGCACGACTGGTGACTACCTACGTTCGCTGCGCTTCGCGTACGCTTCGAACAGCGAACTGGAGACCCAGACGATGCTAGCTCGCGACCTTGAATACCTCAAGCTGGATGAATATGGCAAGCTATCCGAGGATATCCGCGAAGTGGAACGAATGATGATGTCACTGATAAAGTCACTGGAACGCCGGCACTCGAATCCTCGAATCCTTGAATCCTCGAATCCTCCAGGAGCCAAGCCGTGAACCCTCTTCTATACAGCACCAACCTGTCCTCCCCCGACGTCGACTTACGCACCGCGCTTCTCACCGGCCAAGCCCCGGACAAGGGCCTGTACATGCCGCGCGAGATTCCTCGCATACCGCTCGACGAGATAATCGGGTTCCGCGAGAAGCCGTACCCGGAAATCGCCTTTGCCGTGCTGCGGCGCTACACGGAAGGCCTGATTCCCGACGATGAACTGATGCGGCTCTGCGCCGAGTGCTACAACTACGCGGTGCCGCTCGAACGCGTCTATGGCCGCACGTTCCTCATGCGCCTCGACCAAGGCCCGACCGCGAGCTTCAAAGACTTCGCGGCCCGGATGATGGCTCGGATGATGCGCTACTTCCTCGCGCAGGAAGGCGGCGAGTTGGTTATCCTGACCGCCACGTCCGGCGATACCGGCTCCGCGGTCGCCCACGCGTTCCATAACGTCGACCGCATCTCGATGGTCGTCCTCTTTCCTATTAAGGAAGTCTCGGACCGCCAGCGCAAGCAGATGACGACGCTCGGCGGCAATGTTACGGTCATCGGCGTCGACGGCCAGTTCGACGACTGTCAGGCTCTGGTCAAGCGCGCTTTCACCGACCCGGAACTCGGGCGCATCCGGTTCTCCTCGGCCAACTCCATCAACATCGGCCGGCTCCTGCCGCAGGCGGTCTACTACCTGTACGCTTGGGCCCGGCTGCAGGAGAACGACGAAGCGGCAATCATCTCGGTCCCGTCCGGCAACTTCGGCGACATCTGCGGCGGCCTGATTGCCCGGCGCATGGGCCTGCCGGTCGACCGGTTCGTCATCGCGACCAACGCGAACGATGAGTTCCCGAAGTTTGTCGCCACCGGCAGGTACGAGAGGATTGTGCCGTCGCGTGTCTGCATTTCCAACGCGATGAACGTCGGTCATCCATCCAACCTGCCGCGGCTTGTCGCCTTGTACGGCGGGGTGATGGATGAACAGGGCAGCATCTCGAAGCCGCCCGACTTTGCGGCCATGCGGCGCGACATATATCCGGTGAGCATTGACGACGAGGGGACCCGGCAGGCAATCAAGGACGCCTGGAGCAATTACAAAACCATGCTCGAACCGCACGGCGCGGTCGGCTGGGCCGGCCTCGAGCGCTACTTGGAATCCTTGACCACTCGCAACTCTCCTCTGGCCATCTCCATCGAAACCGCTCACCCGGCCAAGTTCCCGGAGGAGATTCAACACCTGCTAGGCGTCGACCCGCCGCTGCCGCCGTCGCTCGCCGGGCTTGATGCCAGACCCGAGCACTACGAACACGGGCCGAATGACTACCATTGGTTCAAGGGCTTCCTGCAGAGAGTGTTCAAGTGACCCAGTGGTCCAGTGATCCAGTGACAGAGAAAAAGCGAGTAAGAACCTACCAGGACTTGACCGCGTGGCAGAAGGCTTTCGACCTCTGCCTCGACGTATACCGTGCGACAAAGAGCTTCCCTAGGGCCGAAGCGTACGGTCTCTCAGCACAGGTGCAGCGTGCGGCGGTCTCGATACCCTCGAACATCGCCGAGGGGTTCGGACGACGCACGACTGCGGATTTCCTGCGTTCGCTCTATATCGCTTACGGCTCTATCTGTGAGGTACAGACTCAGGCACTTCTGGCGATAAAGCTCTGCTACCTGCCGGACCAGGAAGCGGGCCGGCTGCTGCAGTCAATCGGTGACACCGAACGTCTTACCAAGGCCCTTATCCGGGCGCTCGAGAGAAAACTCTCCTCCGCTTCCGACACTTGATCACGTGACCACTGGGCCACTTGACCACTATCTCCTCCTATCACTTAACCACTAGACCACTGGAGCACTAGACCACTATGCCAAATGATAACCGCCTGACCGATTACGTTGTCGAACAGGTCGTGCGGCTGGTGAAGACGCCGAGCCTGGCCGGCCACACCGACGTGGCTGTCAGCTATGTCGAAAAGGAACTGACCCGGATGGGCGTGGGGCACAAGCGCACCGGACGTGGTGCGCTGCTGGCAACGCTTGAGGGCCGGGAGACCGGCCCGCATCGGGCGCTCACCGCCCATGTCGACACCCTAGGCGCGATGGTGAAGGAACTCGGCAGTGACGGGTCGCTCGTATTCACGGCGGTCGGCGGCTACGCGCTGGCCACGGTCGAGGGCGAGTACGTCACGGTCGAGACCAGCGCAGGCAAGCTCTTCCGCGGCACCATTCTGTTCGATGAGCCGTCTGCCCATGTCAGCAAGAAGATATCCGATGCCAAGCGGGAATTCGATAACATGAGAATCCGGCTCGATGCCGAGGTGCGGAACGAAAAGCAGGTCGCCAAGCTCGGCGTCGCGGTCGGCGACTACGTCCATTTCGACCCGCGCTGCGAGGTGACCGAAACCGGGTTCATCAAGACCCGCCACCTCGACGACAAGGCCGGGGTTGCCTGCCTGCTCGGCGCGCTCAAGGCTCTAGCCGATTCCGGTTCGCGGCCGCGACTAGCCACACACTTTCTCTTCAGCACGTCGGAGGAAGTGGGTTTCGGCGCTTCGGCCGGCATCCCGCCGGAAGTCGGCGAGTTGGTTGCCGTTGACATGGGCGCAGTCGGCAAGGGACAGGAATCGGATGAATACTCGGTCTGCATCTGCGCCAAAGACTCGACCGGGCCGTTTGACTACGCACTACGGCAGCGGTTGGTGAAGCTGTGCCGGACGCAGAAGATACCATACAAAGTCGACATCTACCCGTTTTATGGCTCGGACGCAGCGGTGGCGGTGCGGGCCGGGCTGGACGCCATCACAGGACTGATTGGTCCGGGAATCAACGCTTCGCACAACCTAGAAAGGACCCACCGCAAGGCGCTGGCCGCGACCGTGCGGCTGGTTCTCGCTTACGTTGAGCCGAACGGCAGGAAGCGCTGACCACGTGCTCACTCGACCACTGGACCACTTAACCACTGTCTTCTCCCGTCACTTGACCTCTAGACCACTGGACCACTCGTCCACATTCTTCTCCCTTCACTCGACCACTAGACCACTGGACCACTAGACCACTATGCGTTCCATCATCTTCCTCGCCGACGGCGCGGCCGATTTCCCCATCCCCGAACTCGGCGATAAGACTCCACTCCAAGTCGCGAATAAGCCTGCCATCGACCGCATTGCTCGTCTCGGCCGCTGCGGCTCATTCATCACGGTGGACGACGACATGCCGCCCGGCTCGGAAGTCGCGAATCTCACCGTGCTCGGTTACGACCCGCGCGAATGCTACCAGGGCCGCGGCGTCATCGAGGCCGCCTCAATGGGCGTCAAGTTGCGCGACACCGACATCGCCATGCGCTGTAACCTTATCTGCATTGCCGACGGCCGCATCAAGAATCACTCGGCGGGTCACATCTCCACTGAGGAGGCCCACAAACTCATCCGTCATGTTGACCGTTACCTTGGTTGTGACGAGGTTCGCTTCTTCCCCGGTATCTCCTACCGCCACCTCCTCCTTCTCTCGTCAGATGACCCTCAGCCACTTGGTCCCACTCTCTCTACCGACTTCGAGTGCTTTCCGCCCCACGACCACGTCGGCGAGTTGGTCGAGGACCTGATGATTGTCCCGAAGTCCGACGAGGCCAAGCCGACGGTCGACCGGCTGAACGACATGATTCGCTGCTCATGGGATTTGCTGTCCCGACACTCAGTCAACGAAGCCCGAGTCAAGGCCGGCAAGGACCCGGCTAACTCGATCTGGTTCTGGTCCCAGGGCCGCAAGCCGAAGATGAAGACCATGAGAGAGCAGTACGGCATCAGCGGCGCGGTCATCTCTGCGGTTGACTTGATTAAGGGGCTGGGCGTCTATGCCGGGCTCGACGTGATTGACGTCCCCGGTGCAACCGGCCTGATTGACACCAACTACGAGGGCAAAGCCGACGCCTGCCTGAACGTTCTTGAGGACCATGACTTTGTCTACGTGCACGTCGAGGCGACGGACGAAGCCGGCCACGCGCGGGATGTGAAACAGAAGGTGCTTGGCATCGAGTATCTCGACTCGCGCCTGGTCGCGCGCGTGATGAACGGGATTGAAGACAAGGGGATCGAGGCCACAGTGGCCGTCCTGACCGACCACCTCACGCCAGTCGCGAAGGGCAATCACGTTCACGGCCCGGTTCCGGTCGCCATACTCAACCCGCGCCTTGAGCCGGACTCGGTTCAGTCCTACGACGAGGTCGCCTGCGCTTCCGGTTCCCTTGGCCTACTCCGCGGGTCTGCTTTCATCCGGACTCTCCTCGGTCGCGAGCTTGCGTCCGCTCCTCACTAGACCACTGGACCACTAGACCACCTCCGACCGGTCTCGTGCATGGCTCGAATTTCATCAGAACTCTCCTGAACCGATAGCCGCCGTCTCTTCCTCACTAGATCACTGGACCACAAGACCACTTGACCACTACACCGCCCGACCACTGGGCCACCAGACCACTGGATCACTTCCGACCGTCACAGGTGAAGGCGTCTACTCGGTTAGTCCCAGGTCTTTCAGCTTCCGATGCAGGTGCGTCCGTTCTATGCCGAGCTGTTCCGCGGTTCTGGTCTTGTCCCAGTTATTTCGGGCCAGCGATGCTCTGATGAACTCACGCTCAAACTCGTCCCGGGCATCGCGCAGGCTGGCCTCGGCGTGAGACGGCGCTGTACCCATCGGTTCCATGAGGGGCACCAGGTCACGTGGCGTGATGTCCTGAGCCTTCACGAGAATCGCGGCCCGCTTCATGAGATTCTCAAGCTCACGCGCATTGTTGTGCGCCCAATCCGCGCTCTTCAGAAACGCGACCGCCTCAGGCGTTAGCTGCTTCTTAGGTACACCGTTCTCCTCGCACTGCTGCCCAAGGAAGTGGTCGGCAAGCAAGGGGATGTCGTCCTTGCGTTCGCGCAGCGGCGGCACGTGTATGTGAATCACGTTCAGGCGGAAGTACAGGTCTTCGCGGAACCGCCTCTCGACGATCTCCTGACGCAGGTTCTTGTTGGTGGCTGAGATTACCCGCACGTCAACCCGCATCGTGGTCGTCGCCCCCAGACGCTCAAACTCGTTCTCCTGCAGGAATCGCAACAGCTTGGCCTGACTGGCAGGCGACAGGTCTCCGACCTCATCCAGCAGCAGGGTGCCCTCATGGGCGGTCTCAAGCTTGCCCTTCTTCTGGGTCAAAGCTCCTGTGAACGCGCCCTTCTCATAGCCGAACAGCTCACTCTCTATCAGGGCCTCAGGAATGGCCGCGCAGTTCAGCTTCACAAAGGCCTTGTCCTTACGGTCACTCTTGAGGTGGATTGCACGGGCTACCAGTTCTTTCCCGCCGCCACTCTCGCCGGTCACAAGTACGGGCGCACGGGTCGGGGAGATTTCGTCTATCTTCTGGAAGATCTCGTGCATCGCCGTACTCGCGCCGACCATCTGGTACCGACGCAACGACTCCTCCCGCAGCCCGGCCAGCACGCGCCACATTCGGTCCCGCTCCAAGGCGTTCCGCGCAGCCAGTAGTATCTTCTCCCGCTCCGCCGGCTTCTCCAGGAAGTCATAAGCTCCCAGCTTCGTGGCCTTGACTGCATCTTGAATAGAGCCTTGCCCGGAGATCATGACGACCGGCAGGGTTGGTTTACCGGCGAGGATTGTCTCCAGAACCTGAGCGCCGTTCATGTCCGGCAACATCAGGTCCAGGAACACAAGGTTCAGCTCATGCTCGCCCGCAAGCCTCACCGCCTCTTCTCCGTCACCGGCCTGCAACACCTCCATTCCAGCGCCCGACAGGATGTCGGCCATGATATCTCGGGCCCTCGGTTCGTCGTCCACAACCAGCACTCTCTCAGCCACAGGTCCTCCTTCCGGAGAAACATCCACAGATTCCACAGATTAGCACAGATTCACCCTGTCCAGCCTCAGAATCGGCATTTCTGACTTCTAGCATCTAGCTTCTCGCCTCTGACTTCGTCCGGTGTTTCTGCTACTCACCATTCCCCTTAGCCGGCAGCACGATGGTAACCGTCGTTCCGACTCCTTCTTTGCTCTGCATCTCCATCCGCCCCTTGTGGTCCTCCACTATCTTCTTGGCCAAGGCGAGTCCCAATCCGGTCCCGTCAGCCTTGCCATACGTGAAATAGGGCTCGAAGACCTTGTCCAGGTACTTTTGCGGGATGCCCATTCCGGTATCCTCGACCTCGATTCGGACATACGACCCGCCTCCTTTAGTCACCCCGAGCGGAGTCGAGGGGTCACTCAGGCGAGATTCCTCGACTCGTCGGACTCCCTCGGAATGACACTCGCTTTCGCTGTCGCCGACCGACGTCCGAGTCCTCAGTGCCCTCGCCGCATCCCCGTGTTGCCTTGTCTCCGCGTCCGTTCCGTCCGGAGCTTGGTGACTTGGTATCTCGGTGGTTGACTTCGGGTTCACCGTCATCGCCTCGACGGCGTTCTCGACCACGATGTCCAGCACATTCGCGATTCCCTCTTCATCCAGTGCCACCAACGGCAGCCGGTCATCGAGACTCAGCTCAAGCGAGATGCCCTTGGCCAGCGCGCCCTCGTACTTGGCTACGACCTTCCGGACAAGCTCGTTGACGTTCTTCGGTTCGAGCGCAGGCGGGTTCAGCTTGGTGAACCGCATGAATGCGTCGGTCATCTTCTTCAGCCTGGCAACTTCGTCCTTCACATATCCGATGTACTTCTTCACCCGCTCGTCCGCCTTCTCCGTATCGTCTTGGCTTTTGGCTTCTGGCTTCTGGCTCTTGACTTCCTCCGCGCTCCCTTCTTCCGCACTTCTAGCCTCTAGCTTCTCGCCTCTCGTTTCTGACTTCGTCCGCCTCCTATTCACCTCTGTCTCTATCTGCTCGACCGCGCCCATGATTGTACCGAGGGGATTCTTGATGCCGTGCGCCAACTTCTGCGCCACCGGCGCCCAGGCCTTGACCCACTGCAGATACTCGACCGCCGAGATGTCCTCCAGTGTGAGCATGACGCCGGTGCGCACGCGCGCCGCCCGTGCGAGCACAGTCTTGCCATTGTCGAGGGCAACTGGAAGTTCCCTCGGGTTGGTTCCTGCTATGCCACCCAGCGCCGCCTTAACTGCCTGAGCCAGCGGACCGTACGGAATGGTCTCACCCCCAAGTAGCTCGCGTGCCTTCGGGTTGGTTCGCTTCACGTCACCGCGCAGGTTCAACTCAACCACACCGGCTTGGCCGGTCAGGCCGCGAATTACCGCCCGGATGTCGCGGGTCTGACGACTTTGGAGCAAGAGCAGAACGGCCACGAAGGTAGCCAGCAGGAATCCGAGTCCCGTAAGAACAGATGTGAGCGGGACGCGTCGCTGGATCACCGGGACCGTCCTGAAGTCATACAATTGCCAAGTACGTCCGGGACCGTTTGAGTTCGCCCCGAGCAGACGGTTCTTCCCTTCGTACCGCACGAGCCGGAACGTGGTGGTGACAGCGGTAGACGGACAGGGCTTGACGGCACGGGTTCGGAGCAGTGTGTCAAGCAGAATCATGAGCCCATCATTCGTCAGCACGACCAACTCGTCTTGGCCTCGATCCGAGAAGCTGCCGGCGATAACCTGACGGATGCCGCCGCGAAACCAGGCACTCCGCGTGAGCCTCAGCGAATCATCAAGGACTCGCAGGGTGTCATCCGAGCCGCCGAGCACGGTACGTGTCCGTCCATCTGCGCCCCTGGCTGTCGTGCCGCAGCTCGAATACCTACCGTACTGACGCCGCACAAGGACTTCTCCAGTTCGCCAGTCGAGGATGAACGCGCTGTCGCCCGAGCGGCCGTCTTCCTCACTGCCGGTTTCGTAGACGACTACTCGGCCGGGCATTCCTCTACTCGCCGGTGCGAACGCAGAGTGGGCGATGGAGGAATATCGCCCGATTCGTCTAGCCCACCGCAGTCTGCCTCGGCAGTCAAGCAGGAACACATAGGTGCTGTCGTCCGCTGTCCCATTGGCCACATTGCCGTTCCTTTGTGCCAGCGACCCGAAGAGAATCTCCGTCTGGCCGTCGTGGTCAATGTCAGCGAAGGTCGGCGGTTCGTCAATATTCGGGCCGGTCAGGTACGTCCAGATTGTGCCACCTGCGGCATAGTCGATGGCGCACATCCCACGCGGCCTGGCGTCATAGCCGCTGCCGAAGCTCACTATGGCATCGAGCCGGCCGTCGTTGTCGATGTCCAGCAGGGTCACGCCGGAGGCTGAGCCATCCCAGCCAGCCGGTGGAAGGGAGTCATGCCCACAGGTGACAAGGAGGTCTCGACCCGCTAGCGAGCTGAATAGGAGCAGAGAGTCGTGCCGGACGTGTGTGTACCAGAAGCCGGTTTTCTTCGACTCCCCAACAACGCTGTAGGGGGTGAATGTCCCGCGATCCGTCCAGATGGTCTTGCCTGCGGCTCGCATGTCCGAACTGATACGGTTAAGGACATAGTCATCTGTTATGGAGACGAATTCGTCCGTCGAGTCGCCATTAACGTCCGCCGGCGTAATGTTGAGATAGTCTCGCTGCCAGAGCAGGTTGATTTCAACCGGGGGAACTCGGCGGTGGCACGCGAGCACTAGGGGCAGCATGAGCAGAACAAGCGCGCGCCACATATCAGCGAATCGTAGCCGGTTAGGCTGGTCTGTCAACACCGGGCAAGCATAGGACTTCAGGGGTAGAAGAGGGGCGAGCCCGGCAGCGCCGGTTCTCGCCCCATCTCCGTCGACCATGAACTGAGTCCGATGCGCAGAACTCAGCGAGTCACAACTACTGAGGTCGTTTCACAGCGACCATCTTCGGTCGCCAGCTTTATGAAGTAGGTTCCGAGGCTGACAGCATGTCCGTTCTCGCCCCGACCATTCCAGAAGGCTGAATGCTGGCCCGCACCATAGCGTTTCTCCTCGATCTCTTTCACGAGGCTGCCCGCGGCGTCGTATACGGCAAGGCGGGCACGGCACGACTGCGGTGTATTGAAGGATATCTTCGTCCTGCCAGTTGCAGGGTTGGGATTCACTTCCATGGCAGGGCGAACCGCCGGCAACGTGCCTGCTTCTCGTTCGAGAATCGAAGATGCGTGCCCACCTATGACCCAGCATGTGGCTGCGCCCGGCCAAGTGGCAAGCCAGAAGTAGACTATCGTCCCTTGTGGATATGTCTTGTTAGCCATGATGGCCATGTGGTAGTCCCCGGCCGGCCCTTGGAGATCTGTCACCTGGCCATTCCCCCACACGTCGCCCAAGGCAAGATGGAATCCGGCGAAATTCCCCATGTCCGATGTGTGCACGTCCAGCCAGACAGAATCTCCAGCGTACATCGTGGAGCATGTGGGTGCGCACATGCCGATAACGCCAGGGGCTCCGTCGACATCCAACCGCGCGCTGCCGCCGTAGGTCGCGTCCCACGTGGCCGTTCCGGGTGTGAGAGTCCCGCTGTTGTCGTTCTCGTAGCAGGTGAACCAGTAGGTGAGATCACTGTCGAATCCCGGATTGCGTAGCCCCTCGGCGCTTGCAGAGCTTGCTGCAAGACAGATGGCCACGCACACGAACACTGCTATCTGTTTCACGCGTTCCTCCTTGGGTATCGCGTCTTCGGACATCCTGCACCGCGGATGTCCCTGTCGCCTCGGTTCGGTGCAGCCGGATGAAGCACGGACCTACGACTTGTGCCGAGGTCTTGATTTTCGTGCCTCATCGGACGGAAGTAGAGCACGGCCCGTGCCTGACAAGGAGCCGGTCAGGTGCTTGTGTAACTGCCCGAGAAGATGATGGTTAGAATCTGGGCCGCGAAAGGCAGAAGGTCAATGTGTCTGATTCGCGCAACTCTCGTGTCAGAAAAAGGATACAGAAAGAAGTGATCGAGTGGTCCAGTGGTCTAGTGAGAGGAAACGGACGGGGAGGCGCGGCTTCGCCGGGAGTCTGCAGTTCCAGTCAGCGCACAATCACGCGGCACGAGCGGCCGACGGCTAGCGGCTTACAGCTAACGGCATACGGGCAGCGGTCACGTTCCTCCATCGGCAGCCGCGCGTCAGGAGTCTCCGCATCTCCTGAAATCCCCGGTCAGGCTTCCCACTCGTTTTCGTCTTCTCAGATGTGTATCATAGCACACATTCCCCCGCTTCCCGAGACGGGTCCTAACTTCCCTATTCTCAATCCACTATCCTCGCTTCCAGCAGAATACCCTCCCGTACCCCCCGGGTTGTTTTCGAGCTAGCTTTCAGCCAAGCCTTGAAAAGAACTCTAAAATGAGCCTTGAGTCCAGCTTTCAGAAGAGCTTTGACCGGAGCTTTCGGCGAAGCTTTGCGCTGAGCGATGGAAGAAGCGATGGCCTGAGCTTTGGCGTGAGCTATGCGCTGAGCGGTGAAATGAGCTTTGGATTGAGCTTTGGACTAAGCTCTGAAATGAGCTCTTGAAGGAGCTTTCTGATGAGCTTTCCAGGGAGCTTTCCGGTGAGCTTTCTAGCGAGCTTTCGCTTCCCGATTGTCGATGTCGATTGGCGGAAAGTGGAGCGGAATCCGTGTAGCCTGCGTAATCTGCGGATGCTCCGTTCCGGGTCTCGGCGGTTGTATGTCGGTTTCCGGACGCCTCAGCTTGACTCGGCGGCGGGACTTGCGACAATCAGACGATGAATCTGCTCCTTGTGCTGACCGTCCTCGCCCAGTCGGTTCCGGCCAGCCTGCGCGACTCCCTTCCTCGCCCGCTCCCCTGCTCGTCCGCCACTAGACCACTCGACCACTCGACCACTAGGTCACTTGCCCTTTCGACCACTCGACCACGGTCCGAGACCGACCGCTGGTTCGCGATGGACAAGTTCTGGCACTTTTCGGCCAGCTTCGTCACCGTCGGCGCGGCGTATCACCTGAGCGCCAACCGGGTCAACATGCCATCTCCCTGGCCGACCGGTATTGCCCTGGGCGGCACTCTGACGCTGGGTGTCTGCAAGGAATTCAACGACCTGGCCGGGCCGTCGAGACACTTCTCATGGAAGGACCTGGTGGCTGATGCCGCCGGTATCTGCGTCGGCTACTTCGCCTTCATCCACCGCTTCTAAGAACAGGGTTCAGGGGTTCGCGGGTTCAAGGGTTCTAGTGCCCGACCCGAACCCCGGAACCCCTGAAACCCAGAACCCCTATCTGATTCCAGCGGGCGGTGCTGGGCTACTGAACGCGCCTCCCTAAATCGCGGACATTCCTCAGGCTTCCAGGCTGAACGGCGGGTAATGGTCGGTCGAGAACAGCACCGCGTACCAGATCACCCGCGCCTGCCAGCGCATCACTCCAACCACGAAGTCGAACAGAGCGCCCGGGTACCGGCCGGTAAAGAGAATCGCGAACCAGGCGATGATGACACAAACGTACGCGGCGACGTCGAGGAAGCAAAGGACGATGATATGGGGGATAACCAGGAACCACTTGACCAGCGGTAGCCAGCGATTGAGTTCTATCTTGGCGTCGGGGTAGACCACCTCGAGGTGAAGTGCCTGTTCATCATCGGTGGACGGATACTCGTCCCGGAGCAGCCCCAGGTAGGCGCTTACGCGGAACAGGAAGCGGTTGAGGTTCAGGTTCCAGTCAAACCACCAGCGCGGGTACTTGCGACGGAAGAGAATCATCAGCAGCGTCGGCGCGACCACACACCCGGCTGTGGCCCACGCGAGTTCTCGCCCGGCCCCATCAAAACCCCAGCGGTACTCCGTCCCGACGAGCAGGGCGACCATCACCGTTATCGGCACCACCAAGACCAACCGGAAGAATACGGACGCGCGATTGCGCGATCCCTCCGGGTAGTCGACGGTCAGGCTGACTGGATATGGTTTGCCGGTAGCGTCCATCAGACCTCCATTGCCGGCATGACCGGCTCGTGCCGCCCGGCCCAGCCCGGGATACCATGCGCCTCACCGCGTTGCTCTATCTGCTTGTCAGCAAGCTTGAACTGGAATGGAACTCTCACTTTCATCTCGACCGGCTTCCCGTCCTTGGTGCCGGGTGCGAACTTCGACACATGCACCGCCTGCAAAGCGGCTTCGTCGAGCTGCGCATTGCCCGAACTGACGACGAGGCTGCACCGGCGCATCACGCCGTCGGCGCCGACCGTCACTTCCACGATCGCCTTGCCCTCGACGCCAGCCTTGCGCGCCTCTTCGGGATAGGCAGGCTGTGCCAGGCTCTCCGTCTTGGGAGGGACCTCGGTACTGGCCACCGGCTTGGGCTGCGGCTGCGTGCCGCACGCCAGCAGTGCAAGCGTCCCCATCGCCGCCATCAGGAATGCTGCCTTCATTTCTTCTCTTTCGCCGTGTTGCGCCGGCGCGCCGCCACCTCGCGTTCGGCCCGGCGTCGCAGTTCGCGAATCTTCTCCATATCTATCCATGGCCCGATGACCTCGTAGAAATTGTCGTCGCTCACGTACCGACGGCTGAATCTCATTACCTCGGCCGTGGCTTCGTCCTTGGACTTCCCGGCCCAGATCAACTGCTTGGCCCGGTCAAAGGCGAACTCGTGGAACATGCCGCTGAACGCCTGCAGCGCCAGGTGCGGGTCCTTTATCCACACCGCCCGTTCGACCGCGGCCCCGTCCTTCTTCAGCAGCGAGTACAGCGCCTCGCGGCTGTCCACGACGACGTTCATCCAGTCCACCTTCCAGACTTCGAGTTGCGAAGCCGGCTTCTTCGGCGCAATCACCTCGCAGCCTTTCACTTCGCCCGGCTCGTAGATCATCATCCATATCTTCAGGCCCCGCTTCGCCGCCGCCTCCAGGTCACCCCGCAGGCGCACAAGCGGCCTCGGGAAGATGTCGACCAGAGCAACGCCCTTGGCCTCGCGCAGCATCGTTTTTGCCCGGCCGTAGACCTGGTCCGGTGTAGTAAGCTGGTATATCCCGCCCTCGACCGTGCCCGCGGTCAACCCCTTCAACTCTTCCTCCAGATGGACGCGCATCGTATCCAGCCGCCGCTTCATCGCCTCGAAGAACTCCCTCACCGGCAGAGCGGTGTAGGTCCGGCCCCGGCCGGTTTCATCCACGATAATCGCGCCCTTCTTGTGCAGGGCGTCCAGCGCCTTGTAGGTATTCGGGACCGGCTTGCTTGCGAGCCGTGCAATCCGGTACCCGGTGGCCTTCGGCTCCTGCAGCAGGGCCACGTACACGGCCGCCTCGGCGCCCGAGAAACCAAGTTCGCTGAGATGGTCAATCACACTTTCTTTCATCTGCTAGTCCTTAGGTTCATTGTTGTTTGGCACGACCATTAGTAATAAAAGACTACTAATGTTATCCCGGTTGTCAATAAGTATCTTCGCGCCCTGTTAGAGGCGGCAGTGTGGGACGGCGTTCGGCGCGAGCCGGGAGGGGCCAGGGATTGGGGCCAGGTGTGAGGGAATCGGGGCTTGGGGTCGGGGCCAAGTCAGAGGCCCGGTTTCAAACGGCAGAAGTCAGGACTACGGACGCGCAAGAGCTCTCTTCAAAGCTCCTCTGAATGCTCACTAGAAACCTCGCCGCACTGTCTCCTGGATTGTTCCTTCCAAGGCTTACTCGAAGGCTTACTTTCTATCAGATCTTATTGTTGTGCCCCACGGTTATCACTACATTTCCCTTTTTGTGCCCTTTGTCAACATATCTATGAGCTTCGGCAATTTGCTCCAGGGGATACGTTCTATCAATGACTGGTCTTATCTTTCCCGCTTCAACCAGCTCCTTGAGTGAAACCAAATCCTCGACACATATCTTTGGTGTTCCATCATCGACTGACATGTATTTCCCGGTCGGAGTCAGCGCTTTCTTGCGCTGTAGTTTTGAGCCATATCTCTTTCCGACGGCATCAAAAATAAGGTCATAGGACTTTCCTCTGTTCGTAAAGTCCTCTTTTGTGTAGTCAATTACCTTGTCGGCTCCCAGCGATTTCACTAATTCTAGATTCGCGGTACTGCACACCCCGGTAACTTCTGCCCCATAGTACCTGGCAAGCTGTACCGCAAAAGTACCTACCCCTCCGGAAGCTCCATAGATGAGAACTCTTTGCCCGTTTTGGATATTTCCTTTTCTAAGAAAATACAATGCTAGAGTTCCCCTGGAAGGAACAGCGGCGGCTTCCTCATAGGTCGCATTGGATGGTTTTAGTGCCACAAGACTGTCTGCAGGCATGCACAATCCGTCTTCCGGCAGACAAGTGTACTCGGCATAAGCACCAAAACGCTTGCCGGCAAATGCAAAAACCTGGTCACCTTTCTTGAATCGTTTTACGTCCTTGCCTATTGCTTCAATTTCCCCGGCTAACTCCAACCCCAGTATCGGTTTTCTTGGCCTTCTGAAACCAACAAATATGCGCATGGGGATCCATAGCAGGATATTCACTTTGCCACTTCGAACTATACAGTCCGAGACTGTTACTGCTGCCGCATGAATCTTTATCAGGACTTCATTGCTCTTGGGAGTAGGCTTCTCTACCTCTTTGAGCTGAAGAACTTCCGGTGGCCCGTACTTCGTGCATACGATTGCTTTCATAAGTGTGTCTTTCATTATTCGACTGAATCATCGACACGCCGTAGCCGCGGCTGCAGGCTGGGCCCGGGAGTCTACTTCACCACGCTTAGGACGGCGCCGAGCAGCAGATGGTCAGGACCCTGCTCGTGCATCAGGCGGCCCGGAGCAGCGGCACGGGCGGGCAGGATGCCCGCCCGTGCTCTCTCGCGGACTGCCGCGCTAGCCGTTGCTGCGGTTCCTGTGTAACTTGCTCGTGGGGCCGAAGACGACGCTCAGTGCCACGAAGGGCGTACCCTTGGCAATCGAGGGCCCTTCCCGCAGCTGGCCGCCTTCAGACAGCTCCCACTTTGAGTTCGCCGGCTGATACTGATACCCGCCGCGAAGCTGCAGACCAACGAATGAAATCGGCACCGTGACCATCAACTGCGGCGACAGGAGCAAGGCCGCGGACGAAGCCGAACTCGTCCGCCGCGGGTGCTGGAGCAGGTTGTCGAAGCTGGAGAAGTCGCTGTTGACGGGAGCCAACGCGATATCGTAGACGTTGCCGCCGATACCGAGCACCGGAGCGACAAGCAGGTGCGCTTGTTTCACGACGCAGTACCCGATGTTGAACTCGCCGCCGCGGATTGTGACCTTGGCAGTCAGGCTTTCCGAACTGACCGTCTGGTCCCCATCCCACCCGGCGAAGCCGAAGACGGCGCGACCAAACACGCTAAACCCGGAGCAGCCCGTCGTCGCGTGCGTCGAGCTGAGCTTGCCGATGCCCTGCCGGGCAAAGGCATCATTCAACCCGGAGAAGTCACCGAAGAGGACGGTGGGGCCGACGCCGATGAACCGGCCATTCACCGCATCAGCGCCGAGCGCGCTGCCCGCGATCGCCGCCGTCAGAAGACAGACCATTAGAGAACGTATCACGCAACCTCCTTAAGGTTGTTGAGCGGGCTGTGCCCGCTGGTTTATCGCCGCGCAGAGAGTGGCCGGGTCGACCGGTTGCCCGAGTGGAGGCTGGTCGGCTCATCCATCTTCCTGGCGCGGCGGCTGTGTTGTTTTGTGTGCCCGCAGTCGGGCTGGTTCCTTGCGAAACTATTACTAGCTAGATACTACTAATGTTCCACTGGGTGTCAACAACTATTTTCGGGTTCTGTTAGAGGCAGAGTCTGGGTGGCCGCCGTCCACGACGAAGACGGGGTGCGGGTTCGTGCGGCCGGCTTGCGGCGGAGTACGTCCGGTGTGTGGCTACTCGAAGACGACCCGCTGCCACGAGAGCGAGTCGTGGGCGAAGGTGAACAGGAGGTAGCCCTTGCCGGTGCCGTAGTCGGGCGCGCCCGGAGCCATCGTGCCGCAGGTGAAATGGTTGACGCCGTCGACCACCGCGTGTCGCCACGCATGGATGTGGCCGGCACACCAGGCGTAGACGCCGTACTTTCCCAGCCGGCTTTGAAGTTTGATCCGCTCGGACGGGCTGGCCAGCCGCCACATGGTCGGTTCCTCGCCGTCATAGACCGGGTAGTGCGTGAGGAGGATCTTGATGAACCGGTCGTCCTGCAACTCGCTTTCGAGCCAGGCAAACTGGGTCGGGCCGACGGTGCCGTCGGCGGTATCGAGGAATATCAGCTTGATGCGGTCGGCGATGACTACCGGGAAACAGCTCGGCCCGTAGTTCTGCTTGAAGCGTTCCCAGCCATCGGCCTGGAACAGGTCGTGGTTGCCGATGGTGGCGTAGTAAGGGATGCCGACCCGGTCGAGGTCCAGCTTGATGCTGTCTACCTCGTCCGTTGTCGCGTCGTTGGTCAGGTCGCCGAGCACGCAGAAGAAGTCAATACCCCTGGCCGCGACGTCCTGCCTGAACCGGCCAAGGTTGTTCACGTTGTCGTGCCCGATCTGGGGGTCGCCGAACACCGCGAACTGGAACGAGTCCGGGTTGACCGGAACCGGACCGGGCGCGGGCGGCTCGCCGGTCAGGTTCTCGCGCACGCGGTCTTCCACGGTTGGACGAGTGGCTATTGCCCAGAGGTCCCACTCGCAGGCGCAAAGTGCGAGCAGGGCCGCAAGGCAAAGTATCCCGGCGCGCCTAGAACTCATACCTCACCCCGACGTTCAGCGTCATTTCGTGGAACGAGGCAAGACCGCCCGAATATCCGACGATGGCTGTGCCGGCGTCCATGACCAGGTCTAGGTTGTCCTTCAAGGAGTACGCCCCGCTCAGGCAGAGAGGGAACTGCTGCGGGTTGTGGACGGTGAACAGGTCGTAGCTTGAGAAGCCCGCCTTGAGCCACCAACTCTCTCTGCGCAGGAACTTCCACGTCAGGCGGTACGCGTAGTTCCACTCGGCCGCGTCGCTCTTCCACACGAACGGCGACCGGTAGTCGTCCGCGCCGAACACCGACACGCGGCGGGCGACTCCGAAGCCGGCCTCCAAACCATAGACCGGCCCCGCTTCGACTGTAGCCAGCGCCCGGTTCTCCCCTGCCTGCCAGTCGTTCCACTGCTGGTGCTGGGCCGCGAACCTGATTGAGAGCCCGGCAGGACGGAACAGCACCGCGCCGAGACCCAGGCCGACCGCGCCCACACCGTTGTTCTGAAATACGTTGAACGACAACCCGGCGTCTACCTTCAGGTATTGAACCGGGACGATGTCGGCCATCGCGGTCGCGACCAGCTTCGACTCAACGCCCGGTTCGCCACGATACCCGAGCATGACCGACGAGGCGATACTCGCATAGCACGTCGTCCCGGCCAGGGCCAGGACGGCCGTCAGTAGTGTCACGCGCACCGAACGAGGATATGGAAACCGGGGTCGAAATCAAAGAAATCGGCTCAGGCTTCGAGCCGGCCGGGGCCGAGCAGCTCCTCGATCGTAAGGTCATCCTTGCGCAAATCCGCTTCCCAGACGACTTTCAGCCGGTAGCCCTTCCGCGCGGCAAAGAGCCGTTTGTCAATGTCGTGCAGCAGGTTGCGGCGCTGGTCCGGCGTGAGGGCTTTGGGGTCGTAGCGGCGCGGGTCGGCGTGCCAGTACGTGCCATGGACTTCGACCAGCGTTCGGTTCGGCAGCAGGAAATCGTACACGTACGGCCCCAGCGGGAACTGCCAGCGGTAATCAATCTTGGCTTCGTCGAGTAGTTTCGCCAGCCGTGCCTCAAGCTGGTTGTACGCCCGGCCGGGACAGCCGGTCGCGCGCTGCGCGGCCACTGCCTTTGCGTGGCGCGACCACGCAATCCGGTTCTCCACGAGCCGACGACGGACGACGCGCCGGCGCGCGACCTCGTCCGGGTTCGGCACTCTATCCCTTTATCTCTCTGTCCCTTGAGTCTCTTCCGCCCGCGGTCACCAGACGATCTTGGCCCAGTCGGAGTGCTTCAGGCTCTCGGCCGCAGCCTCGGAGATAGCCAGTTTCTCGTGCTTCAGCAGGTCGTCGGAGACAAGGTTCTCAAAATTGGCCGGGTCCCGAATCGGCGCGCTCGGCAGGACGTCCTTAAGATACCGCAGCACGACCTCCATGTTTGCCGCCGGCTGGTGACGCGCCTGACGGCGCAGGGCGTCCATCACGGCCAGTTCGAGGCATAACGACGGCAGGCGGAGGTTACGCAGGGTGCGCCAGATTTTCAGCAGACGGATTTCCTCGATGGTGCCCGATTCCTTCACAACCTGGAGGTGCGTGTCGAAATTGGTTCGGGTGATTCGCTGATGTTCGGTCTCGAAAATCCGGTGGTCGTTCGCGCCGCCCCATTCCTGCTTGGCCGGTATCAGGTCCACCATCAGACCGTGATGCGTCACGCCGACGGTGACGCTCTGGCGTCGGGGCTTGTAGCCGCGGCGCTTCATGAAGTCGAAGAAGCGGTCGTAGAGCTTGTCGATGTCCAGCGGCGTGCGCGGTCCGAGCGAAATCAACAGGTCGATGTCGGTCGCGCCCCGGATCCGTGTTTCCTTCGCATACGACCCGCAGAACCGAATGTCCAGCAGGAACCGACCGGCCCATTCGGTAATCGGTTGCCTCAGCTCGGCCGCGGCGAGCTCAGCCGGCGAGCCCTCGCCGCTCGGCAGTTCGTACTTGGCCAGAATCGAACGGACGTATGCATCCGGTAACATCGTGCCTCCTCCAGCGCCGTCCCGCGCCGGGAAAGTATCGAATTAACGACGTCTGCATCCCGGCCCTGCGGGCCGAACCGGGATGCTCAAGAATAGGCGCGCAGCCCTGACATGTCAACAGCGTCGGGGGCGGCCGGCTGCGTTGTTGACAGCGCCGCTGCTCTGTCCTAAGCTGAGCATACCGTGAAGCGCCATACTGTTCGCTACCGGACTTGAAAGGAAGGTCGCCATGAACCGTCTTGTGCTCGTCCTTGTATTCCTAGCCGCGGCGGTGCCGGCCCGGGCCGACATCGTCTACGTGCCGAGTCAGTACCCGACTATCCAGCAGGGCATTGATGCCGCGAACGCCGGCGATATCGTGATGGTCGCCCCCGGCACTTACGTCGAGGAAATCAACCTGAAAGCCGGCGTCGTAGTGCAGGGCGCGGGCGAAGGTCTCTCGACTATCGACGGCGGCGGCAATGCGGGCGACGTGGTCCGCGCCATCGGCAACGCCATCACGTCCGATACGAAGCTGAAGGGATTCACAGTAACCGGCGCGCTCAACGGCGGCAGCATGCCCGGCGGCGGCGGCGTGTTCTGCAACACAGGCGCGCGGCCGGAAATCGCCAACTGCCGCATCACCGGCAACGACTGCGGCATCGCGCTCTGGAACGGCAGCGCCGCCGTCATTACCAACAACGTGATTACGGATAACCTCTACAACGGCGTTTCGACCGGTGCAGGCGCGACCGTGGTCAATAACACGATTCACAACTGTCGCATCGGCTTCTCCGACAACTCGGGTTACGGCCCGGTATTCATGAACAACATCGTCACGGGTTGCTCGATGTACGGTGTTTACGGTCCGGGCGGCGGCACACCGCCCGCGCTGACCTACAACGACGTCTGGAACAATGCGACCAACTACCAGCAGGCAACCCCGGGCGTCGGCTCCGACTCAGTCGACCCGGTATACGTCGACAGCGCCGCGCGTAACTTCCACCTGCAGGCCGGCTCGCCCTGCATCGACTACGGCAATCCCGCCCCGCAGTACAACGACCCGGACGGAACCCGAAACGACATGGGCGCGTACGGCGGTCCCGGCGCGGTCTCGGACCTGCCCATGGTTACATCGCTTGTCCCGACCCGTAACGCGCTGGCCGTGTCCGTCGCGACATCGGCCCTGGCCGGCTTCAATGTTCCGATGGACCCGGCGACCCTATCGGCCGCATCGTTCCGGATGTACTCACAGTTCACCGGCTGGCGGTTCGGCGCGGTAACCTACGACTCGGTCGGTCACGTGGCCGGACTCGACCCGGACGAAGAACTCCGGCCCGGCGAACTGGTCACGGTAGAACTGACCAATGCCGTCCGTTCCGCGGGCGGCGATACCTTCCCCGGCTGCGCGTGGCAGTTCTTCACCGCGGTCGATGGCGGCTCCGGTCAGTTCGCAACCCACACCGCCATCTCCACGCACCTGGCACCGTATAGCGTCATCTCCGCCGACTTCAACCGCGACGGTAATCTCGATCTGGCGGTCGTCAGTCTGAGTGCCCAAGATATCACGATTTTGCTCGGGCAGGGCAACGGGAGTTTCGATACGCTCGCATCTTACCCGCTTGGCTCGACGCCGCGCACGGCGTGCACCGGGGACTTCGACTCCGACAGTATCCTGGATATCGCCGTGGCCGTGTCCGGCCCCAACTACGTCGCGGTGCTGCTCGGTAACGGCGACGGGACGTTCGCCGCACCGGTTACCTACCCGACCGGCCTGAATCCGTTCGGTCTCTGTGCGGCCGACCTGAATCTCGACGGCTTCCTCGACCTGGCGTCCACCTGTGCCGGCGACAACCGGGTCGCCCTGCTGCTCGGCAACGGGGATGGGACATTCGCTGCCGCAGCCTACTGCACGACCGGCACTGCGCCGGTGTCGGTCGCGTCCGCAGACTTCAACAACGACGGCTGGCCCGACCTGATTACGGCCAACGACATCTCCAACAGCGTTTCCCTGCTGCTGGGCCGTGGTGACGGGACGTTTGTCCCGGCGGCCGATTTCGCCGCCGGCCTGTCTCCGGTCGCGGTTGTTGCCGGCGACCTGAACGCGGACGGCAGCATCGACGTGGCCGTGACCAACATAGACGCAGACAGCATATCGGTGCTGATGGGCGACGGCCAGGGCGGCCTCGGTACCCGAACCAAGTACGCCGACCCCGGTGAACCGACCGGTCTGGCGCTGGCTGACCTGAACGGCGACGGCGCGCTCGACCTGGTGTCGGCCAACGCCAACAACGACCGAGCGATGGTATTCCTGAATAATGGCAGCGGCGCATTCTCTCCCGGCGTTGGTTTCCGAACCGGCGACGAACCTTCCTCGGTCACGTCGGGTGACTTTGACTCGGACGGCGACCTGGACCTTGCCACTACCAACTACCTCTCAGACGACTACTCGGTGCTGCTGAACGACAACGCGCTCCGGGTCAGCGCCACCATCCCCGAGCAATACGCGACCGCAGCGCCGGAAACTACCGGCGTGTCTGCCGGCTTCAATCTCGGATTGGACCCGTCCACGCTCGATTCGACCAGCTTCATCGTACGCGGGGCGCGCACTGGCCTGCGCCACGGCGCGGTCAGCTATGACAGCGTGGGGCGGGTAGCTTGGCTCGACCCGGCAGCCAACTTCATGACCGGCGAGCCGGTTGTCGCCACCCTGACAAAGAGCATTCGCGGCAGCAACGGCACATACCTTGGCGGGTTCGGCTGGACCTTCACCACCGCTATACCCTTCGCATCCAGCGGCACGTTCGCGACCCAGAACGCCTTCCCCACCGGCGCCCAGCCGCGCGGCCTGACCGGCGCCGACTTCGACGGGGATGGCGACGTTGACGTAGTCACCACCTGCAATTCCCCTGCCGCAGCCGCCCTGCTGCGCAACAACGGCGACGGCACGTTCGCCTCGCCTTCCTACACTACGGTGAACGACGACCCGATAGCGGTATTCGCCGCCGACTTCGACTCGGACCATGACGTCGACCTCGCCGTGTTCCACAACGAGCCGGGCTCGTCCCGCCTCGAAATCCTTAAGAACAACGGCTCCGGCACGTTCACCAATGCCGGCACCTACATACCGGCGACCCTTGGCCAGTACATATCCGGCGCCGACTTTGACGGCGACGGCGACGTGGACATCGTCCTCACCGACGGCTGGGGCTCGGCTGACAATGTGAAAGTGATGGTCAACAACGGCTCGGGGACCTTCGCCGGACCAACGAGCTACTCGGCCGGGTCGTGGGCACACGGCGTGACCGCGTTCGACGTCGACAACGACGGCGACTTCGACATCGCCTGCTGCAACCAGGGCAACGACAACATCAGCGTTCTATACAACGACGGGGCGGGCATGTTCTCCCGGCTGGCCAACTTCACCGCCGTAGCCGGGCCCGAGGCACTCTGCGTTAACGACCTGAACGGCGACGGCGGGGCCGACATCGCGGTCGTGTCCACCTCAACCGCATCGGTCGCAATCCTGCTTAACAACGGCGGCGGCTACTACGCCCCGGCAACCTATACCATTCCTTCCGCTGCCCACACAATCGAAGGTGGAGACTTCGACGGCGACGGCGACATCGACTTAGGCGTCGCCTCGAGCAACGGCACGTCTGCCTATGTCCTGCTCAACAACGGCGACGGCACGTTCGGCACCGCGGCGTCGTACACAACCGGCAGCGGGACGTGGACCATCGGCACGGCCGACTTCAACCGGGACGGCGCGCTCGACCTCGCGACCACCAACTACGGCAGTAACAACGTCTCGATTTTCCTCGCCACCGGGCTCGGTGTCTCGGAACGCTCCCCGCTCGACGCATCACGCCTGACGCTTAACCTGTTTCCCAATCCCTTCCGCAAGACCCTCCGCATAGTCTGCTCACTGCTACCTGCTAACTCCTCCCTGCACGTCTACGATGCGCAGGGCCGCCTCGTCCGCTCACTGCCGGTCGCCGCGTCCTCCGTCCCTCGTCCCTTGTCACTCGCCTGGGACGCCCGCGACAACGCCGGTCGCAACGTCGCTCCCGGCCTTTACTTCGTCACGCTCGCATCAGGCAACAGCCGCACCAGCGCAAAGGTGGTGCTCAGCCGCTAGCGGAAACGTTCCTCGCGTTTCCGGACGTATCTCTCGGCGTATGTCTAGTCGTGTACTCGATTGCGTCGTGCGGTACGTCGGCACGCGCGTCCGCGACTGTGTCTCGACCTGAACTCTTCGTTGTGCCCGGCGTGGACGGAGGAACTACGCGACGGGAACTACTGGCCGCGATTCGCGAATCTCGGAGGCGACAAGCCGGCGCGTGCGGTGCGGGCTGACGGTTCGCTGCTGACATACTGACTCGCGCGCTGCGCTTGATACGCTTGAAACCGGAAGGCGCCCCGACTTCGGCCCGGACTACCTTGCGGCCCGGCCCTACCAGCGTGTAAGGTGAACCCGGGGCTCGTCGTACTGGGTGCGCGGCGCCGGCGGCTCGACCGGATGCCCGACCGCAACCAGGCATAGCAGGCCGACGTGGTCGGGAATACCGAAGAATTGCTTCAGCTCGCCCTCGCGCTCCGCGCGCGGATGAACCCCGAGCCAGACAGACCCCAAGCCGAGCATCGCCGCTGCCACGAGGATGTTCTCGGTCGCGGCCGAACAGTCCTGTACCCAGAAATCCGGGCTGATATCCCGGTCCCCGCAGACCCCGATGCAAAGCCCGGCGGTTGAAAGCATCTTACCGTAAGGATGGATTGTGGCGAGCTGGTCGAGTTTCGCCCGCTCCGTGACCGCCACAAAGTGCCACGGCTTCCGGTTGCTCGCGGACGGCGCAGCCATTCCCGCTTCAAGCAACGCCGTGACGTCATCCTCGGAAACCGGCTCGCCCGTATAGCCGCGCACGCTGCGCCGTGAGAATAAGACGGAAAGACGTTTGTCCATCAGGCTACCCGTGCCGGGCGATGGCCCCGCCCCGGCCCTCGACGGAAATCGCAGTCATGAACTTCATTGATGGTTCTCCATGGAGCAGTATAACCCAACCGCACTCCTCCGCAAGAACGTGGACGGCAAACGGTCAGCCTCCGACTTCTGGCGTTCCGAGCCCGACCCGACGTACCCTCAGGACACCGCCGGGTGGTTCTACTTGGCGAGCAGGTAAATTCGCAGCGTGTCGGTAATGCGCTCCGGTCCCTGCAGAGGCCACTTGAACGGCGGGTAGACACCTACCGTATCGGTGAAGATATTACCATTGTACTCCAGCGTCGCCACGACACGCGCGCCCTCAACGAAGGCCGCTTCTGCTTCGTCCTCGCCCGCATCGTACTCCAGGCTGTAGCCGAAGACGAAGTCGGCGTGGCCCAGGAGATCGGTAAACCGGTCGCCGGTCAGGCTCGAGCCGGCGACTTCAGCACCGCCCTCCTTCATCTTGGTCGCCGTGAAGGACACCACCCGGCCCGGGTCGTACAGGCCGTTTATGAGCACGACCACCGGCGCGCGGAACGACACCTCCTCGTGCGTGTAGCGCTGACATGCGGATACTGCGAGCAACAGCCCGGCAAGAACTGCGAAGGGAACGAAGTATTTATGCAAATGAGCCTTCTCTGGCTGGCAATAGCCTACCGATTCTCGCCCATGTGTCAACCCGGCCGACCGCTGAATCATCACCGTCCATTTTCCCCCACTTCGGCGCCCGCGCCCTTTCATCACCCACAACCCGCCAACCGCAACTCGTAACTCGCAACCCGCAACAGCTTTCCACAAAGCTCGCCGGAAAGCTCCCGAGAAAGCTCACTCAAGAGCTTCTTGAAAAACTCACTTGAAAGTTCATTTCAAAGCTCGGACAAAAGCTTACTTCAAAGCTTCTCGCAAAGCTCGACTCAAAGCTCAAGGAAAAGCTCAAGAAACAGCTTGTTTCAAAGCTTGGTTCAAAGCTCGCGGAAAAGCTTAATCAAAAGCTCGGTTCAAAGCACATTTCAAACCTCGTTCAAAACCTCGCTTGAAAGCAACCCGGGGGGCGGTCTCCAGTCCGTACCCCCTACGGGGAAATTGTGCCTCAGGCCGTTCCTGACCACTACATATAGACGGCGCTGAGCCGCCATGAGCGAAGCGAGATGGTCTCTTGGTCGGCAGCTACCCGCGCGTCAGGAATCGCCTGTCGTGTCGCAGGAAGTCGCATCAAGGTTCATTCCTGCGGCTCAGCAGGAAGGCCCTTGAGATTGCGGACGAACCGCTCGCGGTTGAACGGCTTCCTCTCCTTCCACATGCAGTACACCTCGACAGTAACTACCTGTCCGAGCAACAGCCTGGCGTCGGCCTCGGAGTGCCCCTCACGCATCAGCCGGTCGAGCGTCTCGCGGGTTTCAGGCGGGTCTCCGTCCCGTAGCTGATTCTCCACCACCTCGAGTATAGTCGCCTTCAGCCTCTGGCCATCTTCTTCCATGTATCACCTCAGCTCATGTTCAGCGTGCCCGCCGCGCTGGTCCGGCAGGGGCCGCAGAATTGATCGCTCACTCGTCCGTGTGACTATCCAGCAGCGCCTGAATCCGGTCGGAGAGCGCGTCGGCGCGGCGTTGCAGCTTGCTGCCGCCGCGAGCGTGATTCCTGGTCGCTGCAACCCAGCCGGCCAGGTCATCCCAATCACCGAGGGTCAGAAGCAGCTCCGGCTTCGGGGCTATCTCCAGGGCCCGCAACTGCACGTCGGTCAGCCCGCCGGATATCGACCAGGTGTTCAGTATCAACTTCCGTTCCTCATCGTTGAGCGTGAGCCGCAGCTTGGTTCCGGGGGCAATGTGCTTCCTCCGAACCGATGTGCGTCCGAGACCGAACAGAACGGCCAATGCTTCAAACTCCGCCTTGGACAACCTCTCCGGCTCGCGCTTCGCAGCCGGGGTTCGCGCCTTCCGACGCCCTTTACCTTCGCCTGTATTCTTGGTCATTGTATGCACCTCACCTGTTTGACTTCGCCTTCACGCCCGTTACAGCTCGCCCCTAAACGCGCGGTCGAGTATGGACGGCAGCAGGGGTCAATCCCATCAGGCAGAACCTCTGACAAACACGCGGAGGTTATAACGGCGAATCGGGCAGATGTCAAACAGAGGAGAAGGCACGGATGCGGAACGCCCGAGTTGCCGGTGTCGCTCTTTCCGACTGCCGATTGACGAGTGTCGATCTCCGCGAACGGGGGATGTAACTGCGGTTTACGGTAGGCCGTCGACGACTAACGGCTCGACCTCTTCATCGCTGGCGGTGTCGATTGCCGATTCGGGATGGAATTTCGCAGGCGATTCTTCCCGCAGTTCGATGAGTAATCTCCTCGGCAGCCTGTCGAATGATTGAGCAGGTTGCCGACCGAATTGCTCTCCCGATTGCCCATCTGATGACTCTTCGGGCCGTCTGCGGAGTCTTCTGTTGAACGGCTCTCGACGCGGTGGTCAAGACTGTCCGCGAGATTCCGCGGGAGATTGTCTTGCTGACGGTCATCTCCACGGTCGCCTGGACGGCGTTCATGATTGTGTGCCGGACGATCTCGCAAACGGTCTTCCGGATCGCGCTCCACGCGATTCTGCCGATAATCTCCAAAGCAGCATGGGGGATGGGGTAGGGTACTTTCAGACAAGGGGGCTAAGTGACGGAAAATGTCGAAGTTGGCGGATTCCGGGGGCCGATTGCCGGAGGACATATAGTAAACTGGAAGAACCGTAGATTGACTACTCAACCAAATCCCGTCAAGGGCAAGGGGCGGAGGGCGGGAAGACCGCCGATGTCAGCGGTTACTCTTACCTCGACGGCTGGCCAAGTACGGCCGGGCTCTGTCTTTGACTTTTGGCGGGCGCTGATTATAGTCAGAGGGAAATCTAATGGGAGTCAAGCTATGATTCGTTTCACAGGTCTCGTTTCCGCGCTGCTGATTCTGGCCGGCGTTGCTGTCGCGGCCGCGCCGCCGGTCGCGCTGCTTAAGAGCATCACGGCCGAGAATTACCCCGACGCCAACGCCGTCGTCGTCTTCGATTCGACCGTGGTTACGCTGCAGGCCGACGGCCGGAACGTGACCCGCGAGCATCGGTTGATCAAGGTACTGACCGACGAAGGGAAGAAAAGATACGCGACCAGCTTCGACTCGTACTTCCAGACCTATTCGAAGCTCGAAATCCGCCTCGCGCGGGTGATAACCCCGCAGGGCAAGGTGGTGAACGTACCGAAGAAGGACATCATGGACGTACCGATGCCGCTCTGGGAAGGCTCGAAGTTCGTTATGCCCAACGTGCGGGTCAAGTCCATCCAGTTCCCGGGCCTGGATCTCGGCTCCGCGGTCGAGTGGATCACCGAGGACGTCACCCACAACCCGGTGATGGAAGGCCAGTACGACGGCGAGGTCCTTTTCGAAACCGGGGACCCGGCGGTCGCAACGACCTACACGATTGACGCACCGGCCGCGATGAAGTTCCGCTGGCTGGTCAAGTCCGGGTCGGTGGATACTTCCTTCGCGACCAGCGGCAACCGGCAGCGAATGACGTGGTCGGCGCACGACGTACCCAAGGTGGTCTACGAGCCGCTGATGCCGTACGTCGAGTCGATGACCCGGCTCCTTGTCTGCACCCAGCCGGACTGGCAGACATGGTCGCGCTGGTACTACGACCTCTGTTCGACTCAGTACGAGGTCGATTCCTCGCTGGCGCACGCCATCGATTCGCTCGTCGCAGGCGCAACGACCGAGAACGCCAAGGTGCGTGCGCTCTACAACTTTGTCGACCAGAAGATACGCTACGTCGAGACGGCGCTTTCGGGCAAGAAGGGCGGGTACCAGCCGGAGAAAACCAGTCTGACTTACCAGAAGCGGTACGGCGTATGCCGGGACAAGGCCGCGCTGCTTGCGGGCATGCTGCGCCACGTCGGCATCGACGCGTACATCACCCTGACCAACGGCGGCACCCAGACCGACAAGGAGTTGCCGGTCGACCAGTTCAACCACGCCACGGTCGCGGTCAAGCGCGCGGACGGCAGTATCTACTATCTCGACCCGACGGTCGAGAATTCGCGCCAGTACTACGCCGCGCCCGAGATGAACCGCGGCATACTCGTGGCCACGAAAGTGGGCGACGATCTGCGCTACACGCCGATGATTCCGGCGGACTCGAACCTGCTTGAGATACGCATCTACGACACGCTTACTGCCGGCGGTGCGCTGTCCGGGGCTGCCGAGTTGACGCCGGTCGGGCTGCAGGAACTGCGCCTGCGCTCGCTGCTCCAGTACCTGCCGCCCGAGCAGCAGAAACAGACATTCGAGCGTGTCCTGCGCGCTTTCGGGCCCGGCGCGCGGCTCGACACCATCACGATGACCGACCCGCGCGACCTGAACCTGCCGCTCGTGATTCAGCTCCACTTCACGGTAGGCGACTTCGCCACCGTGCTCAAACCGAAAACCGGCACCCGCAAGCCGACGATTCGTTTCACTCTTCCCAAGGCCGGCAACGGGACGTTCGTATCCAACGTCTTCACTTGGGCGTCGTCGATGCCCATCCGCAAGTACGACATCGATTTCCACTCGACCCAGGCCTGGCACATGGTTCACGAGATGACCCTGCCCTGGGGGTACAAGGCAGTCTTGATGCCGGACCCGCTGGTGCAGTCCGCGGGCCGGGCCAGCGCAACGTCGGAAACCAAGGCAGTCGGCAACCGGGTGGTAAACGAGGCCCGGTTCAGCCTCAACGACCCGCTGGTAACGGTGGCCGAATACCCGGCGCTGCGCGGCCTGCTCGCCGCCACCGAAGAGATCGAACGGCAGCACGTGATGCTGAAGGCAGAGGAGTAGGACATGGCAACCAAGTCAATTCAAAATGCAGAATGCAAAATGCAAAGTGCAAAATGGCTGGTCGTTTTGTCCCTTGTCCTCGTGACTCTGTCCTTTGGTAGCGAGATTGATAGCATCATCAAAGCCGCGCCGGGGCACGAGGCCTATCCTGAGGCGGGCGCGCTGGTCCTGCTCGACCGCAAGGTCGTGACCGTAGACAAGAACAATAGCGCGACGATGGAATGGTCCCTGGTGGTGAAGATATTCGAAGACCGGGGCCGGGATGACTTCGGCGAGGTTTCCCAGCGGTTCAACAAGGACGGACAGGTCTGCGAAGTCCTCGAAGCCCGCACCCATAAGCCGGACGGCTCGGTCGTCAAGCCCGAGGCCCGCGCCATTTCAGACGTGAGCGCGCCCGAGGTCTTTGGCGCGATGGCCTACACCAACGCGATGCTCAAGGTCGTTTCGTTCCCGGCGCTCGAAAGAAACGCGGTCATCGAGTACCGCGTGCGCGTGAAGCCGAAGAAGAGCAGCAAGGAAGACGGGTTTTCGGGCGTGGTCCGGTTCGGTAGTTTCTACCCGGCACAGAAACGTGAGTTCACGTTGGTGGTGCCCAGGAACGCGGCATTCAAATACGCCTGGACCATGGCCGGAGTGGAGCCTCGAGTCGAGACTCTCCCCTCCCAGGTCTCGTACACGTGGACATTGACCAACACGCCACAGATAATCCGGGAACCGGGCATGCCTGACATCGCCAAGTTGATCCCGGTGCTCTCATATTCGTCGTACCAGAACTGGAAGCAGGTCGCGGACAAGCTGAAGAAGGAGTTTGACAAGGGACTGGTCCAGTCGCCGGAAATCAAGCGGCTGGCTGATTCCCTCACCACTAACCCGCTCTCCGGCATGCTCAACACCAACACCAGGAGTTACGCGGTACAGGCTATCTACCTCTACGTTACCCAGAAGTTCCGAAGCGTCCCGCTCGACTACGGCGACGCCGGGTACGATACCCACAAGCCAACGCAGGTGCTCTCGTGGAAATACGGCGACTGCCGGGATAAGAACTGCCTGCTGATAAGCCTGCTCCGGGCAGCCGGCATCGACGCAATCCCCGTGGTCGTCAGCCGGGTCCTTCCCGCTGTTCAGAACGTCCCGTCACCCGACGCGTTCGACTGGCTCGCGACAATGGCCTTCGTGCCTGATACCGCGTCCGCCAAATCGGATATCGGCAGTCGGCAATCGCCCATCTTCCTGGACCCGTTTGCCGAATACAACCTGTACGGCACAATACCCGAGGATGAAGCAGGGTCCGACGCGCTCCTCCTCGACGGCGAGTCCGGCGGGCTAACTGCTGTGCCGGGCAAGGGGAACGCCCAGAGCGACCTTGCCATCACTACTGCCGACCTTACGCTGAACGACGGCGGCGACCTCTCCGGCACGGTCTCGACCGAAGCGGGCGGATTCTACGACAACCAGATTCGTTCGAGATGGCGGGACCAGACGCCGACCGACCGGAAGCGTTCGATGGCGCAGACCGCGTCGAGTATCAAGACCGGTGCGCAGATGGATACGTTCTGGTTTTCGGACTTGAATGACCTGTCCAGACCGGTGAGGGCCGGCTTCCACTTCACGGCGCCGCGCTACGCTGTAACCCAGAAGGGCGAAGTCTCGATGCGCGTACCATCCCCGGCCGTGGTCGGCGAGCCGCTATTCGGAATTGCTTCGGGTACGAGGCGCATCAACCCGGTCGAGACCCGGCCTTCCCGCGTCTACGTCCACAACTGCAATATCAAGCTGCCGCCCGGTTTGAAGGTAGACATCCTGCCCGACAGCGTGATGGTCAGCGACACCAGCGGTTCTTCCGAAGGCGGCTGGGCGAAGACCGCCGACGGTGTCAGTTTCTACTACGCCGTCCGGGTGATAAAGGAGAACTACGCAGCCAGCGAGTTCCCGAAACTCAAGGCCGCAATCGATGCAGTAACCCGGCCCCAGTTCCGCGAGGTGTACTTCCTGAAGTAACGTCACCCGCTGGCCACTTTGACGCCCCACGCCAGCCTCGGCTTGGGGCGTCCTGCTTAGGAGGGAAAACCGGGCCGCGACGTTCACGTAGAACCGCGGGGCTCCCCGGAGTTCTAGCCCGCGTCCGGGGCTGGTCGCCGCAGGGCGATGCAGCGTGCAAGCGACCATCCGTACCAGTCGCAGACGTCGCCGATGCACCGGCCGGTTGACTGACACAGCGGTTTGAGCCGGGTCGGGTCTATGCCGACTTTGACCAGTTCGGCAATCTGGTCAAGGCCGAGCCGGGTCGCCGGCACGTCCGTCTGGGTGAGGCTGCCGTTCATGAGCATCTGCCCCTGCTGATGGTAGAACCACTCTGCCGCGCCCGGCACCTGGCCCTCGGCCGTCAGCCGCCCTTCGTCGGTCGTAACCACCTGACCCTTAGCCGCCTGCTCCGCCAGTCGCACCAGTTTTGCCGCCTCGCGCAGGTCAACGCCCGCCTGCTTGTTGCCGAATACGACGACGTTTCCCGTTGAGCGCCGCTGGATTACGACCGCGGCACGGGCGCCATATTCGGACCGGGCGTACTTGTGGATTCCATCCTCATCCGAGTCAATGGTTACCATCTTCAACCGGCGTTGTCCGACCGTGGCCTCTTCAACTCTGGCCTTGGCATCGAACTCCGGCTTGACCACGGTAAAGAACCGGAGCTGTTCTTCGTACTTGGCCTCGATTGCGACCAATGCCCACTCGATTGCCCGGGACGGGTCGGCCGGGTACCGGGAGTGAAGCAGTTTGACGACGTAGGAAATGTCGAACGGGGAAGCGTTGCCCTGGACGTCCGCGGCCCGGACGAACCGCAGAATCTTGGCCAGCGAGGGGTCTTCGCTGATGCCGAGTTCCCTGGCCACAAGCGTGGTCGCGCAGTCGTCCGCCTTTCGGCCTTCTTCCATGGTCGGGTGTTCATCGAACCGGCCGCCGCCGATGCCCAGCAGGAGCACACCTCGTGCCTCGTAGTCTTCGGGCTTCGCGCCGGCATCGGCCAGCTTCCGGGCGCTGGTAAATGAAACCGTGGCGCTCGCCACCCCGGGAAACCGCTGCTCGCCGAACTTACGCAACAACCAGACTGCCACAATTTCGTCGAGGTGTGGCCGCTCGTGCGTCAGTATCCCGGCGAACCGGACCGGCTGCTCGCTCACTTGCTCGTCATTCTTACCGCGGCAGGGGCAGCACAATCGCGCTGGTCGAATACTCCGGCACCAGCTGGAAGCTCTCGGCAAGCGTAACCCCGATACGTTCAGGCCGGAGCAGGGTGAATATCTTCTGCTGTTCCGACAGGTCCGGCCAGACCGGACAGCCCGGACTGTAGCGAACGACCTTGCGCCAGCCCGGTAGTTTCGGCAGCCGGGACTGGCTGTACCCGGCGAGCACTTCGGTCAGCTCGGCGCCGAGACCATGGAGCAGGAACTGGTCGTGAACCCGGCCCTGCTCGGCCAGTGCTTGGCCTTCCTCCACAGCCCGGCCGCCCGTGGTCACGACCTGCAGGGCGATGTGGAAGCGCGCCGACCCGTGTTGCCGGGAAAGCCGGCGGGTAAAGGAAGGAGCGAACCGTAGCCGGGTCAGCTCCTGGCCGGTTCCGGGGTGAAGAACCGCCAGGTCCCGCCCATCGATGCGGGCCACAAACAAACCGTATACCAGCGCACCGTGCCACAGCCCGCGCCGGTGGGCGTCAGCCAGCATCTGGTCTAGGTTCCAGTCCGCCTCGAGCCGGGCCGCCCTTGTCGGATTGGCGCCGAGTATGCGCCAGCGTTTGCTGAATAACGCGTCCCGGTCGATGTAGGGCGCGTAGCGCCGGATTTCCACGTGGACTATCTTGGTAAGCGCGCGGGCAAACCCGGCATCAACGCGCGGCCGGTTCCACACTGCGGTCGCGCCGACTTCCCTCCTGCGCACGACCGGACCGGGTTCCGCCTTCGGCCTGTTCGTCTCCATCTGCTTCTTGGTGTTTGGCATCTTACTCCTCTTCCGGCCCGTAATGGCCTGCATTATTCTCAGTCCTTCAAGCGCATCCCTTGCATGGCACCTCCGCCCGGCTGCGAGATCAACTCCTTGAAACCGGACACCCGCATCCTCGTAAACAATCCGCATGCTGGTGACAGGTGCCGGTGACGAACGTCGGTTGGAACTGGAGCAACTGGTCGACCGAACTGGACAGCGCGGGAATCGACCGCCACCTCTCGGGCGGTGTGGTTTCGAGTGAAACCAGCGGTTGCTTCCGCTGGGTGATAAGCTCGGTAACGTGCAAAGTCACTCCTCGGGCGCCAACAAAACGCCGCCCTGCGTATCAGGCGACCTGCCGGCTGGGGTCCTTCTGCCCAACTGACCGCACTTGGGCCAGGCAAAGTGCGACGTCCGGCGTTCGAGCCTCGGTCTCTACGGCGACGGCCCGGGCACCGCAGCACCTTCTAAGTCGGTTGCCGTACCGGCAACCCGACAAGGACCGCCGGCCGCTCCTGATGCAGAGCAAGTATAACGGCTGCGGCCCGAGGCGCAAGAAGATACCCGCCGGCGGGGCCCGTGGTACTTCGGAAAGCGAGCAGGACTCGCGGCGGCCAAGGCGCTTCGGGTCGAGCAACTCTTTTCGCATCCGGTCCGGCCCGCTCGGTCTGGACAAGACCGAGCCGGGAGCCTATCATCTGGGCGGTATGGACCACGTATTGGGCCGGCGGCCGACCGGCTGGGGCGACCCGCCGGTAGTCGCCCCGACCATTGACGCTGTTCGCGAAGCTAAGGAGCGGCTCAAGGGCGTCGTGAACCGCACACCGCTGGTGCCGTTCGGCCCGCCGGGCAGCCGAATCTTGCTGAAATCCGAGGTCGGACAGCCGACCGGCTCGTTCAAGATTCGCGGAGTGTACAACTGGGCCGCCCGTCTATCGCCGGACGAAGTCGGGCACGGGTTCTCCACGTTCAGCGCGGGCAATACCGCGCTGGCGCTGGCACACGCTGCCCGGGCCTTCGGCACGACCTGCCGCAGCATCCTGCCCGACTACGCGCCCGAGAACAAGGTCGCCGCCCTGCGCGAACGCGGCGTCGAAATCCTCCTGGTTCCCTTCGAGCAACTGGTTGAATACATCTTCGACACCGGGTGGCGAGACGAGCCTTATGCCTTTCTCCACCCGTGGACCGATCCCGCGATGATTGCCGGCCACGCAACCATTGGTCTCGAAATCATCGAAGACCTGCCCGATGTCGAGACCGTCTTCGTGCCGGTCGGCGGCGGGGCGCTGGCCTGCGGGGTAGGCTGCGCGATCAAGAAGTTCAACGCGGGAACCAGGATTGTCGGGGTTCAGACCGAGTCGTACCCGTCGCTAGCACAGAGCTTTCGTCACGGCCGGCCGGTCTGGGTCGAGCCGAAACCAACCATCTGCGACGGCGTGGCGGTTCCCTTCACCACCGACCAACTGTATCCCCTGCTCCGGGAGACCGTGGACGGTGTTTCGGTGGTGTCCGAGGCGCAGGTGCGCGCGGCGGTCCGCGTCCTGGCAATGGAAAGCCGGGTTGTGTCAGAAGGCGCGGGCGCTCTGGCCTTGGCTGCGGCTATGGATACGCCGCTGGACGAGCGCGGCCTGTCAGTCTGTCTGGTTTCGGGCGGGAATATTCTCCGTCAGCAGCTCGACGAAATCCTTGGCGACAAACCCGCGTGATCCGCACCCAATCCCTATTCGTCTTGACAAAGGAGCCGTGACGAATAGCATAACTGTGTGCAGGAGCACCATCGGCATTCCTTCGTCCGGTCTCTATGCGGCCGAACGCGTGTTGAGTTCTATCCGTGATTCAATTCAAGCGCCGTTTCTTCCCGGAAAGGCGATACCGCCTGCCCCTGCGCTGGGTGCTTTGGGGCACGGTCGCGCTGCTCTTTCTGATTTTCGCGGTTTACATGAAGCTACTAAAGTAAGGCCGGACTGCGTTGACGTAAAAAGGAGTTACAGATGACGAAACTTCACTGGAACTACCGGGATGTGTTCCGCGCCCTGCGGCTCGGTTTCTCGGCAAAGAAAGTCTGGATGATGTCCCTCGGCCTGCTCTTCGGGTTTGCCGGCTACTCGATCCTCACCTACGTCGCCTACGCCGTCGCCGGCACCGACGTACTGACCGTCTGGCAGACATTCCGCCTGCTACCGTTCCCGTCACCGCTCGACTACGCGTTCCCATGGTACTCGTGGCTCATCTTTGCCGCCGGTGTCGCGTGGGTCCTGTGCGTCCTCATGATAACCGGCACGGCGGTCTCCAAGGTCGCGTACGAGCAGCTCCGGGGCGACGAGTTCTACGAGTCGAAGGAGGCGTTTCGCTTTGCCTTCAAGAACAGCTCCGCGGTACTCGCCAGCCCGCTCCTGATCCTCGCCTTCATCGCGCTGATAGTGGTAGGTGGGCTCATCCTCAGCCTGCTGGGCGCGATACCCCTGGCCGGAGAAATTATTGTCGGCCTGCTGGCGGTGGTCGGCTTCATCGCCTCGCTCTTCATCGTCTACCTACTGATCGTCCTCGCGTACTCGATACTCATCGGGCCCTCTGTGGTCGGCGCAACCCGCTCCGACACGTTCGACACGCTCTTCGAGGTCTTCTCCTGCGTGAACGAGCAACCCGCCCGGCTCCTCTGGTATACCGCAATCGTCGCATTCCTCGCCAAGGTCGGGTCTTTTCTCCTCGGACTGGCCGCGAGCGCCGCAGGCAGAATCGGCTACGCGATCACCGGCACGTTCATGGGCGGCAAGCTGGCCGACGTCATGAGCAATGCGGCGTACTACTTCAAGCTGTCGGCCCCGGACTGGTGCCCCCAGATCCTCCAGCAGACCTTCATCGCCGAAATGCACGCCTACGGCCTGCCGCAGGTCTACCTGCCGGGTGACTACCTGCCCCTGGGCTGGAGCGTAGACGTCGCCGCCATGCTGCTCGGTGTCCTGCTTTACCTCGTAGCGCTGATGGTGGTTGGGTACGGACTTGCGGTCTGGTTCTCGGGCATGACCCTCAACTTCGCGGTGCTCGCCTACAAGAAAGACGACAAGAACGTCCTCGAGCTGCCGGAGGACGACGAAGACCTCCTCGAGCCGGTACCGAACGAAGAACTGAAGGACCTCGCCCCCAAGCCAGCGAGCGAGCAATCAGCGAAAGAAGAACAATAGAGACCGGCGATAACCATCGCACTGCCAAGCACTTAGAACGCGAAGCGCGGCCTCGTGACCGTCCCGGCTCTTAAGGCTCTCGTCCGGGGCCAGGTCCAGGGCCTCGGATTTCGGCCCTACGTCTACCGCCTGGCTAACTCCCTACGCGTCCGCGGGTACGTCGCCAACTCCACCCGGGGCGTCATCATCATCGCGCAGGGCGGACAAGCGCGGCGACTCCTGGATCGGCTGAAAGCCGACCCCCCGCCGCTCGCGGCCTACTCCTCATACCGTGTCGCGCGCGTGCGGACGCGCCGCTACGCGACCTTCACCATCAAACCAACTCGCAACTCGCAACTCGTGACTCGCAACTCGCCAATCCACGTCCTCCCCGACCTTGCCACCTGCCCGGACTGCCGCAGAGAAATATCCGACCCGCACGACCGGCGACACGGCTACGCATTCACCAACTGTACCCAGTGCGGCCCCCGCTACACCATTATCCAGGCGCTCCCATACGACCGGCCGCGCACAACCATGGCACGCTTCCACATGTGCCCCCAGTGCCGGCGCGAATACACCGACCCCTCGGACCGGCGCTACCACGCGCAGCCAATCGCCTGCCAGCACTGCGGACCAAGACTGCAACTCCTCGGCCCGCGTGCCAACCCCAGGCCAACAACAACTCCCATCGAAGACGCGGCGCGGGCACTACTCCACGGCCGGATACTCGCAATCAAGAGCCTCGGCGGCTTCCATCTCGCCTGCGACGCCACCAACGACCGTGCCGTCGCACGCCTGCGAAAACGCAAGAACCGACCGGACAAACCCCTCGCGCTCATGTGCCAGACTCCGGCGGTCGCCCGCCTAATCGCCCGCGTCAGCGCTCGCGCCCGCAGGACACTGCTCTCCCCCGCCGCCCCGATTGTCCTACTACCAAGAAGGCCGGCGCCCGCGCTCCATCTCGCCGATTCGGTAGCACCGGGCAACTCCCGCCTGGGCGTCATGCTCTGCTACACCCCACTGCACGCCCTCCTCTTCGACCACCTGCGACGACTCACCGGGAAGCCGGCGGTCCTTGTGATGACAAGCGCCAACCGCAAAGACAACCCCATCACCGCAGACGATGCGGATTTGGCAAAGGAAGTGGGCGGTGTGCCCGACCTGATTCTGACCCACAACCGACCGATTGCCAACCGCTGCGACGACTCCGTCGTCCTCGTCGACGACGACGGCAAGGGCTCCAATTGCTCGCCGGGCCGCGCCGGGGCCCGAGATTCATCAGGTAGCGCCAGTCCATGGCTTAGCCTAGTCCGCCGGGCCCGCGGCTTCGCGCCCCAGCCACTTGCGCTTGCCGAGATGTTTCACGTGAAACATGCCGTCCTCGCAGTCGGTGCCGAGTTCAAGAACGCTTTCGCTTTGGCGAAAGGAACCCGGGCGTTCATGAGTCCGCACATCGGTACGGTCGCCACCGGCCAAGGCGAGAGATTCTGGCTTGATACGTTCGCGCGCTATACAAAGTGGACCGGTATACAGCCTGAGGTCATTGCGTGTGACTCGCACCCGGACTACGCGTCAACCCGCCTTGCCGAGAGCTTGGGCCGCAAGCTGGGGTTACCGCTGGTCAGGATCCAGCACCACTACGCGCACATACTGTCGGTGATGGCGGAGCATGGCCTGGCCGGGCCGGTGCTGGGTCTCGCCTTCGACGGGAACGGGTACGGAACTGACGGTGCTGTGTGGGGTTGCGAGTTTCTTCTGGTGCAGGAAGACCTTAACTGGGCCAGAGTCGGGCACTTGGGCTATCTACGATTCGCCGGGGCCGGCGACGAAGTGGCCGATCCGTCCCGGGTGGCTCGCGCATACATGCGGCAGGTGAGCGGCGCTGTGAGTCCCATGCGTGGGCGACTGCATGACCGTCGGCCGAACCCAACCGGTCTGCGCACCTCCTCTCTCGGTCGCCTCTTCGACGCCGTTGCCGCCACCGTCGGTGTAGCCTCGTCCGCGTCCTTCGATGGACAGGCGCCAACAGCCTTGGAGGCTATCGCAGACCGGAAAGAGGTTGGCCATTGGTTTACGCCTGACGTGTTGGATGTGTCGGTCTCCCCCTCTCTCATTCGACCCGAGCCGTTGCTTGTTGACGTTTCACGTGAAACATCCGCCGGCGTTAGTCCCGCCACTATTTCGGCCAAGTTCCACAACACAATTGCCTTGGCAGCCGTTCGTCTTGCCGAAGTTCTCTGCCAATGGCACCACGTTAAGACGGTGTGCCTTTCCGGCGGCTCCTTTCAGAATTCCCTGCTTCGCCATTGCGTTTCCTCCAGACTTCGCCATCCCGGCCGCCGAGTCTACTGGAACCACCTGGTACCGCTCAACGACGGAGGCGTCGCGCTGGGTCAAGTCGCTGCCGCCGGCGGCGCAGGAATTCTGACGCGTTAGCGGAACTGCAGGCTCACTGGGCGAGCCCCTCGCTGCGTCTCCCCGCCACTTTGTTGAAATTTCGACCCCGGCCCCACGTCGAGCTTGACATCCGGCTTTGCTGACTTAGTATGCCCTTAGGCAACTAGCGACCCCTACAATCCGGTTCGTTGAACAGACCTACGCCGCGGGCGTTTTGCTTTTCGCCTCAGCAACATGCTGAGCGACGATGTGGACAACTCTGTGGATAACATGCTGGGTTTGTGGGTTTCCTTTCGTAGGGCCGCCTAAGTTTATTTGTGCTATCATCCGAAAGGGGCTGCAGATGGGTGTGGCTGACAGCGAAGTGCAATCGCGCATCGGGCATGATGCTGTGCCTGATGCTGGAAAACTGTGGACTGATATCCTCGACTATGTACGACCGCGCATAAGCCAAGAGGGTTTCGAGACTTGGCTTGCGCCAACCAGGGGACGCGCCGTAAGGAACGGCACATTGGAGGTAGAAGTCCCCAACTCCTTTTTCGCCGACTGGATCAGCCAGCGGTACTCTGCCGAGGTCCGGGCAGCGCTAACCGGCGTCTCTGGACAGGAAATGGCCGTGTCCTTCCAGCCGCGCGACGCTGGCGACTCAGGCCTCGTGATACGACGCTCTCCGGTGCGCCGTCCCGTCTTGAGACCGAACGGGTACCGACTCCAGGCCCACCTCACTTTTGACAGTTTCGTAGTCGGCGAGTCAAACCGGTTCGCAGCGGCGGCCGCCCGCAGCGTGGCAGAGCGCCCCGGGGCCAGCTACAACCCGCTTTTCATCTACGGTGGCGTCGGCCTGGGCAAGACCCACCTGGTGCAGGCCATCGGCAACATGGCTCTCTCGGTGAAACCCAGCCTCAAGGTTTACTACACCGCCGCCGATGACTTGTTCATCGAGCTGATTCAAGCAATCGAGAAAAACACCCGGCTTGAGTTTAAGAACAAGTACCGCGGGCTGGACTTGTTGATGCTCGACGACGTCCACTACCTGGTCGGCAAGGAACGCCTGCAGGAAGAGGTGTTTTACATCTTCAACTCGCTCCACGATGCCGGTAGCCAAGTTGTGTTTACCAGTGACCGCCCGCCACAGGATATACCCACGCTGGAAAGCCGGCTGGCTTCCCGGCTTGGTTCCGGCCTGGTTGTCGATATCCAGCCTCCTGAACTTGAAACCCGGATTGCCATTCTGAAGCAGAAAGCGGTCCAGGACCGCGCTGACCTGCCCGATGACGTCGCGTACTTCATTGCCGCACGGGTCCGGTCCAGCGTACGGGCGCTTGAAGGAAGCTGGGTGAGGCTGCTTGCGCTTGCCTCGCTCGACAGTCGGCCCATTACGATTCAACTTGCTCAAGAGACACTCAAGGACCTGGTCAAAGAGGATGAACCGATTGACCACAACCGGATCATTAAGGCCTGCGCCGACCACTTCGGGGTTTCCCTCAATGAAATAACCAACGGCGGCCGAACTAAGCAGCTTGCTCTGGCGCGACAAGTTGCGATGTATGTACTCCGGACAACGCTTAGTCTATCACTGAAAGAAATCGGCTCACTGTTCGACGACAAAGACCACACAACCGTGATGCATGCCATCAAGAGGGTGAACGAACTCCGAGAAAAGGACCCGGCCTTTGCGGCACGTCTGGAGAAGTTAAAGAGGGGAATAAGCGGGGGAGAACCACGTTGAACCACCAGTGGGTAACGACGTTCCTTCTTTCTGTCCACAACTAGACTACTTCGAGCGCCCGTCTCCGCCGAACAGAAGTGACGGTACATAACAGCTTTCCATTCAGTCCACACAAACTCACAACCCAACAACAACAGCAATATTACTCTACCAGATATTGTTGGAAAGTATGAAAGTGAATTGTCTCTGCCGTGACACCGGTTCATCTTCTTGTAAACATACACTATTTGTTACTAATTGGAAACCCTCTCTCTCGGCCGTTGATACGCGCGCGTTAAACAGACATGATATCCGCGCAGGCGCCAACGGGTGGTACGTCTGGAGTACTGGTCTTTCGGACTCAAGACAAGGACACACAGCGAGAAGAGATGTTGAGGAGCGGTTCACGACTGCAGGGAAAGAACGGTCAACTCAGTATCAATCCTGAGCGGTATCATCAGGTAGGACATTGACACGCCCTACTGCGCGACTATCATTACCCTCGGTCCGAGGCGCGGCCCGGCAAACATAGAAAGATATTAACTACGTAATGGCGCGATTGAGCGAAAACCCGGAGTACGGGTTTGCGGTCGGGCGTGTCCGCGCGCTCGAAACGGCCCTGTTCGACCGGGCGCGGTACGAGCGGCTTATTAGGGCGCCGGGAGTCCGAGAGTTCGTTGCGTCCTTGGCCGAAACGGCGTACTCCAGGTTTCTCGAAGGCGGAACGACCGACGTTCCGCAGGCACTCGACAAAGCCACGGTTGAGAGCGTCGCGTTCCTCGCTCAGTACGCGCTGGACCGTTGGTTGCTTGACCTATTCCGACTGCCGGCCGCCTTTCTCGGATTGAAAACAGCGTTCAAGAACAGCCTGTCACACAACGGACCGGAATTCACAATTCCGGATGAACTTGCCAGTCCGAAGTTCGCCTCACGCGTCGACGCCGTCGTGGCTGAGGTTACGGCCAGTTTTGAAAAAGAGCGAGATTCGGCTGCCGTTGACGTGGTGGTGGACCGACTGATGCAGGAACTACAATTGCAGACGGCTGAACCAAGCGAATTCATGATCGAGTATCTGGGCTTGCACGCCGACCTGGAGAACCTCCGAACACTGGTTAGGATTAAGGCTCAGTTAGGCGGTGGGGGAGATCCGCGCAGGGATATGGGCGCTGCGTATCTCCCCGGCGGCAGGTTAGCATTGACAGATTTCGCCGCGACCATCGCTGAACCCTGGGACGCAGTCGTGGACCGGTTTGCCAAAGCGCCGCCCCACGGGGCCGGAAGCGAAGTCTTTTTCGAGTACCTTGAACAGGGGACTGCCGCGGTCGTCGACAAACGTTCGTTTGCCCGTATGGAGCGGTATGGTCGCGAAATGGAACTCGGGTACCTGCGGCAGACTCGCTATGCGACGTTCGGGTACGAACCGCTGGTAACATATTTTCTGCTGCAGAGAAACGAGGTCCGCAACCTGCGGCAGCTTCACGCGGCGAAACTCGCGGGTGTAGCGGAAGAAATAGCACAAGAGCTGGTGGCATATGTCGAGTGATTCTCCGGTGGCCAAAGGCGGGGGTCCCGGGACGCAGGTCGGGGTTGTTGGAAGGGCCGAGGTAGTGTCGCCGTTCCGGGCTGCCGGGCTCGCGGTGTACCCCGTGGAGCCCGGGCCGGAGGCGGCCGCCAGGGTCGAGGAGCTTGCCGGTTCCGGGTTGACGGTCTTGTTCTACACCGAGGACTTGTACCCGTACTTGACCGGAGTACTCGGTCGGTACAGCCGTACCGCAACGCCCTGCCTGGTGATGTTGCCGATGGGTGCGGAGCGGCACGGGCTTACCCGGCTCAGCGAACTGGTTAAACGATCTGTCGGTGCGGATGTGTTCGGTCAGGGGCCGGCGGAATGACGGCTTCCACGAGCCGCGACCAACTGCTTCGTCGACACGGGCGTTGGTCAGCGGTTTGTCTGATGAGCCAAGGGCGTCGTACGGCGCCGAAGGAGTCGAGCGATGACGGAGAGTAAAGTCGGCACGATTGTCAAGGTTTCAGGACCACTGGTTGTTGCCGACGGCATGTCCGGCGCGAGGATGTACGATGTCGTCAAGGTAAGCAAGAAACGGCTCATTGGCGAGATTATCGAACTGGAGGGCGGGCAGGCGTCAATCCAGGTGTACGAGGAAACCGGTGGGGTAGGCCCCGGGGAGCCCGTGTTCCCTACTTTCGAACCCTTGTCGGTCGAGCTCGGGCCCGGCTTGATCGAGTCCATCTACGACGGCATTCAACGTCCCCTGGATGTTATCCAACGGCAGGTCGGCGACTTCATCAGCCGCGGCGTTGAGGCGCCGCCGCTGGACCGTGAGCGGCGGTGGGGGTTCGTGCCGCTGCGGCAACCAGGAGACATGGTGGAACCGGGCGACGTGCTTGGGGAGGTACAAGAGACGGTTCTCGTGAAGCACCGGGTGATGGTGCCACCGGATGTTTCCGGCGAGGTTGTGCGCATTGGTCCGGGTGAGTTTAAGGTCGACGAAGTGGTCGCGGTCGTGCGAACCGGAGAGGGCGAGAGGCAGTTGACCATGGTGCAACGTTGGCCGGTGCGCAAGGCACGGCCCTACCGGCGGAAGTTGCAGCCGGAGACTCCACTCGTCACCGGCCAGCGTGTGGTTGATACGTTCTTCCCGATTGCCAAGGGCGGGACTGCGGCCGTGCCGGGGCCGTTTGGGTCCGGCAAGACGGTTATCCAACACCAGTTCGCGAAGTGGTCGGACGCGGAAATCATCATCTTCGTCGGGTGTGGGGAGCGCGGCAACGAGATGACCGATGTGCTCATGGAATTCCCGCACCTTGTAGACCCGAAGTCCGGCGAACCGTTAATGAAACGCACCGTGCTGATCGCCAATACATCGAACATGCCGGTAGCAGCGCGCGAGGCCTCAATCTACACCGGCATTACCCTGGCCGAGTACTACCGCGACATGGGCTACTCGGTGGCGCTGCAGGCCGATTCGACTTCACGCTGGGCCGAGGCAATGCGCGAGATCTCCGGCCGCCTGGAGGAAATGCCGGGCGAGGAAGGTTACCCGGCGTACTTGGCGACCCGCGTAGCCGAATTCTACGAGCGCGCCGGAAGGGTTGTGTGCCTGGGGCGGACGCCAGACGGTCAGGAGCAGGAGGGCGCACTGTCGGTGGTCGGAGCGGTTTCGCCGCCAGGTGGCGACCTGAACGACCCGGTGGTGCAGGCGACGCTGCGCGTAGTCAAGGTTTTCTGGTCATTGGAGGACAGACTCGCGTTTCAGCGTCACTTTCCGGCGATATCGTGGCTGAACTCCTATTCGTTGTACGCCGACGTTCTGCGTGAGGCCTTCGAGAAACTCGCCGGGCCGGAGTTCGTGAAAGACGCGGCTGCGGCCATGCAGCTACTGGAGAAGGAGGCGGAGTTGGAGGAGATTGTGCGGCTGGTGGGGAAGGATACGCTCTCACCGCAGGACCGGCTCGTGCTTGAGGTCGCGCGGTCGATCCGCGAGGATTTCCTGCATCAGAACGCGTTCCACGAAGTAGATACGTACACGTCCCTTCGCAAGCAAGCCGCCATGCTTAGCGCGATTCTTCTCTTCCACAGCCTCGGTAAGGCAGCATTGGGGCGGGGGGTGGACATGGAGGCGATCGAGAAAACCGCAGTACGCGACCGGATTGCGCGCATGAAGTACCTGGCCGAGGCCGACGCGCCGGCAGCCATTGTTCAGACGCGCACCGAGATGGAACGCGAGATTGCTGCGCTGGAGGCGGCATGATCAGAGAGTATCGGACCGTTGCGTCCATTGCCGGGCCGCTCATGCTGGTTGAGGGTGTCGCCGGCGTCAAATATCAAGAGTTGGTACAGATTACGCTGCCGTCGGGCCAGGTGCGGCGCGGGCAAGTGCTTGAGGTTGAGAAAGACAGAGCCTTGGTGCAGGTGTTCGAGGGCACGACCGGCATCGATGTGCCCGCGACCAAAGCGCGATTCATGGGCCGCGGCATCACGATTGACCTCTCGCCGGAGATACTCGGGCGCGTGTTCGGCGGACTGGGGCGACCCCGCGACGGCGGGCCGGCGATAATTCCGGACAAACGCACCGACGTTAACGGCGCACCGATTAACCCATACGCGCGGGAGTATCCAAACGAGTTTATCCAGACTGGGATCTCTCCGATTGATGGCTTGAACACGCTCGTGCGCGGGCAGAAGCTCCCGATATTCTCCGGTTCGGGCCTGCCACATAACCGCCTGGCCGCGCAGATTGTCCGGCAGTCGCGGGTGCTTGGCACGAGTGAGCCGTTCGCGGTCGTTTTTGGGGCGATGGGAATCACGTTTGAGGAGGCCGAGTTTTTCATCCGCGACTTCACGCAGTCGGGCGCAATAGAACGAACCGTGCTGTTCCTCAACCTGGCGGATGAACCGGCAATTGAACGGATTGCCACCCCACGCGTTGCCCTGACTGCGGCCGAGTATCTGGCTTTTGAACTGGGGATGCACGTGTTAGTGGTGTTGACCGACATGACCAACTATTGTGAAGCACTACGCGAGGTATCGGCAGCACGCAAGGAAATACCGGGACGGCGTGGGTTCCCGGGTTATCTCTATACCGACTTGTCATCGCTTTATGAGCGTTGCGGCAGAATCAAAGGCCGCAAAGGATCGATCACAACGATGCCGGTGCTAACGATGCCCGAAGACGATAAGACCCACCCGATCCCGGACCTGACCGGCTACATCACCGAAGGCCAGATTATCCTCTCCCGCGCAATGCACCGGCGTAGGATCTACCCGCCCGTGGACGTGCTGCCTTCGCTCTCACGCCTGAAGGATAAGGGAATAGGCAAGGACAAGACACGTGAGGATCACGCGGATCTCTTCAATCAGCTTTATGCCTGCTACGCGCGCGGCAAGGAAGCCGCAGAGTTAGAGGTCATCCTTGGGGATGCGGCGCTGTCCGACATGGACAAAGTGTACCTTCGATTCGCGCGGGAGTTCGAGGAGCAGTACATATCCCAGGGCGAACACGAGAACCGCACCATTGAGCAGACGCTGGACCTCGGGTGGAAGCTGCTTGCCGTATTTCCGCGCAGCGAACTAAAGCGTGTCCGTGATGCCTACCTCGACAAGTACTATCGGCAAGCGTAGCCAGCCCCGACCCTCATCTTCCGACCCCGTCCTCCGCTACGCCGCCGTCCTGTTCGACCTTGACGGCACCCTGATTGACTCGGCGCAGGACCTCATTGCCTCAGTTCGGTATGCTCTAAAATGCGTCGCCCCTGACCGGGAGCCGCCTGAAGCAGACGACATTCTGGTGCAGGTGGGCAAACCGCTTGAGGTCATCCTGCGCGAACTCGGCTACCCGACCGGCGAAGCAATTACGGGCCGGTTCGTCGACACGTATCGCGCCCACTATGCTGAGCACTTCAACGAACACACCAGGTTATATCCGGGCGTCGAAGACGTGCTTGGCTACCTGAGGACTACGGGGGTCAAGCTGGCGCTGGTGACAGCGAAGCACCAGACGCAGGCCGACTTTACGGTTCAGGCCTTTGGACTCGCTCGCTACTTCGACTACGTGCACGGCTGGCAGGAAGGCCGTCAGCACAAACCGCATCCGGAACCGGTACTGATAGCGCTGGGACAACTGTGCGTAGAGCCCGGCGCGGCGATCATGGTCGGGGATACCGAGCAGGACGTTGAATCCGCAAAGGCGGCCAGGGTTGATACGTGCGCCGTGACCTACGGGTTCAGGCCGGCCTGGTTCCTGCGGTCTTTTCGCCCCGACTTCCTCGTTTCGAGAGTTACAGATGTTGTTCCGATTGTTGTCTCGGACCTCTGTCGGCCGAGCACATAACCGCCGGCGCGTACGGCAACCGCTGCCGCACAATGCCGCACCGACCGAGGCCGTCGCACACGCAGTCTAGGGTAGACGACCAAGTGGTACGCTTGTGGGAAAAAGCACCGGCAGAGTGAAAGCCAGCCGTGGCACGAAACTTGCCTATATACACGGTTCGCGAGAGGTCGCGGGGAGTATGAAGCTGGTAAGGTGGGCCTGCACCAGCAGCCGGCCGCGGGCCCGCTGGCGGTTAAGGCGTGGCTGGGGAGGAGGGGCCTATGCGGGCTCGGAAACGGCAGGTCTCTTCTGACGGTGATCCGGACGTTTGTCGGGCCGCCGCCGCGGCTTGACTCTGTGTGGCCAGACCATAGAATCCAGGTTGATGACGGGCTTCCGGGTGATGGGCCGTTTACTCAACGTGCCGCAGCGTGCGCGCGGGGCTTCGGCCAGACGGACTGATTCAGGTGAGTAACGAGAACTTGACCCAACCTTTCCCCTTCGTCGCCGACATGACGTTCCAGCGCGGGGATGTAGTGTTCGCCGCGGACAAGCGCGGGCGGCTGGTATATTGGAACAAAGAAGCTGAGCAACTCTTCGGCTATTCCGCCGAGGAAGTCCTTGGCAGTCCGTTTGAAGTCATCTGCACGACAGCGCCGGGTGGTTCCGGAGTCGACCTGCCCTCAATACTCTCCGGCAGCGACTTTGCCGGCGGCATGCGGTGCTCCGACAAGTCCGGGAGGGAAGTTGCGCTGTACATGTACGCGACCGCCGGCCGGGACCAGTCCGGTGCCGCGGCCGGGGTCGTCTTCGTGGCGCGTGATGTAACCCCGTTCTGGAGCGCCGAGCAGGCCGTGCGTACGGCGGCGGATAAGTATCGGCTGCTGTTCGACCACTCGTTGGATGCGCTGGCAATCGCCGACGTCGAAGGGCGAGTGCTCGAAGCAAATCCCACCTGCCTGCGGCTCTACGGTTACACCGCCGACGAGATCCAACAGATGAACCTGGCCGACATTGTCGCACCCGAACACCGCGCGGAAGCCGCGGAAGCGATGGCCGACCTAGCGGCGGGCAAAACGGTAACAAAGACCATCAAGATGCTCCGGAAAGACGGGACGCAATTCGTGGCCGACCTGGTAGCTTCCGTCGTGTCGGTCAAGGGTGAGCGGCGGGTGCTCGCGGTCACGCGGGACGTCACGGAGCGGACCCGCGCCGAACAGGCAACGCGAGAGTCGGAACAAAAGTACCGGCTGGTGTTCGAGTCGGCAGGCGACGCGGTGTTTATTGAGAGCATGGGCGGACTTATTCTCGACGTTAACAGGAACGCCTGCGAGATGCTCGGGTATACGAAGAGAGAGCTCCTGAAAATGACCGTGGCGGACCTGGTTCCTGCCGATGCGCGTGCCTGGCTGCCGCACGTGACCGATGCGACTCTAAGGGACGGGACATTCCGGGCCGAGGCCGTCAATGTCCACAAGAGCGGCCGTCAGATTCCGGTGGAAACAAGCACATCCACGATGGAACTGGACGGCAGAACAGCCGTGCTGGCAATCGTGCGGGACATCACCGAGCGCACGAAAGCCCAGTGGGCGTTGCGTGAGAGCGAGGAACGCTACCGGCAGATTGTGAACAGCGGCGCCGTCGGGATTGTGACCGCGGACCCCAACTTCCGGTTCACCACGGCCAACAGCCGGTTCTGCGAGATGCTCGGTTACGCCGAGGAAGAGCTGAAGAAGTTGGCCATCATCGACATCACTCACCCGGAGAACGTGGAGCAAGACCGCGCGGCGGTGGCCGAGATGTTCGCGGGAAAGCGGAAGTACTATGCGACAGAGAAGCGCTACATCCGTCGTGACGGCGGCGAGGTAATCGCCCGGACCACGGTTTTCCCGGTCAGTGATGATACCGGGCGGCCCCGCTACACGCTGGCCACGGTCGAGGACATCACCGAGCGGACGCTGGCCCAACGGGCGCTCGGCGAGAGCGAGGATCGGTTCCGCGGGTTGCTGGAGAGCTCGCCCGACGGGATTGCGGTGCACCAGGACGGCAAGGTCGTGCTGATGAACCCGGCCGGGGCGCGGATCCTGGGGTACGACGACCCGGCCGAGGTGACCGGAATGCCGGTACGGGAGTTCCTGCATCCGGACGAGATGGCCGCGGTACTGAACCGGATGCGTCAAGTCGCGGAGGTCGGCCCGACCGGCAATCCGGCCGAGGCGCGCTTCCGGCGGCGCGACGGGGCTTACGTGCTGCTGGAAGTGACGAACGCGCGGATCGAGGAGTGGAAAGGAAAACCGGGGGTGCAGGTGGTTTTCCGTGACGTCTCCGAACGCAAAGCGGCCGAGAAGCGGCTGCAGGAGTCGGAAGAGCGATTCCGCCGCCTGGTCGAGATGTCGCCGGACGGAATCGCGGTACACCAGGACGGCAGGCTCGTGCTTGTCAACCCTGCCGGTGCCAGCGTGCTCGGGTACGAGCGGCCCGAGGAACTGGTCGGCAGGCCCGTGCTTGACTTCGTGCATCCCGACGACCAACCGGCGGTGCTCGCCCGGATCACTCGGGTGCTGCAGCTGGGCAGGCCGGGCGAGGTGACCGAGGAACGGTTCCAGCGGAAGGACGGGTCCTATGTGCCGGTCGAAGTCATCAACGCGCCTTTCTACTGGCAGGGAAAGCCGGCGGTGCAGGTAGTGGTGCGCGACATTTCCGGACGCAAAGAACTGGCTCGGGCGGCCGCGGAGGCAACAACGCAGATGCTGGCATTGCTCGCCAATTCACCAGACGGCATCGCCGCCGAATGCGACGGCGTGCTTGTCTACGCGAACCGGCGGTTCGCCGAGCTCTACGGATACGACGACTCGGACCAAGTCACCGGGCGACCGATTGCTGACTTCGTTGGTCCCGAGGATCGCGACCGCGTCGCGGAATACTCGAAAGCAAGGGCGCGGGGCGAACCGGCGCCAACCTGCTACCGTTTCCAGGGACTTCGGCGTGACAGTTCGCCCGTCGAGGTCGAAATCACCGTCAGCACGTATTCGCTGGCTGGCAAGCTGTACCTGCTCGGATTCCTACGCGAGGTCAAGGTGCGCCGCCGCCGACCCGCGGACGGCGGCAGCAAAAGAGAGAAACCGCGCGCTACCTGAGCCGGTAGAGCCGGAACCGCCACGGGTTCCGTGTCTCGACGACGGAGACACGGTCCGGGAAACGTGCAAGCAGGGTCTCAAACAGCGTTACCTCTACCATGTTCTCATGACCGGGTTTCTCAACCAGGGCCGCGTACAGCGGTCGGTTGCCGGCAAGCGTCGAGTCCAGTTGGCTCGGGACGTTGAATTCCGAGATGTGCCGATACTCGCGCCAGCCCCACGCGTAACTGATCAGTTCCGACACATCCTTGTCGCACAGGAGCAGGGCGGAGTCGGGTACGTTGTCCCGGAGCAGTTGCTGGTACTTTGCCTGCACCAGGAGGTAGCGGTCATGGCGTAACTGGATGGCGACGCTCAGCAATGCCATTATCGCCAGCGCCGCGTACTTCAACCAGTTGGTACCGCGGAGTTGTCGGGTCAGGCGGTCTGCGGTCGCAACGAAAGCGAGGATGAAAAAAGGGAGCGCCGGCAGCAGATAGCGTATGCCGACGGTCAGCCGTTCCGGCAGGTTCGGAACGTCGTAAGTGTAAGAAAAGAAGCAGTAGAGGATAAGCAGCGTTCCGGCGGGCAGGCCGAGCAGCACCCGCAGGCCCTTGCCTGCGGTCAGCGGCGTAACGAGCATCAGCGGATAGAGCATAAGCAGGCAGGTTCCGTAGTACCATCCGTTGTGAAAGAAATAGGCGGGGGAGAAGTGGCCGGTTAGGTACATGGGAAACGAGAAAGGCGCGCCGTAGGCATAGGCGTTATACGCGAGTATCAGCCCGGCCAAAGGCGCGAAACCACCGACGAATAACAACATCATGCGTCCGGTATCTGTCCGTCCGTGCTTGTCCGTCTTCGTCCGCCAGACACCCACCGGCCGTGCCAGTAGAGCCAGAAACACAGGTACGAACACTGCGTTGGAGTACCGCACCAGGCAGGCGAGCCCGAGCATGAACCCGGAAGCGACCAGCCAAGCGCGACGGCGAAGCAGGCAGTAGAACGCGGTCAGCACCAGCGTTGCCGCGAGCAGGTCGCTCATGATTGTCCGGGAGAAAAGGACTATCGCCGGGTAGAAGAGATACAGCAGCGACCACGCCGGATCGGCCTCAGGCAGGAGCCGTTTGAGTATCAAGCTGAAGAACACGACCCCGGCCAGCGAGAGCAAGAGCCCGGAGACGAAGACCGTCCGCCAGCCGAAAAGCGCGAACGGTAACAGGAAGAGCGCGTTACCGGGCGGGTACTTACTAACCTCGCGACCTGCGGTCTCAACCGTCATGTGCGGAGCCGGGATTCCCGAGCCGTCATAGGCGAGCCGGCCCGCGCGAAACAGGAAGGTCTGGGTCAAGTAGGCGTCTTCATCAACGATAGCGAAAGTCCGCGGGTAGAGGACCAGGAAAGTGAGCACGTACAGGGCAGCGCCGGCATACAGCAGCCACACGCTGCCGCCGCGCCGGACGCCTAACCGGGATTTCACGTCGCAGGATGATATGACCGCAGGGAACTAAGTCAAGGAGGTGCAGCCGGGCAATCGTTGACTTTCGGGACAATGACAATAGAATTCACCCCTATGATGCTTAGTGATATGCGCAAGCGCGTCCGCGTCGTGATGTTTATTGTTGCCGCGGCATTCATCGCCGGCTTCCTGATGAGCGAGATCTGGCGAATGCTCGCAACCCGGGGCAGCCGGGGTCGAACCCAGGATACCCACGGCTACGTCGGCCAAGTCGGGAAACACAACATAACCCCGGAGGAGTATCGAGCCGCCGTCAGCTACATCACCGACAAGTACAAGAGCGACAACCGTTTGCGCGATTTGTCCAGTCAAGACTATCAGACCGTCCAGCAGCAGGCGTGGCAGTTTCTGCTTTCCGAAATCACTTGGGCCAAAGTGCTGAAAGCAGAGAACATCAGCGTCACGCAGGACGAGGTGATGGAAATCATCCAGTCGAACCCGCCCGAGGAACTCCGCAACAAACCCGAACTAATGACCGACGGCAAGTTCGACCAGCAGAAGTACCTTCAGGTCATCAGCTCGCCCGAGAACCGGGCGTATTTCAGCAAGTACTACCGGGACCTCCTGGACATGCTGCCCAAAGAGAAATTCCGGATCGACCTCGTCAACGCCTACCGGGTGACGAAGGCGGAAACCGACGACGCGCTCGCCGCCGCCAATACGAAGTGGAAAGTCACGGCGCTTTTTTTCGGGCCCCGGCCGGGGAAGGGGAAAGCTCCGGTTGAGCCGTCCGATTCGGAGGTGCGCGCCTGGTATGACGCTCACCAGGAAAACTTCCGTGCGAAGGAAACCCGGCAGGTCCGGTACGTCTTCTTCCCGCTGGGCGTGACCCGAGACGACTCGGTAGCGGCGAAAGAGACAATCGATCGGGCCTACGACCAGCTCCTCAAGGGCGAGACGTTCAACCTGGCCATGCTCGACTACAGCGACCTTGAGGGTGAAACCCTGTCGGTCATGGTCCCGCGCAGCCAGTTGGACAAGCCGACCGACAGCGTGGTGAGCAGACTCAAGCCCGGCGCGTTCAGTCCGCCTTTCCTGGCCGCGTACGGCTGGCAGATTGCCCTGCTCGACAGCACCAACAAGGACTCGGTTGCCTACCGTCGGATACTCGTCCGTGTGACAATGGGAACCGAGGCGGTAGCGACGGCAAGAGATTCGGTGCGCAGTTTCGTGGACAAGGCGGAGGCCACGACGTTCGACAGCGCCGCCAGCCAGTTCAACTTGCCGATAACGCTGGCGCGCACGATGGCCACCAACGTGGACGACTACTACAACTACCTGAATCTTGAGAGCCCAACGCAGCTCGTCGATTGGGCGAAGAAAGCGAAGGTCGGGCAAGTTTTCGACAAGCCGCAGCAGGGCGCCAAAGGTTACTACGTGTTCGCGCTAGTCGAAGCGAAGCCGGCCGGAATTCAGGAGTTCGACAAAGCCAAGACGCCCGCGACCTGGCAGGTACAGCAGGATAAACAGAAACGTATCTGGCTGGCCAAGGCCGAAGAGGCGCTGGCTGCAATTAAAGCAGGTAAGGGCCTCGAGGAGTACGCCAAGGGAGACTCTGACGTCGAGCTTAAAACCGAGGAGTTCGACGGGTTGCTTGATTGCCGCCGCAAGAAAGGCCCGGAATTTGCCGGCACGGCTGCCGTACTCAACCCCGGGGAGGAGTACGGCGTGGTTGAGGCAAGCTGGGGCGCGTTTATCGTCCGTTGCGACGAGCGAACGCCAACTTCGACGCTCGATCCGGCAGCCTATGTCCAGCAGCGCCGGCAGCAGGTCGCTCAGGACCTGATGCAGGAAATGCTCAAGCAGCCCGAAATTAAAGATTACCGGGACGCGCTGGCGTATTGACAACCCGCCCCGGCGGGCTAGATTTACCCGGGCCGGGCGGCTTCGCACCCGGGCCCGGAAGAGTGGTGGCCCCATCGTCTAGCGGTTCAGGACATCACTCTTTCAAGGTGAAGACACGGGTTCGACTCCCGTTGGGGCCGGATACAAGGATAGGGAGTGGGGAATATGGAGTAGAGAATAGTGAAGCAGCACACGGCACCGGAACGAACTTCACTCTTCACTGCCCTCAATTCACTATTGTCCCGTTGTTGCGGGAGTAGCTCAGTTGGTAGAGCACTACCTTGCCAAGGTAGGGGTCGCGGGTTCAAATCCCGTCTCCCGCTTGTTTCAAGTGCGAAGTGCGAACTCCGAACGCCGGAGTTTCCAGTTTGTCCCTTGCACTTCGTTTTCTACCCTTTCCGGAGCGGCGGCTTAGCCAAGCAGTAAGGCGACGGTCTGCAAAACCGTTACGCTCGGGTGCAAATCCCGAAGCCGCCTCTTTTCATTGTCGGTTTTGGGCTGGCGATTCTCGATTCCCCGGTTGGGCCCCGTCTCTTTGACTTCTCTAATCTGTAGTCTACAATCTGAAATGTCCGTTATGGCCGGGGTGGCGGAACAGGCAGACGCCAGGGACTTAAAATCCCTTGACCCGAATACGGGTCGTGCCGGTTCAAGTCCGGCCCCCGGCATCAGCTCAAGATTGTTGATTCCTGATTTCCCTTTGACTTCGGCAATCTGCAATCTACAATCTGCAATCTGAAGTGGTTAGGGCCGTTAGCTCAGTTGGCAGAGCACCTGATTTTTAATCCGGTGGTCGCGGGTTCGAATCCCGCACGGCCCATCTAGTTAGCATTCCGCTCTCTCTTTCGCTCCATCCTCTGGACGGTTCGGGGAGTGCCCGCCCCCGGAGCGGTCCTTGCTCTGGCAGCCAGTGCAAACGCCGCAACAGCAATTACACTTGGCGTTGTAATTGCCCTGGTTCCAGTCCTATAACCAGAACCCGCATCAGCCTCCGTTCGTTTAGCCACAACGACGCTTGCCCCCGATGCTTCATCTGCGCCCTGAGTAGCACCCGGCCATAGAGTCGCAACAACCGCAACGCCGCCATATGCGCCGGCGACCGGAACAACACCTCCTTCTGCCGCCGCAGCGGGGCGCGCTCCAGCCACCGCTTAGGGACGACGAACTGTAGCTACCCCTGCTCCTGTAACAACATAACCTACAACCACTACTCCAGCCCGTCCTCAAGCGTCTGCGACAGCATCTTGGCCGGTCGTTGCACACTCTATCCCCTAGTTCCGATCTGGGTGTCTCACTCGGCATTACTCGACCCCCGAATAACACCTCGTTTTCTGAAACACGCCCCCGTTCCTCTACGGTGTCGGCGTAGGACTGGCACACCGCGACTTGTCAAAGGGAGGTAAAACAACAACCCGCGCAAAATTGCAGAGCGTGGGCGTAGGGAGCATACAACATATAGGAAGGGGGCGGCCTTGTGGCCGCCTCCTTGACGCTATCGGTCTGTCGCTACTTCAGAACCGCGGTTTTCTGGGCGTAGACGCCGGCGGACGTCACCAGCTGCACCAGGTAGATGCCGTTCGCGAGCTTTGTGCCATCGAGTCTGAAGGACATCCGCTGCCCAAGGGTCGCGGTCTGAGCCTGGCTGGCGACGAGCCTGCCGTCCGTCGAGAAAGTCTTGAGTTGCATCCAGCCGGAAACCGGGGCGAGGAACTCGACCCGGGCCTGATGCCTGAAAGGGTTTGGGGACAGGTCCAGCGAGAGACCTGAGGTGCGTGGTGCCGGAAGCAGGGAAGTCCTCACCGCGCTCTCGAAGTCGCGACCGGCGAGCTCGTGAAGATAGAGAAGCTCGCGGCACACCAGGTTGCGTTCCTCTTTCTCCGCAATCCACTGAGGCGGATCCGCCAGCATGTAGGTGTTGTCCTCCGGGTTCATTACCGAGTCATTGACTCGAGTCCAGACGCTTATGCCAGAGCCACCATACACGGTCGAGGTTGCGCTGTCAATGAGCGCAATGGCGTGGTGGTTGTCCGGGATGCGGCCGGTGTAGTCGGTTTCGGTCTGGATTCGGAGGTAGGCCGCGGGCACGCTCTTCATGAACCGGCCTGCCTCGCGCTCGGCCCAAAATGACTCCGAGTCTACAGGCACCGGCACGTGGCCGCCGGAGTCGCTGTTGGTTCCGTACCGGTCGGACGGACCTTCCAAGTCCATCAGGAACTTGATTCTCGGTTGCGGGTGGCGGTCAATCATGCCCGCTGCCATCACGACGCCGTACCCGCGCGCGTAGATTCCTATCTTCGCAGTGTCAACGTATTGCCTGGTGGCAAGCTCGAGGACGCAGGCCTGCAGGCCGTCTTGGTGGAAGTAACCGTTGTAGTCCTCGGTGCCGCTGCTTAGGCCGCGTCCCTCGGCGTCGAAGTGAAGCGCCGCGAACCCGTCGGACGCCACCCGGTCGGCGAGGCCGTTCTGGTCCATTTGCGTTCCGGCATTACTCTCGCGCGGTATCAACACGACCGCAGGGACCTTGTTGTCGGGCCCCGCGCTCGCCGGCCGGTGGATGTGGACGTAGAGGCTGCAGCCGGATGTTGGATTGGTAACCCAGAGCGTCTCGACGGCAACAGCGGAGGCGCTTGGCGGGTACTGCCAGACGATGGTCCGGGCCGAATCGACTTCGATGACACGTTTGCCGGTGGATACGACAGTGTTCCCATTATCGAGACGGGTTGCTTGGTACGGCATTGATAGCCCGGATGAGAGAGTCCACTTGATGTTTCCCGCCGAGTCGACTTCGATAACCCGGTTGTGCTGGCTGTCGGTTATCAGCGTGTTGCCATTCGGCAGGCGCTGGACGCAGCGTGCCCAGTCCAGACCCGTCGCGTACTGCCAGACGATCGTGCCTGACGAGTCGACCTCGATCACCCGGTCCAGGTCCGAGTCGCATATGGTGGTATTTCCGTTGGCCAGCCGAGTCCCGTTGTGAGGACCGGCCAAGCAGGTGTAGCTCCAGACTATGTTGCGGTCGGTGTTAACCTCGGTAACCCGGTCGGAGTTCTTCTGGGTGATAAGAGTGTTGCCGTTGGCAAGGCGGTAGGCCTCGTTCGGGTAGTTCAGGCCCGACCTCATTTCCCAGACAACGTCACCGCGGGGAGTGACCTCGAAGACACGGTTGCTGTCGGTGGCGGTGACAAGCGTGTTGCCATTGGCAAGTCGGCGGGCGGTATGCGCCCACTGGATGTCGCTGCGGACGTAGGCCCAGACCAGGTGTTCGTTGCTGTCGACCTCGATGACTCTAGCCGTGGGTTGTCCCATCGCGCCGGCGTCACAGATGAGCGTATTGCCATTGGGTAGCCTTTCAATGCCTGCGGGAAGTACCGTCGGAACCGACGCGAACAGCGTCGCGAAGCAGAGGAAAAGTGCGGACGCTACGAACGTGACTTTGAATCGCACAAAACTCCTTATCAAATACGCCATGCTTCAAGAGCAGAAAGCGTTGACGTGGGCGCGTCACGCATCATGCCGGACGCAACGATTCTTCAGAGAACGGTAGACCACGGCGCTCTGCCACTCTGCAGTGACTTCTTACCGGGCTCCAGAGTGACTCATTCTAACCCGCCGACAGGGCGTGTCAATACCAGTCTCGCCGAACCAGCGCCGCGCACAAAGCTCTTGCCTTCTTGCGCGCGACTTGACGAGGGGCCTTTCGTGCCGGACAATCACGTCGTGGTTCTGCATCTGGTTGCTGTCGTTGCCATATTTTTTGGGGCAGGCACGGCTTGGGCGGATGATTCGCTCCGCGTTCTCTTCGTCGGCAACAGCCACACCTACGTCAATGACCTGCCCGGCCTGTTCGCAGGGCTCTCCGAGGCGGGGGGCAGGCCGGCGAGGGCAGACATGAGCGCAATCAGCGGCTACTCACTCGAAGACCACACGAACACCCAGGCGACGCTTGACAAAATTGCGCAGGATTCGTGGGACTATGTCGCGCTTCAGGAGCAGAGCGTTATCCCGACCATCCACTACTGGTGCTACAACGGCATGTACCCGGCGGCGCGGCTGCTCGATTCGCTCATCCGGCTCCAGGGCGCGCAGACGGTCTTTTACATGACATGGGGCTGGAAGTACGGCGGCCAGCACAGCTACGAGGACTCGACAAGTCCGGATTTCCGCGACTACTTTGAGATGCAAGAGAGCGTGCGCGTGGCGTACCAGGAGATTGCTACAGAGCTGGGCGCAACCATGTCACCGGTCGGGATAGCGTTTGCCCGCGCCCGCCAGATTGACTCGCTCGTGGACTTGTGGCAGGTTGACTATTGCCATGCCACGCTTGAAGGTACGTACCTCGGGGCGTGCGTGTTCTACGCGGTGCTGTATGGAGCGAGCCCGGTGGGCCTTGAGTTCTACGGCGGCCTGAGCCCGGAGGTCGCGCGATTCTGCCAGGGCGTCGCGTGGCAGACCGTATCAGGCATTGCCGAAGCGCCGTCGGTCCGTGGTCCTGCGAGGGCGAGATTCCTCGCTACGCTCGGAATGACAGTCGTGCCGCAGGGTTCGACTGTCTACGACGAGTCAGGCGCGGATGTTACCGGAAGTGCCAGCTCGCTGGGGCGCGGGGTTTACTTTGTGCGAGAAGCTCAAGCCCAAGCTGTCCGCAAGGTCGTGGTGGTGCGCTAGATAGGGAAGCATGGCAGGTGAAGCGATGCTGATTAACCGCGCACCGGTGCTGGCTTTGTGGGCATCGGTCGTTGCCGAGCGGCTGGGGTTCGGCCGCGATGAGGCGCTGTCGCTCGGCAAGGCGGTGACCGGCCTGAACGCGCAGAGCAAGGGACAGCGGCTGGGGATATACACGAAGCGAGAGGCGGGAAGCGAGAAGCGAGAGGCGAGAGGCGAGAAGCGAGAGGCGAGAGATGCGGTGGAGTTAATGGGGCGGGAGATTCCGGTCGTGCGGACGCCGGACGGGGTCCGGGCACTAAACAAGGGCGTACCGGTCTCGGGCAAGAGCATGGAAGCGTACTTAGAGTCCAAATTCGGGGAGCATCTGGCAGTGGTACGAGCGGCGATGGAAGAACTGGCCCGGTCGATGAAGCCTGACGTGCTGGCAGCGCGGGCCTTTGCCCTGTACGCGCAGTTCCGGCCCCAGATTCCCGACGGCGTGAAGGGCTGGGGAGCGAAGGGACAACTCGACCCTGATCTCATCCGCTCGCTGGGGCGTACAGGACAATGACGACGACAGGTACGCCGGTGTCCTTCGGGTTCGTCGTGCACCCGCCAACCCTCAGGCACGTGCGCAAAGCGATGCCGGCGATGCGCTTTGTACCGGACGGCATAGTTGTTTCCCTTATCAAGCTCCAGAAGCCGTATCTCATATCGCGTGTTCGGAAGGTGAGTTCGGTATTAGGACACGAGGTCCAGGGTTTCTTTGTCGTCTGCCCGCTGCTGCCGAAGCAGATGCTGGAGCTGGATACCGAGTCGGTGCTGGCGCGGATAGTGGGCGCCGGCCGGATTGCCGAGCGACTAGGGGCGAAGATTCTTGGCCTAGGTGGATATACGTCAATCGTCGGCGACAAAGGCCGCGCGGTAGCGTCGCGACTCAGTATCGCGGTAACGAGCGGTAGCGCGATGACTGCCTGGTCCGCGGTCGAGGCAATCCGCCGCCTGGCGGCACAGCGCGGCGTTGACCCGGGTCGTTCCACGCTGGCCGTCATCGGCGCGTCCGGCTCAATCGGCTCGCTCTGCACAAAGGTGCTGGCGCCTTCGGTCCGGAAGGTCATCATCACCGCTCGGCACCAGGATAAGCTTGAGCGGCTGCGCGGCGAACTCGCGCAGTCCGGCCCGACCGAAGTATGCATTGAGATGGACGCGCACAAGGCTGTTGCCGCGGCCGACTTCATTATTACGACAACGAGCGCGCCGGACGCGCTGTTCAGGGTCGATGAACTCAGGTCCGGCAGCATCGTGGCGGATGTTTCTGTGCCCAAGAATATCTCCAAGGCCGAGAACCAGCGCGATGACGTGAAGGTGGTCGACGGAGGACGCGTGAAGCTTCCGGGCAAGCCGGAGTTCAGCGTCAACATCGGTTTGTCTCGGGGCGTGGTGTACGCGTGCATGGCTGAAACCATGGCCCTGGCGCTCGAGGGCAGGATAGAGAACTTCTCGCTGGGCTACAACATCATCCCGGACAAGGTAGAGGAGATTGGCCGAATCGGCCGGAAGCACGGGTTCGACGTATGGCTCGGCGAGGGCGAAGGCGCAGGATGACTGCGGGTGCCGCATCCGCGCTCATCGAACGGAAGCAGGCTGCCGAGGCTTGACGGCGGCCCGGTAGCGCCTATGCTAAGAGGCGTGCACCGGTCAACGCGGCGGCCGTGGCCCGGACCGGACCACGCGTGAGGTCGGATTCGTCCGGCAGGATGGACCGATCAAAGGAGGAGAAAATGAGAATTTTGGTTCTGTTGCTGATGCCCGTTTTGGTGTTGGCCCTCGCGCCGACACTGGTCAGCGAGCGGCCGGTTGGCGCTGACGTATGGCAGTTCCGCTCGCCGACCGGCAACTATAGCGCCAACGTAGAATACGCGTCCGGCAACACCGAGTTCGTCCCGTTCGCGTGGTTCGAGCTACTAGACGCGACCGGGAAGACGGTGTACGCAAGGAGCGGCGGCGGGCACACGGTCCTCGACATCTCGGACAACGGGCTCGTGGTCGGAGTCGACTTCGACGGCCCGGTGTCGGGACGGGCGAAGCTGCACTTCTACGACGCGCAAGGCAGAGAGCGCGGCACCGCCGATGTCGGTTTCTGGGACCGCCACGGGTTCTCGGCCGACGGCAGCGTCTACTGCGTGCAGGATGGCAGGCGGGGGCTCCGGGTCTTTACTTCCGAAGGGAAAGAGCTCTACAATGCCGGGCGCTGCAATCGGTTCGCGGTTTCGGCCGACGGACGGCGTGTCGCGCTGGCAACCGATGAGGCAATACTGCTCTTGGAAGTGGGCGTGCGGACGGCCAGCATACCGATTGCGTCGCCCTTCGTTCGCGGGATGGCATTCTCGCCGGACGGAGAGCGCTTCGGGTACTGCGAGCGGCGCGCGCTTCACGTGTTCCGGGTCCGGGACGCGTTCCGGGAGTTCGTGTACCATCCCGCTGACGCGAGACGGCAGTTCATCTCGCTCGACGTCGGCAACGACCTTGTGGTCGCCGGCCTCGACAACGACGGCGGCCGGGGCACGGTTGGCCGTCACCGGCGCGGGCTCGTGGTCCTGCTTGACTCGGCCGGCGCGCCAGCCTGGCAGCAGGAACTGACGTACACAAAGTGGAACACCGCCGTGCCGGCCGTCCGGTTCGAGCCCGGCAGCACGTTCGGGGTGAGGACTGCCGATGCGGTGCGTGAGTACCGATACAAGGAGGAGTAGATGAAGCGACTTCTCATCTTCGTCGCCTTGCTCGCAACCGGCTTCGCGTTGCCCTGGCCGTCCCTGCCGATGGATTCGGTCCATCCCATCGGCAACTCCTGGGGTAACTACCAGAACTACAGCTCGTCTCCCTACTGCCACAACGGGCAGGACATCATGGTTCCGGCGCAGTCGCCGGCCGTGGCGAGCAAGCCCGGCTATGTGAAGAAGGTCTGGTTCGGCGGCAGCCCGATGTACAATGGCGTGACGGTCGCCGATTCTGCGGGCGCGGCGTTCTGTTCCGGGTACATGTACTACCACATCGATGACACGACCATCCAGGTGCAGGAGGGCGACACGATCGCGGTCGGCGATACGCTCGGTTTCATCGCTACCTGGACCGTGGCCGGGTTCCACCACAACCACTTCTCGGCGAACCATAACTCCGGTGTCATCTGGTCGGACTTCGGTGCGTTCTACCACAACCCGTTGCTCGACCTCTCGCCCAACAACGACTCAACGGTGCCGACGTTCCTTAACGCCTACTCCGGGCAGCGCTTTGCCATCTGTCTCAATAACACGAGCACCTACCAGACCAAGGACAGCGTCCACGGCACCGTCGATCTTATCTGCCGGCTGGATGACAAGATCAACCACCGGATCTGGAGGGTCGCGGTCTACCGCATCGATTACTCGGTGCGGGACACGTCCGGCAGCTACGTCGTGCCGCTGACGCGGGCGGTGGAGATGTCGGACTCGATCGACGGCTACAGCCCCTACCAGTCGCGGGTCGTGTACAAACAGGACGCCACCTGCAACACCCGCTGTAACTACGACTCGCTGGCCCGGCAGTACTACTACATCATCACCAACACTGACGGCGACTCGCTGATCGAACCTTCCGACTCGCTGGCCGGCTGGAATACGACGCTCTCGCCCGACGGTGACTACTGGGTGAAAGTCATCGCCCGCGACGAGTATAGCAACACGGCGGTCGACAGCATGATGGTGAAGTTGAGGAACGATACGACCAGCCGCCACGACGTCGGCGTCACGAGCATCGCCTCGCCAACGGCAGTGGTTGAATCAGGAACGGTGGTGACGCCGGCCTGCACCTTGTACAACTACGGGAACCGCAGCGAGAGCTACAATGTGCGGATGGTCATCGGTCCGGGTTACGACACCGTCGTCGGCGTGAGCGGCCATGCGGCGGGCGCGAAGCGGGCCGTGGTTTTCCCGGACTGGTTCGTGAGCTACGTGCCGGGATTCTACGCCGTCACGTGCTCGACGCAACTGGCCAGCGATACCTTCCGGGTGAACGACCGACTGCAGGACTCGGTCGAGGTGTCGCCGCCAGCCGGCGTCGGGGACGTCTCGCAACTCAGCGGTAGCGCGCGGTTTAGTGCAGGACCGAACCCGGCACGCCGGGCGATACGTTTCCACGTTGCTGTGGAGCCGGGGGACCGGCCCGTCGAACTGCGCATCTTTGATGCTGCCGGCCGGTGTGTCCGCACGCTACGGTCACCGGACCGGGACGGTTCGCCGACGCTGGTCTGGGACGGAGGTGACGCACATGGTCGAATGCTGCCGGGCGGCGTGTATTTCTGCCGCGCAGGCGGACAGCAAGAGGTCTTGGAACTGGTATTGCTGAGGTAGCCAGGAAGGGAGAAAGGGAAGAGGGAGAGAGGAACGGGGAAATAGAGCGGCGGTTGGACTCCGACACTGGACTCCTTGAATCCTTAACCCCTGGACCCCTGCTCCTCACCGCATTGACCGTGGGCCGCGCGACGCTATAATCAGCGCCGGTGCAATCTCCTATTTTTGGTATTTCCGGACTCCGAGGGATTATTGGTGAGAGTCTCTTTCCGGAAACCGTAACCCGTCACGCGGCGTCGTTCGGCACGTTCGTCGGGCACGGCACGGTCGCGGTCGGCCGCGACTGCCGGGCCTCAGGCGAGATGATGCTGGCCGCCGCCATCGCGGGCCTCACTGCGGTCGGGTGTGAGGTCGTTGACCTCGGTATCTGCCCGACGCCCACGGTCGTCCACGTAACGCGCCGCGGCACGCTCGCCGGCGCAATGATGCTTACCGCCAGCCACAATCCCGAGCAATGGAACGGTATGAAGTTCGTCAGCCACGAGGGCCAGTTCCTTTCGTCGGACGAGATCGTCGCGTTCCGCAAGCTGCTCAAGGGCAAGGGCGCGAAGTACGCGGACTGGGACGCCCTGCGCCCGGTGAAGAAGAACCCAAACGCTATCTACGCCCACATCAATTCGATACTCTCGAACGAACTGTTCCGCGGCATCAGGCCCGCGATTATCGAGCGGAAGTTGAAGGTCGGAGTCGACGCGGTGAACGGTGCGGCCTCGGTCGCTGCCTGCCAGCTCGTCGAGGCGCTCGGGGCCGAGCCGGTCCGGCTCTACTGCAGCATCGAGCCGATGAAGCAGGGCGCGACCTTCCCGCGCAAACCCGAGCCCGAGGCCCAGAACCTGGGAGACCTCTGTACGCTGGTGCGCGACCGGAAGCTCGACCTCGGGATAGCCTTCGACCCGGACGGGGACCGGTTCAGTTGCGTGGACGAGACCGGCGTCCCGCTGGGCGAAGAGGCGACAATCTGCCTTGCCTGCAAGTACGTGCTGCCGAAGCGCAAAGGACCGGTAGTGGTCAATCTCTCGACGACCCGCGCGGTTGACGACGTCTGCGCCGAGCTGGGCGCGACGGTCGAGCGGACCCCGGTGGGAGAGGCGAACGTGGCGGGCCGGATGGAGAAGGTGCAGGCAGTGCTCGGCGGCGAAGGCAACGGCGGCGTGATTCTGCCGGAACTGAACTTCACCCGCGACGGACTGGTGGCCGCGGCGACGGTCATCGGGCTGGCGAGCCTCGGGAAAAGTTCGCTTTCGGCCATCCGCGCAACTCTTCCCCAGTACCAGATGGTTAAGACCTCCATAAGCCTTAGCCGCGAGCAGTTCGCAGAACGGGTTGACAAGCTGGTTAAGACCTTTGAAGATGCCCAGGTTGACCGGCAGGACGGCTTGAAGTTCAGCACAGGAGAGGCCTGGGTCCACGTCCGGCCTTCGAACACCGAGCCGATTGTTCGCATCATCGCCGAAGGCAAGACCGAGGCTTCGGTGAAAGAAGTTGTCGACAAAGCCCGGCACGCGCTTGCGGCCAACGGCAAAGAACCGGAAAAGAAGTGAACGGGCAGGATTCGAGGATTCCAGGATTCGAGGGGTCCAGTGCCGGCACTAGAATCCTAGAATCCTTGACCCCTTGGCCCCTTTCCTAACATGTGCGGCATAGTCGGCTACATCGGCCCGCGTAACCTGACTAACGTCATTATGGTCGGGCTGGAGCGGCTCGAGTACCGGGGCTACGATTCGTGCGGGATCGCCGCGGTTGACGGCGGCCTGACGATAAGGAAGACCGCGGGCCGGCTGCAGAAACTGAAGGAGATTCTCGCCAAGGACCCCGTGCGCGGCAACCTCGGGGTCGGGCACACGCGCTGGGCCACTCACGGCCGGGTTACGGACGGGAATGCCCACCCGTTCACCGACTGCAAGCGCCGGATTGCGCTGGTGCACAACGGCATCATTGAGAACTACCGCGAATTGCGTGACCGGCTGGTGGCCGAAGGGCACCAGTTCGTGTCGAGCACCGACACCGAAACGATTATTCACCTGATTGAGTCGCACTACAAGAAGAAGGACCTGGCCGCCGCGGTGCGCAAGGCCGCGGTTGAGCTGAAAGGGTCATTCGCGATTGCGGTGGTCTCGGCCGACGAGCCGGACCGGCTGGTGGCGATGAAGGTCGGCAGCCCGCTCATCATCGGCCAGGGCAAGCACGAGTTCGTTATCGCGTCCGACTCACAGGCCCTGGTCGGCATCGCCCGGCGGATGCTGCCGATGCAGGACGGCGAGATCGCGGTTATCACGCGCGACGCGCTGGAACTGACTGACGCGAACGGCCGCCGCGTTGAACGCCAGTTTTCCACGACTGACGTCGAGAGCAAGCCGGTGACCAAGGGCCGGTACCCGCACTTCATGCGCAAGGAGATTTTCGAGCAGCCGCGCATTATCGAGGAGAATATCGCGCGCCGGTTCCGGGACCGAAGCGTCATACTCGACCCGGAGTACCTGTTCTATCCGGACGAGGTCGAAAAGATCGAGCGGATTGTGATTCAGGCCTGCGGTACTTCGTACCATGCGGGACTCGTCGGCCGCTACTACTTCGAGAAGTTCTGCCGGATTCCGGTTTCGGTCGAAATCAGCTCCGAACTCCGCACGTCCGAGTTCATCTACGACGACAAGACGGTGATGGTACCTATCAGCCAGTCGGGCGAAACCGCGGACACACTTGCCGCCCTGCGCGAAGCCAGCGCGCGCGACATCCGTTCGCTCGCGGTGCTTAATACCAAGCGTTCCTCGATTGACCGCGAGGCCCACTCGTCGGTATACATCCACGCCGGTCCGGAAATCGGGGTCGCCTCGACCAAGGTCTACACTGCCCAGATATTCACGCTGCTTGCGCTTGCGCTTCACTGCGCGCGGACTCGGAAGGCGATGCCGGACGAGACGTTCGACGACATCGTCCACCATTGCCGCGAGCTGCCGGCCCAGATGCGGCAGGCACTGGCCCTCGATGCGAAAATCAAGGCGACCGCGGCCCGGCTTTCCTACGCGCACGATTTCATCTTCCTCGGCCGCGGCATCAACTACCCGTCGGCGCTCGAGGGCGCGCTCAAGCTTAAGGAAGTCTCCTACGTCCACGCGACCGGGCTCGCGGCCGGCGAAATGAAGCACGGGCCGATTGCGCTGATTTCCGAGAACACGCCGGTCATCGGCATCGCGCCGCGCGACGCGGTGTACAAGAAGATGGTTTCGAACCTGGCCGAGGCCAAGGCGCGCAAGGGCCTGATTATCGCGGTCGGCTCCGGTGGCGACAAGGAGCTTGCGGAACTGGCCGACATGGTCTTCTGCGTCCCGGACGCGCCCGAGTACCTGACGCCGATTCTCGTGGCGATTCCACTCCAGCTATTCGCCTACCACACGGCGGTCCTGCGCGGCTGCGACGTAGATAAACCGCGGAATCTCGCCAAGAGCGTCACCGTAGAATAGATGAGGCCGCAAGCCTCAAGCCGCAAGCCACAAGCTCGGAACTCAGGAGCGGTTCTAGCCTCTGTCCTGCTGGTGAGTCTATGCACAATTACAGCCTGCAAGCGGGATGGCTTTCCGCCGACGGTGCTCTCGACCTATCCCGCGAACGGCGCAACCGGCGTGCCGCTCAACACGCGAATCCGGGTAACGTTTTCCGAAGAGATGGATACCGTAACGGCCGAGGCCGCGTTCGGCATCACGCCGGTCGTCGCGGGCACGTTTGAGTGGGCGGCGAACAGCATGTACTTCCGACCCGCGCAGGACTTCTCGGCCGGCACCACGTACGCTGTTGCGGTGGAAACGACCGCGACGGATATTGCCGGCAACCGGCTCGACTTCGCCGCCGCAGCCAGCTTCACGACCGGCGATACGTCCGCACCACCGGTCATGGTCTACATGCTCGGCCGCTCGGTCATGGGCGGCTGGTTCAACCACTGGGGCGGAAGTCCATATTTCCACGACCGGTTCACCCTTGAGTACCACGAGGTCCAGCCGCCGCCCGACATCGTGACCAGCGCGCAGGCGATAATCGACAGCCTGACGCTGTGCGAACAGCCGGTGTTCTTCTTCAAGCTCTGCTTCGTTGACTTCACCGGCGGCGACTCGGCGTCCGCGCAGGAGAACCTGGACCGGAACTTCAGCTACGTCGAGTCGGCATACGTTGCGGCCCACCAGCGCGGCCTGCAGACGATTGCCGGCAACGCCCTGCCACAGGTCGCGGGCGCCACCGACCAATGGCTCGTCTGGAACCACCGGCAATACAACCAGCGGTTGATTGACCTCGCGGCCCAGCACCCGGACTCGCTCGCGATCTTCGACCTGTATGGCGTGCTGGCCGACTCGGACGGCAACCTGAAACAGGCCTACGCCTCGGGCCCGGACGACTCGCACCCGAACGAGGCCGGGTACACCGCGCTCGACTCCGCCTACTTCCCCTTCCTGGAACAGCACTACTAGCCAACACCGGCCGCAGCGTCCGACAGATCGCCGCGGCCAACCCTGGATACCAGTTCTTTCCACAGATTGCGCAGATTACACAGATTCCGGTCCGCTTCCCGCCATCCGCCAACCGCCAAGCGCGCCAAGGGGAATGTCATTCCGACCGGAGCGAAGCGGAGTGGAGGAATCTCTCAGGACCATCCGCAGATTTCGCAGATTACACAGATTCTGGTTTGGGATTTGAGATTCACCGCGCCCGCCTTGGGTGCTGCAAAGCATCCCGCAAAGCTCGCCGGAAAGCTCGGGCCAAAGCTCATTCAAGAGCTTCTTGAAAAGCTCACTTGAAAGCTCATTTCAGAGCACTTTTCAAAGCTCGCTCAAAAGCTTACTTCAAAGCTTCTCGCAAAGCTCGGCTCAAAGCTCACGCAAAAGCTCAAGAAACAGCTTGTTTCAAAGCTTGTTGAAAAGCTTCTCGCAAAGCTCGGCTCAAAGCTCAGCCAAAACCTCAACCTAAACCTTAACCTAAACCTTATTCGATTGCAGCCCCCAGGGCGGTCTCCAGTCCGTACCCCCCACGGGGAAATTGTGTCTCGGGCCATGCCCGCATACTACATATAGGTTACGCTCAACCCGCTGACCGCCGCTCGCTTTTCGCCCCCCGCCTTCGCTCAACTGCGTGACGGAACCTGGCTGGGTAATACGTCCGCAGACACCCCAGTTTACTATATGTCCTCCTGCAATCGGCCCCCGAAATCCTCTAACTTCTCTATTCTCAATTCACTATTCACTCTTGCCGAAACTCCCCTATCCCATCCCCCAGGCTGCTTTGGAGACTATCGGCGAAATCGCGTGGAACGTAGTTCAGAAGACGGTTTCCGAGATTGTCTTCCACGCAACTCTGAACGCCAACCAGACGACCGTGCAGATGACCGTCAGCAAGACAATCTCCCGCAGAATCATGCAGACAGCCTTGGCCACTGCGTAGAGAACCATTCAACACACGATTCCACAGAAAGCCCGGAAAATCATCAGCCGGGCAATCGGGAGAGCAATTCGGTCCGCAATCTGCTCAATCATTCGACAGACGGATCGATGAATCCTCCATCGAACTGCCGGTAGAATCGCCTGCGGGATCCCGTCCCGAATGGGCAGTCGACACCGCCGACCAAGAACGACGTCGCGGCTGCTCCCCTCTTCTTAGGTCCTCAATATACTATCTGCTCTTGGAGCCCGAAATAATGCACCTGCCTTCGTCCGGCGCGGGACATGAATGAATTCCCTCGATTCGTATCCTGTCCCAAGCCGGATTCCCGCGCCGAGTCTCGCTAAGTGCCAGAATCTCAACAAGCTACAGTCGGCAATCGTCAATCAACAATGCGGAAGGGCCCCGACAGGGGGAGTGGCTCTGACCGTGTCGTGTGCCACTGAAAATTGACCCCCCTGTGCCATCCAAAACTGACCCCCCT